>NZ_JACMTR010000002.1:2257500-2578302 GCF_014267175.1 Pseudonocardia sp. C8
TTCGGGAGAAGGGGGGCCACCTGCCTTGAAGCTCTTGACGGGCTAGGGGTGGGTGGTCGCAGAGACCAGGCCCAAGCGACTGTTTACTAAAAACACAGGTCCGTGCGAAGTCGCAAGACGATGTATACGGACTGACGCCTGCCCGGTGCTGGAACGTTAAGAGGACCCGTTAGCCTTTTTGGGGGCGAAGCGGAGAATTTAAGCGCCAGTAAACGGCGGTGGTAACTATAACCATCCTAAGGTAGCGAAATTCCTTGTCGGGTAAGTTCCGACCTGCACGAATGGCGTAACGACTTGGGCGCTGTCTCGACCACAGACTCGGCGAAATTGCATTACGAGTAAAGATGCTCGTTACGCGCGGCAGGACGGAAAGACCCCGGGACCTTTACTATAGCTTGGTATTGGTGCTCGGTTCGGCTTGTGTAGGATAGGTGGGAGACTGGGAAGCGGTCACGCCAGTGGTCGTGGAGTCGTTGTTGAAATACCACTCTGGTCGAATTGGGTGTCTGAACCTCGGGCCATGATCTGGTTCAGGGACAGTGCCTGGTGGGTAGTTTAACTGGGGCGGTTGCCTCCTAAAGGGTAACGGAGGCGCCCAAAGGTTCCCTCAGCCTGGTTGGTAATCAGGTGTTGAGTGTAAGTGCACAAGGGAGCTTGACTGTGAGACTGACGGGTCGAGCAGGGACGAAAGTCGGGACTAGTGATCCGGCACCTCCTGGTGGAAGGGGTGTCGCTCAACGGATAAAAGGTACCCCGGGGATAACAGGCTGATCTTGCCCAAGAGTCCATATCGACGGCATGGTTTGGCACCTCGATGTCGGCTCGTCGCATCCTGGGGCTGGAGTAGGTCCCAAGGGTTGGGCTGTTCGCCCATTAAAGCGGTACGCGAGCTGGGTTTAGAACGTCGTGAGACAGTTCGGTCCCTATCCGCCGCGCGCGTTGGAGACTTGAGGAAGGCTGTCCCTAGTACGAGAGGACCGGGACGGACGAACCTCTGGTGTGCCAGTTGTCCCGCCAGGGGCACGGCTGGTTGGCTATGTTCGGGAGGGATAACCGCTGAAGGCATCTAAGCGGGAAGCCTGTTCCAAGATGAGGTCTCCCACCACCTTTGAGTGGGTAAGGCTCCCAGGAGATGACTGGGTTGATAGGCCGGAGATGGAAGCCTTGTGAGGGGTGGAGTTGACCGGTACTAATAGGCCGAGGGCTTGCCATGACGTGTTGTTCGCATCCACTGTGTGACCCTGAGTCCACAACCGTGCCCGTGTCGGGGTGGTTGTGTGGGTTGGGCCCTGCGAGGGTTTCTTGTGGGGTTTATTTTTGGATAGTGTTGTCGGTGGTTATGGCGGTAGGGGAACGCCCGGTCCCATTCCGAACCCGGTAGCTAAGCCTTCCAGCGCCGATGGTACTGCACTCGTCAGGGTGTGGGAGAGTAGGTCGCCGCCGACATTCAACCTCAGAAAGGGGAGTCCGCAACGGTGCTGTCACCGCGCGGGCTCCCCTTTTCTTGTTTCGTGGCCGTTCCCGTCGACACCGGGAGCCGGCTCGCTCGGAGCGGTCCTCGACCGCGGAAGTGACGGTGTTCGTTTGTACCCTGAGCGCGTGACGGACGGGGAACGTCCCGGCGACGGCCGGGAGGGCGGTGACCGCCGGCGGACCGAGCGGCCCGGCGGCCGCGGAGCGCAGGCCGGTGGGTCGCGGGGATCCGACGACCGGCGACGCGGTGGCCGGGACGGCGGCCAGGGCTGGTCGGGCCGGGGCGGCGCCGGGCGCGGCGACCGTGGTGACGATCGGGGCGGCCGCGGCCGGGACGAGCGCAGGACCGGCTCGTCCTGGAACCCGAACGGGCCCGGCGGGCGGTCGGCGGCGGAGGGCCCCGGGCGCCGTGAGTCGTACGACCGAGGCGACCGACCGTTCCGCGGCCGCGCGTCCGAGGATCGTGGCGACCGCAGCTACCGTGCCGACGACCGCGGCAGCGGGCCCCGAACCGGCTCCCGGGACAGCGAGGACCGGCGGGGCCGCCCGCCCCGTGACGGAGGATCCCGGCCCGGTGACGGGCCTCGCCGCTCCTTCGAGGACGACCGGCGCGGAAGCCGCTCGTACCAGGACCGGAACCGGGGCCGCGGCGACGACCGTGGCGGCCGCTCGTTCCGCGACGACCGGCGGGACGCGCCCTCCCGCGGCGGCGGCGACCGCGCGCGGGGGCCACGCGAGGACGACCGGGGCGACCGACCCTTCCGCGCCGACCGGGCGGGCCGATCGTCCGGCGACGACCGGCGCGGCGGCTCGTACCGGCCCCGCGACGACCGTGGTGGACCGGCCCGGCGCGAGGACCGTGGTGGCCGGCCGTTCCGGGGCGGCGACGAGCGGGGCCGCCCTGACCGGGGGGAGCGCCCGTACCGCGACCGCGAGGACCGCCCGTTCCGGGGTCGGGATGAGCGGTCGGACCGGGGCCGGGCCGATCAGCCGTTCCGGGGTCGTGATGAGCGGTCGGACCGGGAGCATGGCGACCGGCCGTTCCGGGGTCGGGACGAGCGGTCCGGCCGGGGCCGGGGCGACCGCCCGTACCGGGGCCGGGACGACCGCCCGTACCGGGACCGTGGCGACCGCCCGGACCGGGATCGTGGGGACCGGCCGTTCCGGGGTCGGGACGAGCGGTCCGGCCGGGACCGTGGTGACCGTCCGTACCGGGGCCGGGACGACCGCCCGTACCGGGACCGTGGCGACCGCCCGTACCAGGGCCGGGACGACCGGCAGGAGCGGCGCGCCAACCCGTACCGCGGGCGGGACGACCGCCCCGAGCGGGACCGTGGTGACCGCCCGTATCGGGAGCGGGGCGACCAGCCGTATCGGAGCCGCGACGACCGGCCCGACCGGGACCGTGGCAACCGTCCGTACCGGGGCCGGGACGAGCGGTCGGACCAGGACCGTGGTGACCGTGCGTACGAGGAGCGGGGCGACCGCTCGTTCGGCGGGCGGGACGACCGCCGGTCCGGCCGTGGCGGCGGGTCCTACGAGAACCGCGGTGACCGGCCGTACCGGGGCCGGGACGACCGTGATCGCGGCGATCGGTCGTACCGCGGGGATCGAGCCCAGCGGCCGGGTGCGGAACGTGCCGAGCGCCGTCCGCGCGGCGTAGACGATCACCGTCCGGCCCGGGACGACCTCGACCGGGTCGACGGGCTCGACGTTCCGCCCGGCGAGCAGGTCGGACCGGTACGCCCCCGGCACGACGAGCACACCGGGCCCGAGCGCCCCGCCGGCGCGACCGGCCCGGCCGACACGACTCCCGAGGCCGGCACTACGGCCGACGGCAATGCGGCTGTCCACGAGGCCGGAAGCCCGGTCGACGGCACCACGCCCGTTCGCGAGCCTGCCGGCCCGATCGACAGCACGGCGGCGATCGACGAGTCCGGCGCCCCGGCCGACAGCAGTGGGTCGGTCGACGGGGCCGGCGGTCCGGTCGACAGGACTGTTCCGGTCGACGGTGACGGCGCACCGGCCGACGGCACTGCGCCGATCCGCGAGCCCGGCGAGACGGCCGAGGGCGCTGCGCCGATCCGCGAGCCCGGCGAGACGGCCGACGGCACCGCGCTGGCCCGCGAGCCGGGCGCGCCGGAGCGCCGCGCCGCCGTCGCGGGTGACCGGGACGACGAGCGCGGGCACCGTCGTCCGCGGCAGCAGGGCGACCGCCGCGGCCCGCGGGACGAGCGCCGTCGCGACGACCGTGCCGGCCGGCGGGAGGACCGACCGGACCGGGGCGGGCGCCCCCGGCGCATCCCCGAGTCGGCCGAGCGGACGTTCGTCGCCGAGCCATCGCTGCCGGACTCCGTGTCGGCCTCGGACCTCGACGCGAGCGTGCGGCGGGACCTGCGCGGGCTGCAGAAGGAGACCGCCGAGTCCGTGGCCCGGCATCTCGTCGCGGCCGGCGTGCTCGTCGACGAGGACCCCGTCCTGGCGCTCGAGCACGCCCGCTACGCGCGGCGGCGGGCGTCGCGGATCGCCGTGGTCCGGGAGGCGGCCGGCATCGTCGCCTACCACGCCGGCGAGTGGAACGAGGCTCTCGGCGAGTTCCGCGCCGCACGGCGGATGGGTGGCGGGCCCGGACACGTGCACGTCATGGCGGACATCGAGCGTGCGCTGGGGCGGCCGGAGCGGGCGATCGACCTCGCCCGCAGTCCGGAGGCACGCGACCTCGGCCCCGAGGAGCGGATCGAGCTGCTGATCGTGGCGGCCGGTGCCCGGCGAGACCTGGGCGAGCTGGACGCGGCCGTCGTCGGGCTGCAGGTCCCCGAGCTCGACGAGCGCCGCCGCGACCCGTGGAGCGCCCGGCTGTTCTACGCCTACGCCGACAACCTGCTCGCCGCCGGCCGCGAGTCCGAGGCCGTGCAGTGGTTCGTGCACGCCCACGACGCCGACACCGACGGGCGGACCGACGCGGCCGTGCGGATCGCCGAGCTGACCGGTGAGGAGCTGCCCACCCCCGACGACGACGGACTGTCCATCGGCTACGAGGACGTCCCGGTCGAGGGCCCCGGCGACACCGCCGAGGGCGCGGACGAGCACGACCGGACCGGCGCCGCTCCCTCCGGGGATGCGGCGACCGGAGCGGTCCCCACTGGCGCGCCGGGTGACCGCGAGCCGGGTGGCGGCACCGGGAGCGACGACCCGGTACGGGGCGGCGGAGCCGGGCCCGACGGGAGCGGCGACCTCCCGACCGAGAAGCCCGTCGGTGACCGTGCCGGGACCGCCCGGCCGGTCGGCGACGACCCCCGGACCGAACGGACCGGGGGTGACGATGCCGGCACCGCGGAGAGCTCCGGCGGCACCGGCACCGCGGAGACGCCCAGCAGCACCGGCACCGCGGAGACATCCGGCGGCACCGGCGCCGCGGAAGGGGATCACCGATGACCGACGACCTGCTGTCCCGGCACGACGTCCTGCTCGCCGACCTCGACGGCACTCTCTACCGGGGGCCCGCCGTGGTCCCCGGGGCCGTCGAGGCCGTGCGCGGCGCGGCCGACCGCGGGGTGCCGACCGTGTACGTCACCAACAACGCGTCCCGCAGCCCGGCCGAGGTCGCCGCTCACCTCGTCGAGCTGGGCTTCCCTGCCGCCGTCGGGGACGTCCGCGCCAGCTCGCAGGCGGCGGCCGCGATGCTCGCCGAGCAGCTGCCCGCCGGCGCACCGGTCCTGGTGGTCGGGACGTCCGCGCTGGCCGACGAGGTCCGGGCCCGCGGGCTCACGGTCGTCGAGACCGCGGACGGGGCCGCCGCCGTCGTCCAGGGACACTCGCCGGACACCGGCTGGCGGCAGCTGGCCGAGGCCGTCGTCGCGGTCCGTGCCGGCGCCCGGTGGGTCGCCACGAACGTCGACGCGACCCTCCCGACCGAACGCGGACCGATGCCCGGCAACGGGTCGATGGTGCACGTGGTGCGCACGGCGTCCGGTGGCGAACCGCAGGTCGCGGGCAAGCCCGGTGCGCGGTTGCTCCGTGAGGCCCAGGGCGGGGCGACGCGCCCGCTGGTGGTCGGTGACCGGCTGGACACCGACATCGAGGGTGCGAACGCGCTGGGCGCGCCCTCGCTGATGGTCCTGACCGGGGTGAGCGGCGCGGCGGAGCTCCTCGCGGCGCCGCCGGAGCTGCGGCCCACCTATCTCGGTGCCGACCTCGCCGCGCTCACCCGGCACCCGGACGAGCTGGTCTTCGGCCCGCGCGACGGCTGGCGGGTGCAGGCCGGCCCGGACGGGCTGCGGCTCACCGGGGACGGCGGCGGTGCCGAACCGGCGGTCGACGCCCTGCGGGCGCTGTGCGCGGCCGCGTGGGCGCACGACGGCGACGCCCGGGTGACCGCCGACGGCGACGCGGCCGCGGCCGTACTGCGGGAGCTCGGCCTCGGGGACTGACCCGTCGGGCCGGACGGTGCTGCCCGTACCACCCGCCGCCCGTCGGTGGCTTCGGCTACCGTGGCCCGCGAGTCCCCCGTCCCCGGAGATCATCGATGACCGACCCCAGCCCCGGCCCGCGTCCGGGTGACCCACGGCCGCCGGAACAGCGCCCCGTCGCCGCCCTGCGTGCCGACGTCGAGGAGGCCGTCGCGGGGCTCGACGACCTCGACGGGCGCCCGGTCGCCGATCACCCCGCCGCGTTCGAACGGGTGCACGCCGCGCTCGGCCGCGCGCTGTCCGCCGGGTCGGAACGGGGCTGAGCGTGGCGCCCACCCGTGCGCGCCTGGACAGCGAACTCGTCCGGCGCAAGCTCGCCCGCTCCCGCGGGCAGGCCGCCGAGCTGATCGCGGCCGGCCGCGTCACGGTCAACGGCCTGCCCGCCGGGAAACCGGCGACGTTCGTCGAGCGGGACACCCCGGTCGTCGTGAAGCCCGGCGACGGGGAACCGGAGTGGGCATCCCGCGGCGCGAAGAAGCTGCTCGGGGCCCTCGAGGCGTTCCCGGACGTCGACCCGGCCGGACTGCGGTGCCTCGACGCCGGGGCCTCGACCGGCGGGTTCACCGACGTGCTGCTCAGCCGCGGGGCCCGCGAGGTCGTGGCCGTCGACGTCGGCTACGGCCAGCTGGTCTGGCGGCTGCAGTCCGACGAGCGGGTCCGGGTGCACGACCGCACCAACGTCCGCGCGCTCGGGCCCGAGGAGATCGGCGGCCCGGTCGACCTCACCGTCGCCGACCTGTCGTTCATCTCGCTGCGCACGGTGCTGCCCGCGCTCGCGGGCTGCACCGCACCCGGCGGGGACCTGCTGCCGATGGTCAAGCCGCAGTTCGAGGTGGGCAGGCAGCGGCTCGGTTCCGGCGGCGTGGTGCGGAGCCCGCAGCTGCGCACCGAGGCGTTGCGCGAGGTCGCGACGGCTGCCGTCGCGCTGGGTCTGCGGGTGCTCGGTGCGGCTGCGAGCCCGCTGCCGGGGCCGTCCGGGAACGTCGAGTACTTCCTGCACCTGCGGCGCGAGCCGGGCGCGACCGGCGACCTCGACGCGGTGCTGGCGGCGGCCGTCGCGGACGGGCCGGCATGAGGGAGATCCTGCTGGTCCTGCACACCGGGCGGCCCGCCAACCGGAAGACGGCCGTGCACGTCATGAACGAGCTCGGGCGGCTCGGCGTGCGCACCCGGGTGCTCGCCGACGAGTGGGCCGAGCTCGCGGTCGAGCCGGACCTGCCGCCCGGGCTCGCACCGGTGCAGGTGCCCGCCGGGCCCGACTGTGCCCGCGGCGCGGTGGCCGTGCTGATCCTCGGCGGTGACGGGACGCTGCTGCGTGCCGCGGCACTGGCCCGCCCGGCCGGTGCCCCGCTGCTCGGCGTGAACCTGGGGCACATCGGCTTCCTCGCCGAGGCCGAGGAGGACACCCTCGACGAGGCACTCGAGAAGCTCGCCGCCGGCGCCTACGAGGTCGAGGAGCGGACGACCCTGCAGGCCGTCGTCCGGCTGAACGGGGAGATCCTCGGCCGGACCTGGGCGCTGAACGAGGCCGTCGTCGAGAAGACCACCCGCGGCCGGATCCTCGAGGTGGTGCTGGAGGTCGACGGCCGGCCGGTGTCGTCGTTCGGCTGCGACGGCGTGCTCTGCTCGACCCCGACCGGGTCGACCGCCTACGCGTTCTCCGCGGGCGGGCCGCTGGTCTGGCCGCAGGTCCAGGCGCTGCTCGTGGTCCCGAGCAACGCGCACGCGCTGTTCGCCCGGCCGATGGTGATCGCCCCGGACAGCGCGGTCGCGATCGAGGTCTCCGCCGACGGGCCGGCCGGGGTGCTCGACTGCGACGGCCGCCGGACGATCTCCGTGCCGCCCGGTGCGCGGGTGGAGCTGAGCCGCGCCCCCGAACCGGTGCGGATGGTCCGGCTGGGCGCGCAGCCGTTCGCGGACCGGCTCGTCCGCAAGTTCGACCTGCCCGTCCGGGGATGGCGCGGGCGTCCCTCGAACACCTGATCGACCGCTCGCCGCACCGGACCGACCGCCCGAACATCCGTTCGCGCGTCGGTGCTGCGACCGTCGGGGTTCGAACGTATGGTCCCACCCATGTTGGCCGAGATGCGGATCCAGGGACTCGGCGTGATCGACGACGCGACCCTGGAGCTGGACCCGGGCCTGACCGTGCTCACCGGCGAGACCGGGGCGGGGAAGACCATGGTCGTGACCGGGTTGACCCTGCTCGGGGGCGGCCGGGCCGAGTCGTCCCGGGTGTCCGCCGGGGCCCGGCGGGCCGTGGTCGAGGGGCGGTTCGCGGCGTCGCCGGGCGCGCTGGAGCTGGCCGACGAGGTGGGCGCGGAGGCGGACGACGACGGCTCGCTGATCGCCGCGCGCACCGTCTCTGCGGACGGCCGGTCCCGGGCGCACCTGGGCGGCCGCTCGGTGCCGAACGGCGTGCTCGGCCGGTTCGCCGAGGCCCAGCTCGCCGTGCACGGGCAGAACGACCAGCTCCGGCTGCTGCGCAGCTCCGACCAGCGGGCCCTGCTGGACCGGTTCGCGGGTGACGCGGTGGCGGTCCCGCTCGCCGCGTACCGGGCGGTGCGCAGCGAGTGGCTGAAGGTCGTCGCCGAGCTCGCCGAGCGCCGGGACAACGCGCGCCGGCTCGCCCAGGAGGCCGACATGCTGCGGCACGGCCTCGCCGAGATCGAGGCCGTCGACCCGCAACCGGGGGAGGACCGCGAGCTCGTGGAGCAGGCCCGTCGCATGGTCGAGGCGGACGACCTGCGCGCCGCCGCGGAGGGCGCCCGGGCGGCCCTGTCCGGTTCGGACGACGGCGAGCATCCCGGCGCGGTCGGGCTCGCCGGGCAGGCGAAGGGGCTCGCCGAGGGCAGCGGCGATCCGGAGCTGGCCGAGCTGGGGCCGCGGCTCACCGACGCGATCGCCGTCCTGGCCGACGCGGCCGCCGAGCTGTCCGGCTACCTGAACCGGCTCGACGCGGACCCGGAGCGGCTGTCCCAGGTCCTCGCCCGGCAGGCGGAGCTGAAGGCGCTCACCCGCAAGTACGCCGCCGACACCGATGGTGTCCTGGAGTGGGCGGCGTCCGCCCGCGAGCGCCTGGACGGGCTCGACACCTCGGACGGCGCCCTCGCCGAGCTGGCCCGCCGCCGCGACGAGCTGGCCGCCGAGCTCGCCGGACACGCCGCGGAGATCACCGCTGCGCGTACCGAGGCGGCCGGGCGGCTCGCCGAGGCGACCACCGCCGAGCTGGCCGGGCTGGCGATGAAGGACGCGCGGCTGCAGGTCGGCGTCGCGCCGCGGCCGGCCGGCGACGGCGGACCGGTGCTGGTCGTCGACGGCCGCGAGTGCCACGCCGGCACCGGTGGCGTCGACGAGGTGGAGGTCCGGCTCGTCCCGCACCCCGGCGCGGCCCCACAGCCGCTGCACAAGGGTGCCTCCGGCGGCGAGCTGTCCCGGGTGATGCTCGCGCTGGAGGTCGCGCTCGCCGGCTCCGACCCGGTCCCGACGATGGTGTTCGACGAGGTCGACGCGGGTGTCGGCGGCCGGGCCGCGGTCGAGATCGGGCGCAGGCTCGCCCGGCTGGCACAGCGGCACCAGGTGATCGTCGTGACGCACCTGCCGCAGGTCGCCGCGTACGCCGACCGGCACCTCGTCGTGCAGAAGGCGTCCGACACCGGGGAGACCCGTTCCAGCGTGCGTCGGCTGTCCGAGGAGGAACGCACCCAGGAGCTGGCCCGGATGCTCGCGGGGATGGACGACACCGACACCGGCCGGGCGCACGCCGAGGAGCTGCTCGCCGCGGCGACCGCACACCGCGACGCGGACCGGGCGGCGTCCGCACCGGCGGACCTGGCGCGGGCCCGCTCCCGGCGGGCCGGGACCTCCGGCGCCCGCACCCGAGGCGCGGCACGGCGCCGGAAGGCCGGCTGACCCCGCCGGCCCCGCGCCGCCCGCCGCCCGCCGCCCGGTCTCGCCTGCGAGACGCCCCGCCCCTGGCCACTCATGGAGCTTAAGTCCTGTGCCGCGGGACTTAAGCTCCATGAGTGGCGAGGGGGCGAGGGGGTGGAGACGGCGCGGATGACGCTGTGGTCACGCTGCGGCGTGCCTGCACCGCCACTCGCGTCCCAGGTGTCACAGTGCGCTCATGAAGCTGTCCGGCCTGCTGCACCGATCGCGACCGGAGCTGCCGGGTCTGACCGGCCCGGCTCGCGCCGACCGCCGAACCGAGGCGCTGCTGCGCCGGCTCCGGCCGGGTGACATCGCCGTCCTCGACCAGGTCGATCTCGACCGCGCCACCGCCGACGCGCTGGTGGCCGCGCGGGTCGCCGCCGTCGTGAACGCGGCGCCGTCGATCTCCGGCCGGTTCCCCAACCTCGGCCCGCAGGTGCTGGTGGAGGCCGGGATCCCGCTCGTCGACGACTGCGGCGAGGAGATCCTGCGCGCGGTCAAGGACGGCGCGAAGGTCCGGCTGCACGACGGCGTCCTCTACTCCGGGGAGCAGCCGCTCGGCCAGGGCCGCGAGCAGACCGAGGCCTCGGTCGCCGACGCGCTCGACGAGGCCAAGCAGGGTCTCACCCACCAGCTCGAGGCGTTCGCCGCCAACACCATCGAGTTCATGCGCCGGGAGCGGTCGCTGCTGCTCGACGGGCACGGCGTCCCCGAGGTCGACGTCGACCTCGACGGCCGCCAGGTGCTCGTCGTCGCCGCGGGGTACGACCACACCGCGGTGCTGAAGCGACTCAAGGCCTACATCAAGGAGTACCGGCCGGTGCTCGTCGGCGTCGGGGCCGGCGCCGACGCCCTGATCGCCGCGAAGTACAAGCCGGACCTCATCGTCTCCGACCCGTCCGAGGTGTCGAACCAGGCGCTGACCAGCGGCGCCGACGTCGTCGTCCCGGCCTTCCCGGACGGGCACGCCCCCGGCCTGCACCGCGTCCAGGACCTCGGCGCCAGCGCGGTGACGTTCCCGTCGATGGCGAACCCGGAGGACCTCGCGCTGCTGCTCGCCCACCACCACGGCGCCGGCATGATCGTCACCGTGGGGCTGTCGGCGTCGATGGCGGAGTTCCTCGACCGCGGTCGCTCGGGCAGCAACGCCTCCACGTTCCTGACCCGGCTGCAGGCCGGGGGATCGGTCGTCGACGGCGCGATGATCGCGCAGATGTACCGCAGCCGGACCTCGCTCGTGCCGCTGTTGCTGCTGCTGATCGCGGTGGCCCTGGTGGCCGTCGTCGTCGCGGTGCTCGTCGCCGGCGCCGGGCCCGCGGTGCTCGAGTGGGCCCGCGGCCTCCTCGAGATCGTCCGGTCCTGGTTCCCGGCGTGATCTCGCGGCGCTACCACCGGGTCGCCCTGGTCACCGTGTTCGTGCTGGCCCTGGTGGCCGGCGTCGTCGTCGGGGCCGTGGGGCTGCCGCAGCGGATCGCGAGCACGGTCGCGGCCCGCACGGACACCGGCGAGGTCGCGCAGCTCCGCGCCGAACGCGACACGCTCGCCGCCCAGCAGCGCGCGACCGATGACTTCACCACCCGGATCGCGCCGGGCCTGGTCCGGGACACCCTCGCCGGGGTGCCGGTCACGGTCGTCGCGCTCGGGGCCGAGCCGGCCGACACCCGCGCGGTCACCGACCTCGTCACCGCGGCAGGCGGGACGGTCGCGTCGCACGTCGCGCTGTCCCCGGCCGTCACCGACCCGGCGCGCGCCGACCAGCTCCGGGACCTGTCCGCCCGGCTGCTGCCGTCCGGCGCGCAGCTGCCCACCTCCTCCGACGCCGGCACCCTCGCGGGGGGTCTGCTCGGCGCGGCCCTGCTCGCCCCCGCGGACGCGCCCGCGCCCGACCCGCAGCAGGCCGGTGCGGTGCTCGCGGGCCTCGCCGGGGCCGGCTTCGCCGACCAGCCCGCGGGGGAGCCTGCAGCGGGGCGGCTGGCCGTCGTCGTCACCGGGGGCGCCTACGACGGGGTGGACGCCGCCGGCTCGGCCGCCACCGCCGCCGCGCTCGCCGCCGAGCTCGACCGCCGCGGGGCCGGTGCGGTGCTCGCCGGGCGGGACGCGTCCCCGGCAGCCCCGGTCGGCGCGGCCCGTGCGCACCCCGGCCCGCTGTCCACCGTCGACGGGGTCGGCACGGGGGCCGGGCGGCTCGCGACCGTCCTCGCGCTCGCCGAACGTCACGCCGGGCGGACCGGGCAGTACGGCACCGGTGCGGGCTCGACGGCCCCCGTTCCGTCCGTCTGAGACCGATCGGTAGGCTGAAGCTCCGTGCAGACTCGCGCCACCCGTCATCTGTTCGTCACCGGCGGGGTCGCGTCCTCGCTGGGTAAGGGCCTCACCGCGTCCAGCCTGGGGCAGCTGCTCACCGCGCGCGGGCTCCGCGTGACGATGCAGAAGCTCGACCCCTACCTCAACGTCGACCCCGGGACGATGAACCCGTTCCAGCACGGCGAGGTGTTCGTCACCGAGGACGGCGCGGAGACCGACCTCGACATCGGGCACTACGAGCGGTTCCTGGACCGCGATCTGCAGGGCCGGGCCAACGTCACCACCGGCCAGGTGTACTCCGAGGTCATCGCCAAGGAGCGCCGCGGCGAGTACCTGGGCGACACCGTGCAGGTCATCCCGCACATCACGAACGAGATCAAGGACCGGGTCCTCGCGATGGCCGAGCCCGACGCCGAGGGCATCGCCCCCGACGTCGTGATCACCGAGGTCGGCGGCACGATCGGCGACATCGAGTCGCTGCCGTTCGTCGAGGCCGCCCGCCAGGTCCGGCACGAGGTCGGCCGGGACAACTGCTTCTTCCTGCACGTCTCCCTGGTGCCCTACCTGGCGCCGTCGGGGGAGCTGAAGACCAAGCCGACCCAGCACTCGGTCGCCGCGCTGCGCAACATCGGCATCCAGCCCGACGCGCTGGTGCTGCGCGCGGACCGGGAGATCCCGGACGCGATGAAGCGCAAGATCTCGCTGATGTGCGACATCGAGCTCGACGGGGTCGCCGCCGCGCCGGACGCGCCGTCGATCTACGACATCCCCAAGGTGCTGCACCGCGAGGGCCTCGACGCCTACGTCGTCCGCCGGCTCGGTCTGCCGTTCCGCGACGTCGACTGGACCGTCTGGGGGGACCTGCTCGACCGCGTGCACCACCCGCAGGAGACCGCGACGATCGCGCTCGTCGGCAAGTACGTCGACCTCCCGGACGCCTACCTGTCGGTGACCGAGGCCCTGCGGGCCGGCGGGTTCGCCCACCACTCCAAGGTCGCGATCCGCTGGGTGCCCTCGGACACCTGCGAGACCCCGGCCGGCGCGGCGGAGGCGCTCGACGGCGTCGACGGCGTCCTCGTGCCGGGCGGGTTCGGCATCCGCGGCATCGGCGGCAAGCTCGGCGCGATCACCCACGCCCGCACCCGCGGGATCCCGACCCTCGGGCTGTGCCTGGGCCTGCAGTGCATGGTCATCGAGGCGGCGCGCGAGCTCGCCGGGCTGGACGGGGCGAGCTCGTCGGAGTTCGACCCGGACACCGAGCACCCGGTGATCTCGACGATGGCGACCCAGCGCGAGGTCGTCGCCGGGGAACGCGACATGGGCGGGACGATGCGGCTCGGCGCCTACCCGGCCGTGCTGCCGCCCGGTTCGGTCGCGGCGAAGGCCTACGGGGCCCGGGAGGTCTCCGAGCGCCACCGGCACCGCTACGAGGTCAACAACGCCTACCGGCAGCAGCTGTCCGAGGCCGGGCTGGTCTTCGGCACGTCCCCGGACGGGACGCTCGTGGAGTTCGTGGAGCTCCCGGCCTCGCAGCACCCGTTCTTCGTCGGGACCCAGGCCCACCCGGAGCTGAAGAGCCGCCCGACCCGGCCGCACCCGCTGTTCGCGGCGTTCGTGAAGGCGGCGCTGCGCTATCGGGCCGAGGACCGGCTGCCGGTCCAGCTGCCCGGCCGCAACGGCGACTCCGACGACGGCGAGCCGGCCGGTGGCGGCGAGGCGGCCGGTCCGAACGGCTCCGTCCCGGTGGAGAGCACGCCGGGCAGCTGACGCGGAGTCCTCGAGCGCCGGTGGATCGCCGGCACCGGACGTCGACGCCACCGGCGTCGTCCCGGATGCGGGCCGCCCGGCACCGGTCCACCGCCGCGCGCCCGGCACCCGTCCCACCGCCGCACGTCCGGTGGCCGGGCCCACCCGCCGCGCGCCGGGAACCGCCCGCCGGGCCGGCGATCACGCTCGGGCGTCGTGGAGCCCGGCCCGGCCGCGTGCCACTACCCTGCGGGACGTGATCGTGTCGTTCTGCGTTCCTGCGCCCGTGCTCCCGGAGGTGGTCCGGTGATCCGCCCCGGCGAGCACGACTTCCCGGTCCGGTCGGCCACCGACATCTACTCCGGCCGGGTCATGGCGCTGCGCTCGGACCGGGTCGTGATGCCCGGCGGCCGGGTGGCGACCCGGGAGATCCTCGAGCACCCGGGCGCGGTCGCCGTCGTCGCCGTCGACGACCGGGACCGGGTGCGGATGCTGCTCCAGTACCGGCACGCCGTGCGGCGACGGCTGTGGGAGCTGCCCGCAGGCCTGCTGGACGTGGCGGGGGAGGACCCCGCGGTCACCGCCGGCCGGGAGCTCACCGAGGAGGCCGGGCTGGTCGCGCGCGACTGGTCGCTGCTGCTCGACGTCGTCCCCTCGCCCGGGTTCTCCGACGAGTCCGTGCGGATCTTCCTGGCCCGCGACCTCGTCGAGGAGGCGCGCCCGGACCTGGGCGACGACGAGGAGGCCGACATCGAGCTGCGCTGGATCCCGATCGACGACGCGGTCGCGATGGTGTTCGCCGGGGAGATCGTCAACGCGGTGTCCTGCGCCGGGCTGCTCGCCGCACGCCAGGTGCTGACCGGCGACTACGACCCGCGGCCGACCGGCAGCGAGTGGGTGGACCGCCCGGTCCGGTTCGCCCGCCGCCGCGACGGCGACGACTGATCCGACCCGTGGCGTACCCGGCCCGGGCGGCACCGCCGTCCTAGGCTCGCCGCATGCGTTTCGGACTGTTCGTTCCCCAGGGCTGGCGGCTCGACCTCGTCGGCATCGACCCCGTCGCCCAGTGGGACGTCATGCGCGGCCTCGCCGACCACGCCGACCGCGGGGACGCCTGGGAGTCGATCTGGGTCTACGACCACTTCCACACCGTCCCCGAGCCCACCGACGAGGCCTGCCACGAGGCGTGGAGCCTGATGGCCGCGTTCGCGGCGACGACCGAACGCGTGCGGCTCGGCCAGATGTGCACCTGCGCGGCCTACCGCAACCCCGCCTACCTGGCGAAGGTGGCGGCGACCTGCGACGTCATCTCGAAGGGCCGGGTCGAGATGGGCATCGGCGGCGGCTGGTACGAGCACGAGTGGCGGGCCTACGGCTACGGCTTCCCGCGGCCCGGCGAGCGGCTCGGGATGCTCGGCGAGACGGTCCGGATCCTCGACCAGGCCTGGCGGGAGGGCCGGGCGAGCCTGGACGGCAAGCACTACCAGGTCGACGACGCGATCGTCGCGCCCCGGCCGCTGCAGGACGGCGGCATCCCGCTGTGGATCGCCGGTGGCGGGGAGAAGGTCACGCTGAAGATCGCCGCGAGGCACGCGCGGTACACCAACTTCGACGGCACCCTCGAGGGCTTCCGGCACAAGTCCGCGGTGCTCGCCGACCACTGCCGCGAGGTCGGCACCGACTTCGACGCGATCGTCCGCTCGGCCAACTACAACATCGCCGTCGGCAGCACCGAGGCCGAGGTGGAGGACCGGCTGCGCGCGCTCGTCGACCGGATCACCCGGATCGTCGGCGCGGAGAAGGCCGAGGGCGCGCTGTCGGCGTTCCGCGGGCTCCCCGGTGTCGGCACACCGGAACAGGTCGTCGAGAACCTGTCCGCGCTCCGCGACGCCGGCATGAGCTACGCCGTCTGCTACTTCCCCGAAGCGGCCTACGACCGGTCGGGCCTCGAGATGTTCGAGCGCGAGGTCGTGCCGGCGCTGCGGGACTGACCCGGTGCCCACCCCGGAACGGGTGGTCGAGGACTACCTCGGGCACCTCGCCGTCGAGCGCGGGCGGGCGGCGAACACGCTGCGCTCGTACCGGCTCGACCTGGACCGCTACACCGCCCACCTGGCCTCGCTCGGCCGTCCGGACCTGGCCGCCGTCACCGAGGCCGACGTCGCCGGGTTCGTGACCGCCCTGCGGACCGGGGAGAAGCCGCTCGCCGCGTCCTCGGCCGCGCGGGCGCTCGCCGCGGTCCGCGGGCTGCACCGGTTCGCCGTGCAGGAGGGCATCGTGGCGGCCGACGTCGCCGCCGGGGTGGCGCCGCCGTCGCTGCCGTCGCGGCTGCCCACGGCGCTGTCGGTGGACCAGGTGGACCAGCTCCTCGCGGGCTGCGTCGCGGACTCCCCGACCGGGCTGCGGGACCGGGCGCTGCTGGAGCTGCTCTACTCGACCGGTGCCCGGATCTCCGAGATCGTCGGCGCCGACCTCGACGACCTCGACCAGGGCGCGCGCACGGTCCTGCTGCACGGCAAGGGGAGCAAGCAGCGGATCGTGCCGGTCGGGCGGCCCGCGCTGGCCGCCGTCGACGCCTACCTGGTGCGCGCCCGCCCGGCCCTGGCCGCCCGCGGGGCCGGGAACCCGGCGCTGCTGCTCAACGCCCGCGGTGCCCGGATGTCCCGGCAGAGCGCGTGGCACGTGCTGCGGTCGGCGGCCGAGGCGTCCGGCCTGCCCCCGTCGACGGTCGCGTCGATCTCCCCGCACACCCTGCGACACTGCTTCGCGACCCACCTGCTCTCCGGCGGCGCGGACGTCCGCGTGGTGCAGGAGCTCCTCGGGCACGCCTCGGTCGCGACCACCCAGATCTACACCCACGTGACCGTCGACACGCTGCGCGAGGTCTACGCGACCGCCCACCCCCGTGCCCGCGGGTGATCACGGATCGGGAGGGAACCCGGCCAGGAACGGCCGCATCCGCTCCCGATTCGTGATCACGGTTCACCGGTGCGAGCGGTACGACCGGGATCCGCCGTGGGGAGGGGCGAGGGTACCGACGATGCCGGGATGGACCTGACATCCCTGCTGCGGGCACAGGGGGGCGTCGTGACGACGGCGCAGGCCGAGCGCTGTGGTGTCGCCCCGCGCACCCTTCGCCGGTGGGTGCGGGAGGGCCGCTGGAACACCCCGTACCCCGGGATCTACAGGGACGGTTCCCACCGTTTCGGGCCTCGGGCCCGGATCCGCGCGGTCGCGCTGTGGGGCGGGGAGTCGGGGACGGTCGCGGGCCCGGCGGCCGCATGGTGGTACGGCCTGCTCGACTGCGCGCCCGCGATCGTCACCCTGATCCTTCCCCGGACGACCTCACGCCGACCGCGCCGAGGGGTGTGCGTGCGCCGACGAGACCTCGAGGCCGCCGACCGCGCCGTGCACGACGGCATCGCCCTGACCGCACGGCCGCTGACGGTCCTCGAAGCGGCCACGGCAATCCCGGACGGCGCCGCATTCCTGGACCGGGCCCTGCAGCGCCGGTGGGTCACCTTCGACGCCGTGTACGCCGCGTGGTGCCGGGCCTGCGGTGCCACCGGATCGGCACAGGTCCGTCGGCTGCTCGTGGCCGCGGCCGACCGGGCGGCGTCGGAAGCCGAGCGCCGGCTCGTGCGGTTGCTGCGCGATGCGGGGATCGGCGGCTGGGAGCTCGGGTACCGGTTCGGTCCCTACGAGCTCGACCTCGCCTTCCCCGCGGCCCGGGTCGCCGTGGAGTTCGACGGCTGGGCGTGGCACACCGACGTCGCACGGTTCCGCAACGACCGGCGCAAGGGCAATGAGCTGGTCCTCGCGGGGTGGACCCTCCTGCGGGTGACCTGGCACGACCTGGAGACGGCGCCCGGGCGCGTGCTCGCGCAGATCCGCCACGCCCTCGGCAACGGCCGGTGATCCACGAACCGTCGTCGATCCGGCCACGGATGACCGCATCTGCTCCGGATCCGTGATCACCGTCGGCGCGACACGCCGGGCGCGGGCCGCCGCGGGGCGGTCACGGCCCGCAGGTAGGGTGACCCGAAATCCATTCGCGACGTGTACGGCGAGGCACGTTGCCGCACGTGGGGACGATTCCTACAGTGCGGTCGGGATCGGTGCAGGGAGATCCGCGACCCGGGACGGCACGACCCACGACGAGACCGGAGACCGCATGAACCCGACGCGGCCCGAACCCCAGGGCCGGCTCGACGCCTCGGCCGACGAGCCGACGCCGGACCCGGGGCGAGGCACCCCCCGCACCAGCGCACGCGCCCCCGAGCCGGCGCCGCTGACCGTGCACGGCCCGGCCCGTGTGATCGCCGTGGCGAACCAGAAGGGCGGCGTCGGCAAGACGACGTCCACGATCAACCTCGGGGCGGCGCTCGCCGAGTATGGCCGCCGCGTCCTGCTCGTCGACTTCGACCCGCAGGGTGCGTTGTCGGTCGGGCTCGGCGTCCAGCCGCACCAGCTCGAGTCGACGATCTACAACCTCCTCATGGAGCGCGACGCCGACCCGGACGACGTGCTGCAGGACACCGGCGTCGAGAACATGGACCTGCTGCCGTCGAACATCGACCTGTCCGCCGCCGAGGTCCAGCTGGTCACCGAGGTCGGCCGGGAGCAGGCCCTCGGCCGGGCGCTGAAGCGGTTCCTGCCGGACTACGACGTCGTCCTCATCGACTGCCAGCCCTCGCTCGGCCTGCTCACGATCAACGCGCTGGCCTGCGCCGACGAGGTCCTCATCCCGCTGGCCTGCGAGTTCTTCTCGCTGCGCGGGGTGGCGCTGCTGATGGACACGATCGACAAGGTCACCGACCGGCTGAACCCGGACCTGCGGCTGCTCGGCGTGCTCGCCACCATGTTCGACACCCGCACGCTGCACACCAAGGAGGTCCACGACCGCGTCGTGGAGGCGTTCGGGGAGAAGGTGTTCGACGCCGTCATCAACCGGACGATCAAGTTCCCGGAGACCACGGTCGCCGGTGAGCCGATCACCTCGTGGGCGCCGACGTCGCACGCGGCGGACGCGTACCGGATGCTGGCCCGGGAGGTCATCGCCCGGTGACGCTGCTCGCCGATGGTCCTGGCGTCCCGGAGAACCTCGACAGCGCGGACGTCGGCGATGCCGCGACACGGACCCGCCGGTTCACCGTCCGGCTGTCGAACTTCGAGGGCCCGTTCGACCTGCTCCTGCAGCTGATCGGCAAGCACGAGCTCGACGTCACCGAGATGGCCCTGCACAAGGTCACCGACGACTTCATCGCGCACCTCGCCGACCTCGGCGACGACGCGGACCTCGACGAGACCACCGAGTTCCTCGTCGTCGCGGCGACCCTGCTCGACCTCAAGGCGGCCCGTCTGGTGCCCGGCGCGGAGGTCGACGACGAGGAGGACCTCGCGCTGCTCGAGGCGCGCGACCTGCTGTTCGCCCGGCTGCTGCAGTACCGGGCGTACAAGGAGGCCGCGCAGCTGTTCGTCGAGCTGGAGAACGGGGCGATGCGGCGCTTCCCGCGCTCGGTGGCGCTGGAGGACCGCTACGCCGAGCTGCTGCCGGAGGTGCTGCTTGGGGTGGACGCGCAGGCGTTCGCCGAGCTGGCCGCCACCGTGTTCCGGCCGAAGCCGCCGGAGGAGGTGGGCGTCGACCACCTGCACGCGGCCCAGGTGTCGGTGCCCGAGCACGCCCAGCTGCTGCGCGAGCGGCTCGCCGCGGCCCGGGTCGCGAGCTTCGCCGAGCTGACCGCGGACTGCGTCGCGACGATGGAGGTCATCGCCCGGTTCATGGCGCTGCTGGAGCTGTACCGGGAGCGGTCGGTGGCTCTCGAGCAGCCGGAGCCGTTCGGGGATCTGACCGTCACCTGGACCGCCGACCGCGACGACGACCCGGTCGCCTACGCGGCCGCGCTCGAGGACGAGGCCGCCGCGGCCGAGGAGGCGGTACGGGCCCGCAACGCGCGGCGGCGGAAGCGCAACCGCGCCCCGGACGGGGACGGGACGAGCGGCGGCGACGACCCGGAGCGGGAGGTCTCCGCTCCGGTGGACGAGGGGAGCGGGACCGCAGGTGACTGAGCCGGACGACCGGCCGGGATCCGACGACCCGGAGGACCCGTCCGAGCTGATGCGGCTGATCGGTCGCACCGTGCCCCGCAGCCCGCACGCCGGCACGTGGCCGTCCGGCTCGGGCGCCGCACCGACGGACGGGACCCGTGAGGAGCCGGCCGCGACACGGCCGATCGCGACGGAGCCCGCCGCGACGGAGCCGTCAGCGACGCAGGCCGCGGACGACCCGGTCGAAGCCGCGGCCGGTCGAGGCGCAGCCGAACCGGCCGGAGCCGGATCCGACACGGTCGATGCCGCAGCCGGCCCGGCCGAGGCCGGATCCGACACGGTCGACACCGCGGCCGGCCCGGCCGAGCGAGAAGAGCCCGAGCCCGAGCCCGACCCCGAGCCCGAGGAAACCGGCGACACCGCAGAGCCGACCGACGACACCGACGACCTCGCCGACGACTCCGAGCTGGAGAACGCCCTCGAGGCGCTCCTGCTCGTCGTCGACGCCCCGGTCGACGAGGCGTCCCTGGCGTCCACGCTGAACCAGACCCCGTCCCGGATCCGCCATACCCTCAACCGGATGTCGCTGGCCTACACCGCCGACCGGCGCGGCATCGACCTGCGCCGGGCCGGGGAGGGCTGGCGCTTCTACACCCGCGACCGCTACGCCCCGTACGTCGAGAAGCTCCTGCTCGACGGGCAGCGGGCCCGGCTGACCCGGGCCGCGCTGGAGACCCTCGCCGTCGTCGCGTACCGGCAGCCGGTGACCCGGGCGCGGGTGTCGGCGGTGCGCGGCGTCAACTGCGACGGCGTCCTGCGGACCCTGCTCACCCGCGGTCTGGTGGAGGAGGCGGGAACCGAGGAACAGACAGGGGGGACACTGTTCCGGACGACCGAGCTGTTCCTGGAGCGGCTCGGGCTCTCCTCGGTGCAGGAGCTGCCGCCGCTGGCGCCGCTGCTGCCCGACATCGACGCGATCGACGACCTGGACGGATGGACATGAGTACCCCACACGACCCCGACGGCGTACGGCTGCAGAAGGTGCTGGCCCGCGCGGGTGTCGCCTCCCGGCGCGCCGCGGAGGAGCTGATCGCGCAGGGCCGCGTGCAGGTCGACGGCGAGACCGTTCGAGAGATGGGCCGCCGGATCGACCCGGAGACCGCCGTCGTGCACGTCGACGGCGCGCGGGTCACCCTGCGCGACGACCAGGTCTACCTGGCCCTGAACAAGCCCCGCGGCCTGCACTCCACCATGTCCGACGACCTCGGCCGGCCCTGCGTCGGTGATCTCCTCGCCGACCGCGTCGAGATCATGAACGAGGCGCAGCGGCTGTTCCACGTCGGGCGCCTGGACGCCGAGACCGAGGGGTTGCTGCTGCTCACCAACGACGGCGAACTGGGTCACCGGCTCATGCACCCGTCGTACGAGGTGCCCAAGACCTACCTCGCCGAGATCGACGGGAAGATCGCCCGCGACCTCGGGCGGCGGCTACGGGAGGGCATCGAGCTCGACGACGGGATCGCCCGGGTCGACTCCTTCAAGCTGGTCGACGCGCTGCCGGGCCGGGCGACCGTCGAGCTGGTGTTGCACGAGGGCCGCAAGCACATCGTCCGGCGGCTGCTGTCCGAGGTGGGGCATCCGGTGCAGCGGCTGGTGCGCACCGCCGTCGGCGAGGTCCGGCTGGGCAACCAGAAGCCCGGCAAGCTCCGCCCGCTGGACCGGGTCGAGGTGGGCGCCCTCTACAAGGCGGTGGGACTGTAGTGGCGGTGCGGGCGCTGCGCGGCGCGACCCAGGTCGACGCCGACGACCGGCAGCAGATCCTGGACCGCTCCGCCGAGCTGGTCCGCGCGGTGCTGGAACGCAACGACCTGGTGTCCGACGACGTCATCTCGATCTGGTTCACCGCGACCCCGGACCTGACCGCGGAGTTCCCCGCGTACGCGGCCCGGCTGCTGGGGCTCACCGACGTGCCGCTCATGTGCGCGACCGAGATGTCGGTGCCGGGCGCGCTGCCGCGGGTGCTGCGGCTGCTCGCGCACGTCGAGACGCCGAAGGCGCGGTCCGAGATGCGGCACGTCTACCTGCACGGCGCGCGGGCGCTGCGCACCGACCTGCCCCAGTAGCCACCCCGGCCCCGGCCCACCACACCCGACCGGCGAGAATGCCCGGCGGAACATCGGTACGACCACATGGGGGACAGGTGGCCTTGCGGGGCGTCGTCGCGATGGACGGTCCGTCCGGGACGGGCAAGTCGACCGTCTCGCGGCGGCTGGCGCAGGCCTTCACGGCGGCCTACCTGGACACCGGTGCCATGTACCGGGCCGCGACGCTGGCGGCACTGCGGGCCGGGCTGACCGACCTGGCGTCCGACGCCGAGATCGCCCGGGTCGCGACGGGCGCGTGCATGAAGTCCGGCACCGACCCGGCCGCGCCGACCATCACCCTGGACGGTGAGGACGTCTCCGCCGAGATCCGCGGCCCGGAGGTCACCGCGTTCGTGTCCGCGGTCTCGGCCGTCCCGCAGGTCCGGACCGAGCTGGTCGCCCGCCAGCACGGGCTGATCGCCGCCGCGGTCGAGCAGGGGGGCGGGATCGTCGTCGAGGGCCGCGACATCGGTACCGTGGTGGTGCCGGACGCGCCGCTGAAGGTGTACCTGACGGCGTCGCCGGAGGTCCGCGCTGCGCGGCGCGGCCGGCAGGACGCGAAGGCCGGGCGGCAGACCGACCTGCACGTCACCCTCGCCGACGTCGAGCGCCGGGACCGGCTGGACTCGTCGCGGCGGATCTCCCCGCTGTACGCGGCGGCCGACGCGCTGGTGCTCGACACCGACCGGCTCTCGGCCGACGCGGTGCTGGACCGGCTGCGTGCGCTCGTCGTGGAGCGGGGGCTGGACGGGTGAGCGCACCCCGCACGGGGGCGGGCGGGCTGCCGGACGGCGGCCTCGGATGGCTGCACGACCTGGCCCGCTGGCTGGGGACGTGGATCTACCGGCCGTTCCTGCGGGTGCAGCTGCACCACCGGGAGCGGATCCCGGCGGGCGGGCCGGTGGTCGTCGTCGCGAACCACAGCGCGTTCGTCGACGGGCCGCTGCTGTTCGGCATGTTCGGGCGGCGGGTGGTGTTCCTGGTGAAGGCCGAGATGTTCTCCCCGCTGCTGGGCCCGGTGCTGCGCCGGCTGGGACAGATCCCGGTCCGCCGGGGCGTCGTCGACCGGCGGCCGCTGGCGGCGGCCCTGGACGTGTTGCGCGACGGCGGCATGGTCGCGGTGTTCCCGGAGGGCACCCGCGGCACCGGTGACGTCGCGTCCGCCCGGCAGGGCGCGGCGTGGCTGGCCCGGGCGGCCGGGGCGCCGCTGCTGCCGGTGGCGGTGCGCGGGACCCACCGCCCGGCCGGGACCACACGCCGGTTCCGGCCCCGGGTGGACGTGCTGGTGGGCGTGCCCCTGCCGGCGCCCACCGCGCCGGGGCGGGACGGGCTGGCCGCCGCGACCGAGGACGTCGCGGCGGCACTGCGGACCCTGGTCCGTGAACTGGAAACGATGAGGCCGGCTCGACCGGCCGGGACGTGAGTGACGAGAGTGACCGAGAGCAGCGAGCGCGGAACGAGCATCGGCGCTGCGAGCAGCGAACGCGGAACGAGCATCGGCGCTGCGAGCAGCGAACGCGCCGTGGACAGCGGCGCCGACATCGTCGGGGCCGCCGACCGCGCCGAGATGGACCGGCTGGGGCTGGACCCGGCCGAGTTCGTGGCCGTCGACGACGAGGGCAACGTCACGGCCGGCCTCGACCCCGACGAGGTGCTGCCCACCCCGACCCTGGCCGTGGTCGGGCGGCCGAACGTCGGCAAGTCCACGCTGGTCAACCGGATGCTCGGGCGCCGCGAGGCGGTCGTGCAGGACGTGCCGGGGGTGACCCGCGACCGGGTCGTCTACGACGCGCTGTGGAACGGCCGCCGGTTCAAGCTGATGGACACCGGCGGCTGGGAGCCGGACGCGGCGGGCCTGCAGGCCGTCGTCGCGCAGCAGGCCGAGACGGCGATGCGCACCGCCGACGCCGTCCTGCTCGTCGTGGACGCCTCGGTCGGCGCGACCGCCACCGACCAGGCCGTCGCGCGGGTCCTGCGCCGCTCGGAGGTGCCGGTGCTGCTGGCCGCCACCAAGGTCGACGACGACCGGCTCACCGCCGACACCGCCGAGCTGTGGCGGCTCGGGCTGGGCGAGCCGCACCCGGTGTCCGGCCTGCACGGCCGCGGCTCGGGCGACCTGCTGGACGCCGTGCTCGAGGTCCTGCCCGATACCCCGCGCGACGACTTCGGCGCCGCCGGCTCCGGCCCCCGTCGGGTCGCGCTGGTCGGCAAGCCGAACGTCGGCAAGTCCAGCCTGCTCAACAAGCTGGCGGGCGAGCAGCGGTCGGTGGTGCACGACGTCGCGGGCACCACCGTCGACCCGGTGGACTCCCTGGTCGAGCTGGACGGCGAGGTGTTCCGGTTCGTCGACACCGCCGGTCTGCGCAAGCGGGTCAAGATGGCGTCGGGGATGGAGTACTACGCGTCCCTGCGGACCAGCTCGGCGATCGAGGCCGCCGAGGTCGCGCTGGTGCTCATCGACGCGTCCGAGCCGATCGCCGAGCAGGACCAGCGGGTGCTGACGATGGTCGTCGAGTCCGGCCGGGCGCTGGTGATCCTGTTCAACAAGTGGGACCTGGTCGACGACGAGCGCCGCCACCAGCTCACCCGGGAGCTGGAACGCGACCTCATCAGCGTCCGCTGGGCGGAGCGGGTGAACGTGTCGGCGCTGACCGGGCGGGCCACCCAGCGGGTCGCGCCCGCGCTGCGCCGGGCCCTCGCGTCCTGGGACACCCGGATCCCGACCGGCCGGCTCAATCAGTGGTTGAAGGACCTGGTCGCGGCCACCCCGCCCCCGGTCCGCGGCGGCAAGCAGCCGAAGATCATGTTCGCGACGCAGGCGGCGACCCGCCCGCCGACGTTCGTGCTGTTCACCTCCGGGTTCCTGGAGGCGGGCTACCGCCGCTTCGTCGAGCGGAAGCTGCGCGAGGAGTTCGGGTTCGGCGGTTCCCCGGTACGGGTGTCGGTGCGGGTCCGCGAGAAGCGCCCGCGCAAGAAGTGAGCCGGCCCTTCTCAGGAACGTAACCGCGCGGATCCCCGGACCGAGACCGCCACCGTGACGGCGTTCGAGCGCTGGTGGATCTGGCACGCCCGCACGGCGTGCCAGATCGCGCTGGCCCGCTGCGGCGGCACCGCGCTCGTCGACGACGCGTGCACCGAGGCGTCCTGGTACGCCGACCTGCTCCACCCGTGGGACGGCCGCGGCTGCGAGCCCGACGCCCGGGTGTACGCCTGGCTGAGCATCCTGGTGGCCCGGCGGGACCTCGCCGAGCGGGCCCGCGCCGCGCGGCTGCCGGCGGGGACCGGCCTGGATCGATGATCTCCCCCTCACTAGCCTGATGCGGGTGACCGACACCGCGGCGCGTGCCTTCCACGGCCGCGCCGCCGAGCTGGAGCTGCTGCAGTCCGCCCTGCGCGGCGCGGCGGAGGCCGGTGCGTCGGCCGTGCTGCTCGGCGGGGACGCCGGGGTCGGCAAGACCCGGCTGGTCGCCGAGTTCGGGCGGGCAGCGGCCGGCGAGGGGGCGGTCGTCCTCACCGGGCGGGCGCTGGACATCGCCGACGCCCCGTCGTTCTGGCCGGTCGTGTCCGCCCTGCGGGCGTACACCCGCACGGGCGCCGGCCCGGTCGCGCAGGCGTTCGGCGAGGCCCTCGACCGGCTCGACGACACCGGCGGCGGCGCCCGGGACCGGGTCGGGATGCTCGGGGAGCTGAGCTCGCTCGTCGGGCGGGCGGCCCGCACCGCGCCGGTGGTGCTCGCCGTCGACGACCTGCACTGGGCGGACCGCTCCACCCGCGACCTGTTCGCCTACCTGCTCGCCGGCCTGGGGACCGAGCCGGTCCTGCTCGTCGGCACCTACCGCGACGATCCCGCGGGTGGTGTCCCGGCCGCGCTGCTGCCGCTGGTCAGCGAGCTGCGCCGGCACCGGACGGTCACCTTCCGCCGGATCGAGCCGCTGACCCGCGCGGAGCTCGCCGAGCTGGTCCGGGTCTGGGTGCCGGACCGTCCGGACCTCGAACCGCTGGTGTGGAAGCACTCGAGCGGCAACGTCTTCCTCGCCGAGGAGACCGTCCGGGCGGTGCTCGACGGCGACCCGCACGGGGTGCCGCAGACGGTGCGGGAACTGGTCCGGGCCGGGACCGCGGCGTTGACCCCGCCCGCGCGGGACGTCGTGCGGGCGGTGGCAGCCGGGGTCGGCGACGTCGAGCACACGCTGCTCGCCGCCGTCGTCGACCGGCCGGGGGCGGAACTCGCGGCGGCGGTCCGGGAGACGGTCGAGGCCGGCCTGCTCGTCGTCACCGCCGGTGACGGCTACGCGTTGCGGCACGGCCTGATGACCGAGGTCGTCGCGGGTGACCTGTTGCCCGCCGAGCGGATCGAGCTGCACGGCCGGTACGCCCGTGCGCTCGCGGTCCGGGCCGGCAGGCCCGGTGCCGCGGCCCGGCTCGCCCACCACTGGCAGAAGGCCGGGCACCCGGAGCAGGCCCTCGAGGCCACCGTGGCGGCCGCGGAGGAGGCCGAACGGCTACGCGGCTACGCCGAGGCGCACCGGCACTGGCTGCGGGCCGCGACCCTGCCGGTCCCCGGCGCGGCGGCCGCGCACGGCGGCTACCTGGAGAAGGCGGCCGCCGCGGCCGAGCTCGCCGGCGACCACGACTCGGCGGTGGCGCTGCTGTCCGAGCGGCTCGCCGGGCCGGACGCGCCCACCGGGCTCGACGAGGCCGTCCTGCGGGCCCGGCTGGGCCGCTACCTGATGTCGGCGGGGCAGGCGGGGGAGGCGGAGGAGGCCTTCCGGCGCGCCGCGGCCGCCCTGCCCGAGGTCCCGTCCCCGGGCGAGGCCGACCCGTCCGACGCGGCCCGGGCCGAGGTGCTCGCCGGGTACGCGGCCGCGCTGCTGGAGCGGGCCGACTTCGCCGGGGCCCGCACGGTCGCCCAGCAGGCCCTCGCACCCGCCCGGCGGGTCGGCGAGCCCCGGGCCGTCGCGTCCGTGCTGGGGGTGCTCGGTTTCGGTGCCGCCTACACCCGCGACGGCGAGGCCGCCCTCGAGGCGCTGACCGAGGCGGTCGACGTCGCGGACTCGACCGGTGACCCGGTCACGCTGGGGGAGTGCCTGCTGCGCCGGGCCGAGCTGCTGTCCGGTCCGCTCAACGCCCTCGACGACGGCGTCGCCGCCGCCCGCGCCGGGGCCGAGCGGATGGCGCAGCTGGGGCTGGACCGCACGGCGTCGGTGTCCCTGCGCGCCCTGGCCGCCAACGCGCTGTTCCGCAAGGGCGCCTGGGACGAGGCGGAAGCCGAGGTGGCGTCCGCGTGGGCGGCGGCCCCGGCCGGCACCCCGATGATCGAGCTACGGCTGGCCAGGGCCCGGCTGCGGATGGGGCGCGGCGACCTCGACGGCTCCGAGGAGGATCTCGCCGCCGTGGAGCTGGTCGCCGGGTCGACCGGCCTGCCGAAGCTGCGGCTGCCGCTGCTCACGCTGCGGGCCGGCCTGGAGATGTGGCGCGGCCGCCCGGAGGCCGCGTTCGCCTACGTCGGCACCGGGCTGGACGTCGTCGAGTCCGGCATCGACGACGTCTGGGCGGTCGCCCCGCTGGTCTGGCACGGCGCCCGGGCCCATGCCGAGGCCTTCCTGGCCGGGCGGGCCCCGGACGCGAGCGAGCTGCGGCGGCTGCGCCGGCACCGCCGCGACCTGATCTCCCGCGGCGAGCGGTCCGATCCCGCGCTGCGGGGCGTGCTCGCAACCTACGAGGCCATGTGCGCCGCCGAGGACTCGCGGATCACCGCCGGCGCCGACCCCGGCACCTGGGGTGAGGTCGCCGACCTGCTGGAACGGCTCGGCCAGCCGTACCCGACGGCGTACGCCCGGCTGCGCAGCGCGGAGGCCCTGCTCGGTGGGCGGCGGGCGTCCGGCGCCGCGGAGCTGGAGCGTGCCGCCGCCGGGGCGCAGGCGTTGCGGGCCGCGCCGCTGCTGGCCGAGATCGCCGGGGTCGCCCGGCGGGCCCGGATCGCGGTGCCCGACATCCCGGCCGCCCCGCCGGCGACACCGGTCCCGGGATCGTCGTCGCCGGTGGACAACCCGCTCGGCACCCTGACCGACCGCGAGCTCGAGGTGCTCGAGGTGCTGGCCGCGGGGGCGACGAACAAGGAGATCGCGGCCACCCTGTTCATCGCCCCGAAGACGGTCGGGGCGCACCTCGCCCGGATCTTCGCCAAGCTCGGCGTGACCAACCGGACCCAGGCCGCCGGCGTGCTGCGGAAACACCTCCCGCAACCCGAGCGGGTGGATTAGGGCCCTGCCGGGGCCGGTCTAGGGCATTCGCCCGATGGCCGCCGCGCCGCTGTCGGCGAGGCTGGACACCTCGCCGAACCGCGCAGGAGGCCCCGGTGACCACCATGATCGAACGCCCGCCGGGCGGGACGGGCGCGCCGCCGTCCCGCGGTCGTGACCGGGTCACCGCGCTGCTCACGGTCGTCCCCGAGGACGTCGACGGCGTCATCGGCCAGCTGGAGGACCTGCAGGAGATCCTCGAGGACGAGTACGGCCGGCGGGACGGCGTGGCCTGCTTCAACCACTTCTACCTGCAGATCACCCGCGGCATCCGGGCCCAGCTCGACGACGACCAGGTCACCGACAGGGACTTCCTGGCCCGCCTCGACGTCGAGTTCGCCCGCCGCTACCTCCGCGTGCTGCTCACCGACGCCCGGGGCGGCACACCGCCGCGCGCCTGGCGCGTGCTGCTCGAGCGGCGGT
Source organism: Pseudonocardia sp. C8 (assembly GCF_014267175.1). NCBI lineage: Bacteria > Bacillati > Actinomycetota > Actinomycetes > Pseudonocardiales > Pseudonocardiaceae > Pseudonocardia > Pseudonocardia sp. C8. The sequence continues at coordinate 2,286,340 of NZ_JACMTR010000002.1, forward strand.
CGTACCGGCGGATCGACCCCGTCGAGTTCGCGGTCGTCGGGGTCAACGCCCACGTCAACCTCGATCTGGCCCCGGCCGTGGTCCGGACGTGCACGGTCCTGGGCCGCAGCACGCCCGGACCGGCCGAGCGGGCCGACTACCGCACCGTGAACGACGTGTTCGCGCTGCACATGAACACCGTCGTCGAGCACTTCCAGGGATGGCTCGGCGACTCCATCGACGGCACGATCGCCGAGCAGCTGATCGGCGCCGTCGCTGACGTCCCGTTGGTGCTGGCCCGCGAGGTCGCATGGCGGCAGGCCCTCGAGCTCTGGGACCGGCGGTCACGGCCGACCGAGTACGAGCGCGAGGTCGACGCCCTCGACCGGCGGACGGCGCTCATCGGGCGGGGGCTCCTCACGTTGGGAGCCTTGCGATGACACCCGTCCGTGTGGGGGACGGGCGGGTGTCATCGTCCCGGGTCGCGGGCGTCGCGGGGTCGCCCGCGACCGGGACGGTGCTCATCCTCGACGACCACGAGCTCGTCGGGTCCTCGCTGGCGGCCGCCCTGCGGTACGACGGCGAGCCGGCCCACTTCCGGCCGGCCCACTCGGTCCTCGACGTTCACGAGGCCGTCCGCGGTGTCGAGCCCGGGCTGCTGGTGCTCGACCTGGACCTCGGCCGCGACGCGCGCGGGCGCCGGGTCGACACCATCCCGCTGATCCCGGGGCTGCGGGCCGCCGGGTGGCGCATCCTGGTGCTGTCGGGCAGCTCGAACCCACTGCGGATCGGCGCGGCCCTGCACCACGGCGGTTTCACCTGGGTCTCCAAGGCGGCGTCGATGCCGGCGCTGATCGCGGGGATCCGGGAGGCCCGGGCCGGCCGGTCGCTGCTGCCGGCGGCCCGGCGTGAGGAGCTGATCCGGCGCTACCTCGAGTGGGACCGCAGGCAGCGGGCGATCCGCGACAGGCTCGCCACGCTCACCCGGCGCGAGCGCGAGGTGCTCGACCTGCTCGCCCGCGGCATGCGCGCCCAGGCGATCGCGAACCACTTCGTCGTGTCCCTGCCGACCGTCCGGACCCAGATCAGGGCCGTGCTCGCGAAGCTCGATGTGGGGTCGCAGCTGGAGGCCGTCGCCCTGGTGCGGAGCCTCGACTCCCGGGACGACACCCCCGACGTTCCGGAGCGGGGCGTGCGGTAGTCTTCTCCGTGCCCCGCGAGGGGCGGCCGGGACGTGGCGCAGCTTGGTAGCGCACTTGACTGGGGGTCAAGGGGTCGCAGGTTCAAATCCTGTCGTCCCGACGGTCGAAATGGCTGGTCAGGGCCGGTTTCCGTGGACAACGGGGCCGGCCCTTACTGGTCGGTAGGGCCGCTCAGTCAAGGTTTGGTCAAGCTCCCGCCCCGGAAAGCCCCAGAATCCCGCTCAACCGGGCCCCGGCTGCCTCGTGCTGCCCTGGCATCGAGTGCGCGTACACACTCGCCGTGATCGTGGGCGAGGAGTGCCCGGCCAGCTCCTGGACGACCTTGATCGGAGTGCCGTCGGCGAGGGCAAGGGACACCGCGGTGTGCCTCAGGTCGTGCAGGCGGATCACCGGCACGTCGGCAGCCTTGCACAGCACCTCGAACCTGTCGGAGAAGTGCTCAGGGTGCGGTGGCCGGCCGTCGTCGCGTACGACGACGTAGCCGGTCTCCTGCCAGTGCGGCCCGCACGCGAGCCGGGCTTCCATCTGGTGCTTCCGGTGCTCCCGCAGCAGCCCGACGAGCCCGGGGTCCAGGTGGATCGTGCGGCGCCCCGCGGCCGTCTTCGGCTCCGAAGTTTCAACCTTGCCGCCGACGCTGACCCGCGTGTGCACGATCCGCAGCGTCCCAGCGTCCAGGTCAACGTCCTGCCACCGCAGGCCAGCCACCTCACCGCGCCGCAGCCCTCGGGCGAGGAACAGCGCCCACGCCACGTACAGCGGGTCATCGGCAACGAAGGTGAGGAACTTCTGCGCCTCCGCCGCTGTCCAACACCGCATCTCCCGCTTCACCGCCCCGGGCCGGTCGACCAGTCCGGCGACGTTCCGGCTGACGTAGCCGGCCCGCTGAGCGTGATCGAGCGCCTGCCGCAGCACGCCGTATGCGACCTGACACGAACGCCCGGACAGCGGCCGACCACCCTTGCCGCCGCGGTCAGCAAGGTCCCGCAACATCCGCTCCACGTCCGCCGGGACGAGCGCGACCAGCCGCACCCCACCGATCGCCGGGATGATCCACGACCGCACCACGGCCTCGTACTGGCCGATCGTGGTCGACCGCCGTGGCGTGCCGGAGCGGGTGGCGCCGGTACGGACCGCCGGCAACCACACGTCGACCAGGAACCCACCCACGGTCATCTTCTTGTCCGTGGGCTCGGCGTAGGTGCCGTCCGCGATGCCGGCCAACACCTCGCTCAGGTGCCGCTGAGCGTCCCGCTTGCGCAGGAACCCGCCCTTGCTCCGCTGCCGACGTCGGCCGGTAGACGGGTCGGTGGCCCACCAGTACACCGTCCACCGTGGACGCTTCTCGGTGCCCCGGTTGCGGATCGTGCCTCTCATGATTGCGCCTTCCTCGCTGCGTACCGCCGTCGCGCATCGGCCCGTCGTTCCTCGGCCTGTAGCGCGTCCGTCAGCAGCATGATCGCTCCGGCGTTCTGATTCACCCGTCGTCGCTCGGCGTAGGCGCGGACGGCGTCCCGCAGTTCCGGCCGGCACCGGATGTACAGCACCACGTCTGCCACATCGTCGTCATCGGGCATGGCCCAATGCTAGCGCACCGCTAGCACAACCACCAGGTGCTAAGCCGCTGACCTGGGGTGGCCGATTTTAGTTGACACTCGCCGGACTGGCGAAACCAGAGTCGGGCGAGCGACAATAGAGGTGTGACGAGCACCCTGTCCGCCAGCAACCGCATCGACCCGCAGCGGTTCCTCACCATGGCCGAGGTCGCCGCAGAGCTGCGCGTTTCCCGCCGCACGATCGAGCGGCACGTCCGGGAAGGCACCATCCGGGCCATCCGGCTCGGGCGTCTCCGGCGGGTGCCCGCCAGCGAGATCGTCCGCCTCCGCGCCAGTGCCGGCAGCGGCTGACACCCCCGCACCCAGACGCGCACGCGCCGACGCCCCGCGGACGGAGCACCGCGCACAGATTGGCCCCGGTGATCTCGCCCAATCACCGGGGCCGGAACAGGATCATCAATGCCACCGCGGCACCACCCGCAGCCCGGCCAGGATAGCGCGGCCTGTCGCGACGACCAGCCCAGCTTGCTCGACATCGTCGAACCGGACACCACCACCGACAAGCCCGGCCGCGACACGGCCGAGCAGGGCACCGACGCGTGGTGGACCGACACGGCGATGAGGGCCATCCGGCGGCTCGCCGCGACCGGTAGGCCGTTCACCGCGTACGACGTGTCCGATCTCGGCGTCGTTGATCCCGATCACCCGGGCAGGTGGGGCGCACTGTTCGCCCGTGCCTCCCGCGAGGGTCTGATCACCTGCATCGGCGCCGAAGCATCCCGCCGACCCTCGCGGGCATCCGGCCTCTGTCGGCGATGGCGAGGGGTGGCACCATGACCGACACTGACCCGTGGGCCGAGACCAATCCGTCCACCGACGCCATCCGGTACGGGCGCCGCGCGCCGACGTTCGTCCCCGTGCCCGAGTGGATCGTCTGTGCTGGACTCAACGCGCAGGCTCTGGCGCTATACACCGTCCTGCTCGCACACGTGAACCGCGTCCGGGGCGACGGTGCGGCATGGCCTGGACAGGATGCACTCGCCGAGCTGCTCGGCTACACCAACCGGAAGACCATCTCCCGCTACCTGCCTGAGCTGACCGCGATCGGCGCTGTCGAGGTCACGACACAGACGCTCAAGACCGGCCGACGGAACGTCTACACGGTCAACGAACTGCCGCCCGACGAGTACACCGGCCCGCGCTCGCTCACCGCGTTCTACGCGACTAGGACTGAGCCAGTTGGGGGAACGTCCCCTCCAGGGGACGATGGGTCGTCCTCGCTAGGGGACAACGGGTCGTCCCCTACAAGGGACATGAATCAGAGGAACCGAACCAGAGGAACCGAACCAGACGAAGGAACCTCTGGCGACGCTTCCCCAGCGGGGGGTCATCGCGCAAGCGCGCTGACCGCAACGAAGGTCATCTACACGCCTCGTGGATTCGATCAGTGGGCTGAGGACTGCGACGCGATCCAGTACCTCGTAGCTGCCGCCATCAAGACCATGACCACCGCCGGTCTCGCCCCGCATCACGACGCTGCCGATGCAATCGGGCGCACGCTTACCGGGCTTGCCGAACGCGGTCACTCACGGGCCGACCTCGCGGCCTACGTCGAGCAGTGGGTGAACGAAGCAGGCACCACCCGTGGAGCCGGATGGCTCGCATCGGTTCTCCAGTCACCACCGACCTCGAACGGTACCGACCCCGACAAGTGTCCTTTCTGACCCCACACGGGAGAACCCATGATCGTCTGCAACACCTGCAACTGGGCCGAGGCCGAGCCCGGGGCTGAGGACTGTCGCGAGTGCCACCGGATGCTCACCGAGCACGTGGTCCCGACCCCGTGCGCGACCTGCGGTCAGGTCGCGTCGGCGCGCCGGGACGCTGATCCGGCCTCGGTGCGGTGCTGGTCATGCCGCGACGGGATCACGGCCGCACCGCTGGTGGTGCCCCGGCCCGCGCCCACCGGCGGGGAGCAGCTCGACCAGTGGGTCGGGAGCGAACCATGGACGTGATCGACGCCAGCACCTTGCGCGGAGTGATCCTCGCGCCCGACCCCGGCGGCGAGTGGGAACCGATCGAGCTGGCCGCGACATCGCCCGGACCGACCGACGCCCTGACGGTCGCGATCGAGTCCAGCGGTCCGGACCGCGCCGGACGGATTGCACGCGCCCTGCGTGAGCGCGGTTTCCACCCGGCCGTTGCCGCCGTCGTCGCCGCCTACGCCGGTCCGCACGACGATGCGCGACGTGCTCTCCGCGTCGCCGGCCGCCTGGACCTCGCCGATGCCCGCTCGGCGCTCGCCGGCCTCACCGCCCCCGCACCCCGCACACGGAAGGAAGCCACGATGACCGACTACCGCGTTCACGTTCCCGGCACCGGCCGGACCTTCGACGCCCGCACCGGCGCCGAGATCACGCCGGCCCAGCGGGCACACCCGGCCCGGTCGATCGGCCTCGCCTACGAGCAGGGCTACGGACTCCCGGCCGATGACCCGGGGGAGTGGGGGCCGATCCCCGACACCGAGGTCCGCGATCGGCACGGCCGGCTGATCGACCCGCCCACGCCGCCCGAGGCAGGCAACGTCGCGGCCCGGCCCCCGAGCGACGAGACGATCCGGCAGGTGCAGTGGCTGCGTCGGGAGTACCCGCACCTGTACGACTCCGGCCTCAGTGATCACGACCTGGCCAAGGACATGCTCGCCAGCCGGCCGATCATCGGCGGCGCGTTCGATCGGTCCGGCCAGCCCACCGCCCCGGCCGCCGTCGGGATGGCGATCGGTGGGTACGAGACCAACGATCGCCAGTTCTGCCGGGCCGGCGAGACCGAGATCGAGCGTCAGCAGCGGATCGCCGCGGCCGACTCGCAGAACCACGAGATCCAGGAGGCCCGGCGCTGGGCTGCGAAGTACACCGCCGAGCTCGGCCTCTGATCGATCAGAGAAGGGAGTGATCGCAATGGGTGGCAAGCCGAACCCGGGCACGCCGAAGGACAGGCGCCTGCGCGAGAACAAGCCCGCGCCGAAGAAGCGCGGTACGGCGTCCTCGTCGGGGAAGTCCGGCAGCTCGACGCGGAAGAAGTGATCGGCCCGGGGTCAACGTCGCCGGCCGACGCCGAACTCGGAGGCGTCGGACCCGGAATCGAAAGGGCCCTTGCTCGGCCTTCCTTCCGCCGGGCACGGCGGACTCTCCTCTGCCGCTCGGGCGCCTGCCCCGACCCCGTCCCGGCCGGGCCTCACCTCTCCTCGGGGAGCGCCCGGCCGGGACCTCCCGCCGATAGACTCGAACATGGTTTCGACACAACCCGACCGATCGGCAGCTCACCGGTGGCCACCACGATCCGTAGCCCACGAACCGAGGGCGACCCATCGAACCCCGTGGACGACCGACATCCGTCGTGGTCGTGTCGAGCGTGGGACCCGCACCTCGCTCGGATGCTGCGCATCGCCCGCCGCGCCGCCGGCCTCACCCAGCGCGACGTGGCCGCGCTCATGGGCTGCAACCGGGTCACGATCGCCCGGCTGGAAGGCGGCACCCGGGCGCCCAGCCGCCTGTTCGCCGGCCAGCTCGCCGCGGTCCTGCACCTCGACAACGGCCAGCGGGCCGCGCTGCTCGCCGGCGCCCGACCGACCAGCCCGTACCGGACCCACCGTGGAGATCAGCCCGGATGAGCCTCGTCCAACGCGGTACCGCCCACCGACCGGACGCCGACGATCAGCCCGCGCCGCCCAAGCCCGTCCGGCTGCCCGCCTGGCAGCGCGACGAGATCACCCACCGGGCCCGGATCACCGGCCAGCGCCCGACCGAGATCCTGACTGCGCTCGTTGCCTACGCCCTGAACGAGCTACCGCCCGGGTGGCGCCCGTAGCACGGTGGAGGGGGCGGCCGGTGCCCTTGCCCGGCGCCCGGCCGCCGTGCGCCCCGAGGTCCACCCACGGGTGCGGCACCGACACTACCGCGCACGATCCCGCCGTCCGGAGCGTGACAAGTGCGTGACACGCATGGTCCACATGCCATCTGACCTGCGCATCTCTGCGCCCCATCTGATACCGGGTCAAACGGTCCGACGGTCAGGTCGACGAGCGATCTCGCGACGGGATCTCGTCGTCCGCAGGACGGCGGACCGGTGGAAGGGGGCTCAGGCCCCCCTGCTCGACCGTCGCGAACCGCTCGCGCGCCGACTGGCGGGTCACGCCCAGCATCGTCGCGATCTGGCCCCAGCTCCGCCCGTTCGCCCGCGCCGCCGCTACCGCCTCGGCAACCTCGGCCTCAGCCTCGGCGCTGGCCACCACGGCCCGGCCCAGCCGACGCAAGTCGGACGCATCCGATCCCGGCGCCGAGACCTCCGCCGGGTCCAGCGCGTCCAACGCCTGCTCGGTCTCCCGAGCGGCACGCCGCAACTGCTCCACTGTGCGGGGCACGGTCATCACCTCTCAGAGCTGGTCATAGAACTTGCGTCGCAGCGGCATCGCATGGATCACCACGGGCAGTTCGTCTTCGTCGTCATCGAGCACCACCACTTCCAGCAGGCGCCCGATCCGATCGCCGCCGATGTAGAGATCCCGGTCACCACCCGCAACGATCCGTAGGGCGTTCCGCACCGCGTGCTCGATGTCAGCGTCAGCGATCCCGTGCTTCCGGGCGCTGTCCGCAATCTCCACCCTGACAGGGTAACCTGTCATTGGCAACATCGGGCCGGACAGAGTTCCGGCGCTGTGGATCTTCGCAGTAGAGTCCCGCGCCATGACCCCGCCCGACGAACCTGCCGGTCAGGACCCGACCGCCGTCGCCGCCCAATACGATCTGGCCGCCGCGCTCGAACGGCACACTCATGCCATCGAGAAGCTCGTCGACGCCCTCGACACACACGTCAGCGTCATGGCCGGCATGCCCGCCACCTTGGAGGCGCACACCACGGCGATGCAGGACCACCGCGGCGCGATGGACAATCTGGCCAACGCGATCACCGACCACATCGGCGCCATCCGCGAACTCGACTGACCGGCGCCTACCAGCCCGCATAGCTCCAGCACTGCCGGACCAGCGGCCGGCGGGCCATCGCGACGAGCCTGCAGCTCATCGCGGTGAAACGGGTCCTCTGATCGGAGATCACACGGATCGGCTTGGCGTGAGACCCCTGGACGCCACGACCTGGCCTGCCGCCCTACTCGGCGGCAGCAGCCTTCCGGCCTGCTGTGGTGATCTGCGCCGCGAACGCTCGCGCCTGGCTCGCTTTCGCCTGCTCGACCTGCACGGACCACTGGAAGTCCGGGCCGTCCACCACGAGCCACGTTTCCCGGGTGTCCACCTTCTTCTGCCACCCGTGGGCACCCGGGATCGCAGTCCGCGTTAACGTCGCCCGACCCGACACGCCACCTGTGTTGTCCACTGACGCCGACACCCCGGCCACGGGGCGTTCCTCCGCCTTCTCGTCGGCTAACAGGCTCGGCGTCCGCACGATCCGGTCCGGGAACAGATGCACGCCTGCCAGATGCGCGATCCGCTCCATCTTGTGTCGCTCAACCCAAGCGCGAACCGGATCTGTCCGCGCAAGGCGGTCCTGCGCTGCGGCCTGCTGGCGCTCGCTCCAACGCTTCAACTTGTCGAACACGGCGTCCCCCGGGGCTGTTGGCTCGCCTCTGCGGAGTCGCTGCACGGCGGAGACCGTTACACCCGGCCGCAACTCCATTTCCCAGGGGCCGACGTCGCCCGCACGTCCCCGCATGGCCGAGAGTCGTGATTCGCACCAGCCCGTTACATTCACCGCCGCGGATGCGAAGACACCGATGTGAACGCTGAGCCTCGAACAGGCACATCGCCGTCAGCCTCGTTTGTGACGGTAGCTCGCGCAGGCCTGGCCATGCTGTTCGTGGCCCTTGCGGTGACGGGGTGCGGGCCGGACCCGTGCTCGCCCGCCGAGCAGGAGAAGGCACGCAGCAGCGATGCCAGCGCCGTGCTGGACGGCACCCTCTCTCTGAAGGCTGCGTACGACCGCGAGTACGAGCGCCTGCAGACGTGCGGTCAGTGACGCGGCCCGGATGACACACCCATCGCGTCAGCCGGTGGCGCGCCGCTCGATCTCCTCCGAGACCCGCCGCCGCCACGCCTCGTAGGCCGTTCGGTCCGCGGCCAGCCCGATCCCGGCGATGCAGTCCGCGCACAGCCCGGCGATCCGCAGAAGCGTCGGTGCGCTGCAAGACTCGCAGGCGATCAGCTCGGCGAGCATGTCCGCCCGGTCACGCACCTCGATCTCAGCCACGCTGGCCATCCTGGCACCGCAGCGAGCGCAAAACCGCCCGCTACCCGGCGCTCACACCCCGCCAAACAGGTGGTCGCACCACTCTCGCCGCCGGCAGCCAGCTCAGGCCGCGGGTGTTGAGCCAGTGCGCCGCAGCGAACATGCCGCCCGTCTCGGCCGCGTCCAGCAGCTCGGGAGCGACGTCGCGCATCGCCCGCCACGTCTCGGCTGGCAGGGCGATGAGGTCATCGTCGGCCGTGCCGACCTCCTCGTCGGCCAACTCCTGATCAGACCGCTCCGGGGCCAGCCGGTACCGCTCACGGGTGCCGTTCGCCCACGTCAGCGCCTTGCGTCCCTGACTGCCGACCTCCCACTCGGTCCAGAGGTCCAGGTCGTCCCCGTGGCCCTCGTACACCAGGTCATCGAGGATCTGGAACGGGGTCCGGGACCCGTCGCGTCCGCGCTTCCACGGCGCCCCGACGGCCTCCATGGCCACCTTCTGCAGGTACTCGCCAAGCCCGGCCGAGCCCGGGTTGACCACCCGGACGTCCAGGCCACCGCGGTGCTCGACCGCGGAGTAACCGCGACGAGTCACCGCCCGCTCCCACCGCGGCCATAGCGACTCGCCCAGAGCCCGCACCATGTCGGGGCTCATGGGGGTGTCGAAGAAGATCAGCACGTGGGCGTGCGGGTGCCATCCAGCCTCGCCGTAGGTGACCTCTGTCGCCCGGACCCACCCGGTGATCCCGAAGCGTTCCCGCTCGGCTTGGTACGCCTTGCCGCTGGTCACCCGCCCCCAGGCGTAGGTCACCGCATCCCACAGGTCGGCCAGCGCCTGCCCCTTCCGGTGCCGCAGCGTCAACGTCAGTAGTGCCGCCGAGCCGCCCTCGCCGTGCGCGGCCGCGACGACGTGCGCGATCTCCTGCGCTCGGGACGCGCCGATCCGCGGCGCACACGTCGGACACGCATGCGGGGACCCGCACCGGGCGAGACCGGCGTACCCCGCCACCCGCTCACCCGTGGCGCCCGACAGCCGCAGCACCGGACCGCCGTGCTCGGATACACCGACCCGGCAGCACTTCCGCACCCGGTCCAACGTGGACACCTTCCAGAGGAACCTCTTGGCCGTCCACCGGTCTCCCCGGCGTGCCCCCCGTTCGCGCTGGTCACCGCCACGCCTGGCCCGCCGGGAAGGGTTACCCGTGTAGTCCTTACCAAGGGGCGCGCCTCCGGCGCGCCCGCCCCGCGCTCCCGACCTTCGGCCGGGCGCGGGGCGACACGGGTCGGGCGCCGTCGTCGTAGGGGCCGCCTCGCCTGCATCGGCCGCGGATCTACTGCGGGCCGCTCCGCTCGGGGCCTCGCTCCGGGAGGGAGGGAAGTGCCGTCCGGGGTCCCTTCCATCGCGACGGCCCCGGAGGGCAGCACGGCCACCGCGTCGGCCGCAAGCGTGGTCAGTGGGGCCCCGGTCGAGCGGGTCGGTTGCGGCCGTCACGGCGTCCGTGCTGGGCTGGCGCCGCCGACGCGACGGAAGGGACCCCTCGGCACCGGTCATGCGGCGGGGCCGCTCTCCGGTCCGTCTGAGCGGGTCGCTGCGGTCACGGCGTCGCAGTACTGGGCATAGGTGCACAGCGGGGAGCGCAGCCGGGTCAACGGCATCCCGGGCGCGGACAGCAGGGCGATCCCCGGCGTGGCCACGGTGTGCTGGTCGGCCACGGCCGGGGCGGCGCCCGGGTGCAGCAGCTCGACGCTGGCCCTGTTGTCGACCCGGTAGCTCAGTCGGTGGCTGGCCTGTGATCGCTCGTAGGCGCCGATGATCGCGGCCTCGGCCCGCTGGACGATCAGCAGTACGCGCACGCCGGCCTTGCGGCCCTCAGCCAGGAGGCGGGCCAGGGCAGACCGGGCCCGCTTGCCGAGACCCTTGTCTGTCACGTCCAGCAGGCGCAGCAGGCCCGCGTACTCCTCGACGACGACAAACAGGATCGGGACCTCGGTGCCCAACGCGACGGCGTCCCGGCCGGCCGGGATTTCGGTGATCCGGTGGTCCATCTCCCGGACCAGGTGTTCGAACAGGGCGACGTGTGCGGCCGGGTCGGCAGTGCCGAGCACAACGTCACCGTGATCGGGGCGCTTGCTCCACGGGGCCAGCAGCAACCCGGACACGTCGGACCCGGTAACGCGCACGTCCTCGGCAACGGCAAGCTGGGACAGCAGACCGTAGGAGCCGACCGACTTCCCGGAGCCGGTGGACCCGGCCAGAATCAGGTGTGCGCTGGCGCCCAGCGCCACGGAGACGGCCGTACCGTCCTCACCGGTCCCCAACACCAGAGGCTCGAGCGCGGAGCGCACCGGACGACTCAGGGCGCCGTTCTCGGTCATCAGGGGGTCGCAGAGCAAGAGCGTCACCCGGACCCGGCCGGGGCGCACCGACACCACCCGGCAAGCGGCCACGCCCATGCCCTCGGCCAATCGGGGCGCCACCGCAGCGAGATCATCGGGGAGCTGGCCGGGCAGCAGCCGAACGTGCAGGACGATCTCGTCGGTGAGTTCCACCCGCTCGACAACCGGGGCCAGGGTCACCGAGATCCCGGCCCCGTTCGTGATGTCGCGACTGGCCTCGGTGCCCTCCACGGTCTGACGCCACCGGTCCACCAGCACCGTGGTGGCCAGCTCGTGCTCGGTACGACGACGGCGCATCTCACGCCGCCTCGTCCCGGATGCGGGCCAGGTAGGCGTTGATCTCGGCACGGTCCGCGGGCGAGGTGCGTGCACGGGAGCGCCCGACGACGATCTCAGTCCAGACGATGCCGGGCCGGTCTCGCTCGGTGAACACGAGCATGGCCAGCGTCCCGCACACCGCCGCGGCCAACACCAGGGCCGATACGACCGGCCCGACGATCCCGAGCCACCACCACGCCGCGTCCCCGGCGAACCCGAGCACGGCGACCGGGCCGAACACCACGATGCCCAGCCCGACCACCACGACCAGCCAGATCATGACGCCGCCGACCGGTACCGTTCGGCCAGGAACCGGTCCACGTCCTCGACCCGGAACCGCACCGTCCGGCCCGTCAGGGCAATGACCGGGAGCTGGCCGGCCTCGACCAATCGCAGCACGGTCCGCCCGCTGAGCCGCAACCGTGCCGCCACCTCGCGAGTCGTGAGCAGCCGCTCCACCTCCGGCGCGCTCATGACGTCACCAGCACGTCAGCGACACGAAATTGTGCGCCGCAGCGCCGACACTCGTAGTCACCCCGGCCGAGGTCCAACGTGTTGTCCGACAGGCAGGCCGGACACTGCTCCCGGCGAGCGGCGGCGGCCTCATCGACCGTGACGCCCAGGTGCTCGCAGTGCTCGATCACGGCCGCGACGGCGGCCATCCAGGACCCGAACGCCGGCAGGTGTTCGGTCTCGGCGCAGGTACCACAGAGCGTCGCGCACAGCACTCCGACCGGGGTGTCCATCGTCGCCACCGCCAGCTCGTCCCGGGCCCCGCAGGACGCGCACTGCTCGGCCACCGGACACCGAGACGTGTCGTCCAGATTTACACGGCCGGCCATCACGACGCCGCCTGCTCGGACGGCGGGACCGGCTTGGGGCGGCCGGCTGTCCCACTGGCCTCGATCCCGTCCGCGAGCCACGAGAACGCGATCTTGGTGAAGTTTCCGCCCGTGTCGGCCCACGGCTTCACCCGCAGGTTCACGAACCGGACCGGGCGCCACTTCTCGGTGGTCGGCTCGTCATATGAGGACACCCGCACCCCGGCGATCTCGGCCCGATCGGCGTCATCGTCGTCCACGATCACGTCAACCACCCACACGGGTACGCCGTTGTCGTCAACGGCCTGGTTCCCGGTGCGACGCCGGCTGCCGTCGGAGAGTTCGCCGTACTCAGCCCGGGCCGCAGCCTTCCCGGTGCCGATGAACTGGACCTTGGTCGAATCGACCGGAATCTCGCGCATGGTGCCGGCTCCATTCTCTGATGTTCGTTGCGAACTCTTGCAACTCTGACTTCACCGAGGATAGGAGCCTGTCACGACTCTGGCAACACCGCATGACTCTTACGACACTCGCAACCCTGACTACCTGCCACGTTGCCGCAGTAGAGGACGGAACTCGTGCGACCCTTACAGAGTGAGCGAGGAGTCCCGGTTGATCAGGACCGCCGAAGCTGCGAAGGCACTCGGTGTTGATCCGGCCACCCTGAGTCGGTGGGCCAAGGCCGGCATCGTCAAGCCAGCCACGCGCACGGCGGGAGGACAAGCGCGCTGGGACCTCGATGATCTACGGCGCCAGCTCGACGAGCGGAACGCGCAGGCTGAGGAGTAGGCCCCCACCCGCAAGGGTGGTGATCGTGAACGTTGAGCGGGGAGTCCCCTGAATCACGTAATACGCGACACCCGCTCATCAAAGTTGGTGACCGACCAACTCAGTCGTCGCGTGTAGCCGTCCGGTCGTCGCTGAGCAGACCCGACGTGAGCCGCCGGACGGAACACTTGTCTCTGTCACAGGTGACGCTCGGCGGGCTGATCAACTGGCGTGCGACAACCTCACGCCCAAGCCGGATGCGATCACATGTCTCAGAGAGGTGGCACCGCCATGACGACCAACGAGGTCGGCAAACTCTACCTGCCCTGGCTCATCGGGAGCACCGATGAGTACGACCGGTCGCGACAACCGACTAAGTTCCTCGACTCTTCGCCGATGCTCGATGGAGAGCGGATCACCGAGACGCAGATCGGCCGAGTTCTGCAGCGTGCCGAGGCGCTGGGACTCGTGAGGGGAACGCGGTCGATGGGCTCGACATTACCGCTCGACGTTCGGATCTTGCCGCCGGGGCGACAGTGCGTCGAGGACTACGCGGGGGACATGAACGAGTTCGAGCGGTCCCTACGCGGGACATCGAGCACGACACAGACGATGAACGTGCACCAGCGCGACGGTGGCAACGTCTCTGGGTTCAACTTTGGTGACACCGCGCAGTCCACGAGGATCGAGGTTCTGGCTGCGCCTGAACGCATCCAGGCTGGTGCTGACGCTGCCGAGGAGCTACTTCGGCTCTACCCACAGGTGCAGAACCGCTCTGAGATCGAGAGCGCCGTCGAGGCTGCGCGGCAGGCAGCCGTGGACGGAGATGACGAGGAGCGGGCGTCGGCGGCCAGCCGTCTCGTCACGGCAATCACCACCATGGCAGGCGTCTCGACCCTTGCGCGATTCGTGATCGACTGGCTTGGCGGACCGGGCGCGCTCGGCTAACGCAGGCTGAATCGGCCCCCCGTCCGACGAACACCCGGGCCTCCCCGCTCCGGCCCTGGCCGGCCGCAGAAGGGTGGACCGGGCGTTCATCGGACGGCTACGTCGGCCTCCGAGACAACCTCACGACCGGTCTACTACCGACCGCGCACGGGTGGTCTCCTTGACCAGACGCCGCACGAGAGCCGTGGGTTCCTCACCCAGCATCTCAGCAGCCTCGACAATCATGGCGGTGACGGCCAGCTCGTAAGCCTCACGGCCCATCGCACGGCAGAGCGCCATCTCGCGCTCGTAGGTGTCGACCCCGTGCTCGCGCAGGACGGCCAACGCGGCGGGGGAGTAGGCCACCGGGTCCGGATCGGTGACGGTGATACCGGAAGCATCGTCGTTGACGATCCGGTGGTAGCCCGCGGGGGCCTGGTTGTTCATCTCGTGCATGATCGATTCCTGCCTCTCTCTCGTGATCTTGCGTCGGTCACGCTTCAGTCAAGGTGGCACCCGCGTCAGTACGTGACAGGCGCGCCATTGCGCGACACCGAGCCCCTGGTCACCGCCCACATGAGTCACGGGGAGTGACAGCAACCGACAGTCCTGGCGGTCTGGGGGTCAAGGGGTCGCAGGTTCAAATCCTGTCGTCCCGACAGGCCGGAACTGGGCGGTTCTCCACCGGGAGAGCCGCCCTTTTTCATGCTGTGACCAGCGCAGATGCGGACCGGCAAGATCATTGCTGTTGATCTTGTAGTCGATCTTCGGAGGCCTCGTACCGACACGGCGTGGTGCCGTTCGTGGTGCGAATCTGGCTAGCGTTCTGCGCATGGCCACCACCGGACGGTCCCGCCGCAAGGGGCGGATCGAGACGTTGCCGAGCGGTTCGCTGCGCGTCGTCGTCTACGCCGGTGTCGACCCGGTGAGCGGGAAGCGGCACTTCCTGCGGGAGCTCGTGCCGGCGGGCCCCAGAGCGCAGAAGGAAGCCGAGCGGGTCCTGCGTCGGCTCGCCTCGGAGGTCGACGACGAGAAGAACCCCAAGACCACGGCGACGGTCGATCAGCTGCTCGACAAGCACTTCGAGCTGCTGGAGATCGAGCCGACCACGTTGTCGACCTACCGGACGCTGTGTCGCAAGCACGTCCGCCCGCTGATCGGTAGGCAGAAGGTCGGGGCGCTTCGTGCCTCGATCTTCGACGCGTTCTATGCCGAGCTGCGTCGCTGCCGCGATCACTGCGACCGCCGCGACAAGACACGTATCGATCACCGGACCGCACGCGAGCACAGGTGCGATCATCGTTGCGGCGTGCACGTGTGCCGGCCGTTGTCGAAGTCGACGATCCGGCAGGTCCACGTGATTCTCTCCGGGGCGCTTCGGCGAGCGGTGCGCTGGGGCTGGATCAACCGGAACCCGATCGAGCTCGCCGACCCGCCGCCGTCTCCGACGCCGAACGCTCGGCCCCCGACGGCTGCCGAGGCGGCGCAGCTGCTGGCCGAGGCCGGGAAGGACCCGGAGTGGGGGCTGCTGGTGTGGTTGACCATGGTGACCGGCTTCCGGCGCGGTGAACTCTGTGCACTGCGCTGGGGCGACGTCGACCTGGAGTCCGGAACCCTGACCATCGAGCGCAGCATCGCCCAGCTCGACGACCGCACCTGGATGAAGGACACCAAGACCCACCATCAGCGTCGGATCGCACTCGACGAGGATTCGCGGGATGCACTGGGTGAGCACCGCGATCGGTGTTCGCGCCGGGCGGCGGCTGCGGGGACGGTCCTGGCCGACGAGGCGTTCGTGTTCTCGCCGGCGCCCGATGGTTCGCAGTATCTCGTCCCGCGGTCGGTGAGCCAGCGCTACGGGCGGATGGCGAAGCGGCTCGGGATCAAGACCACGATCCACAAGCTCCGTCACTACTCGGCCACAGAGCTGATCTCGGCGGGTGTCGACGTCCGGACCGTCGCGGGACGTCTCGGGCACGGAGGGGGCGGCACGACGACGCTGCGGGTCTACGCGGCCTGGATCTCCGAAGCGGATCAGCGTGCCGCTCAATCCCTGGCGACCAGGCTGCCCGCGCGACCGCAGGCTCGGCTCGATGGCAGTGCCGGACCTTTGACCGGGTGATCACTCGATAGCACGGCCGCCGTGGCCGTCCAGGGCGCTGCGCGTCGCCTTCGGCGACAGGCCTCCGGCCTGCCCTGGACCCTCCCGCCGGCGGCCGTGCTGCGGGATCCGCGAGTGGCGGGGAACTGCGCCCGCCACCCGTCGGATGAGCCGGGCCGCATGCTCGGCCGAGGACCGGGAGATCAGCATGGCCACCACGATGAACACGCGGGCTCTGTCGACCAGCACCAAGCGGACCATTCACGAGGAGGAAGCCGCCCGGGGATTCTCGTCGGTGGGCAGCCTTGCGGTCCGGGTCGCCGGATGGGTGCCCACGCGGGTCGATCTGAGATTCGCCGGGACGCCGCAGCAGCAGCTGGGCCTGTCGCTCGGGACGGTGCTGGTGTACATGGCGACGCACCTGACCGCCCACCAGATCGCCGAGAAGTGGGCGGCTGCGGCGCCTGCGGCTCGGGTGTTGTCGCAGTCGCTCCCGCGGGACCGTCGGCCGGCATTGTCGTCGGGGCCGTGGCTGGTGTCGGCGATGGTGCGCTTCGCGGGGGCGCCCACGGTGACGACCGATGTCATGACCTCCCAGCCCGGCCGGGACGTCCCGACGCTGTTGCGCGTGCAGGTGGGGCCGGTCACCTGGGAGCTGGCAGACGCGGTGGCATACACGTCGATGCTCAACGCCTGGCGTGTCGCCGCCGATCTGCTGGAGGCACGGGCCGACGCGGCGAGTGTCCGGGCGTCGTAGGCGTGCGTGTCGCGGGCCACGGCCGGTGGCGGGCGCGATGACGGTGCGGTCCGTCCACGGCTTGCCCGCCGATTCCTCGCCGCCCCACCCGCCCGGGTGACGTCGCGAACGGTTGACCCAGCAGGTGGTCGAGGCGTTCGGCCGCGACGCCACACCGGTCGAGCGAGCGCGAGGATCCGCCGCGCCGTGGCCGCCCCGCCCTCTGATCACGCCCCGCCACGCGGCGGGGCCGTCCCGCGCGTCTGCGCGGGACGCCGATCAGCGGACGGAGTCCCGATGACCACCGATCTCGACCACCTCTCGGCGAGCGCCCGCAACGCCTCCCTCCAGGAACTCGTCACCCTGCTCGAACGCCAGCAGGCCGCCAAGCATGATGTCGTCGTCGCCGCGTCCGCGCTGCGTTGCGAGCGCGGGATGCTGCGGGCGACGAACACCCACCAGCGGTTCGACCTCGACGGCGTGACCCGCAGGGACGCGCTGCTGGCCCCGACCCGGCTCGCCGAGGCCGGTATGGCGGACAGGTTCCGCATCCCGACCGATTACCTGCGTCGGATGCGCGCTGAGCACCTCGACCTCTACGACGCCAATGTCAACGGGTGGCTCGGGCACCAGCCCGAACGTCGGTTTCTCGTGCGCGGACTCGTCGATCACTCGGGCGCCGGGGTGTTGCGGGCGTTGCTGTCGGACGCGTTCCGCATCGTCGATCACCTCGACGTCCTGATGACGGTGCTGGACGGCGTCAGCGAGGCCGGCGCGGCGGTGGACGTTGCCCAGGCCGATCTCACCGAGGCCCGGATGTATCTGAAGATCCGGTCGCGAGAGATCGCGACAATGGCGCCGCAGCTGCTGCGGAACTACACCTCGCCGTTCACCCGGGCCCGTGGTGCGGAGAACCCGCTCGTCTTCGCGGGCTTCGTCGTCTCCAACAGCGAGACCGGGCACGGTGCCTTCACCATCAGTCCGCAGATCACGGTCCAGATCTGCGACAACGGCATGACGCTGACTAAGCATGCGCACCGGGAGGTCCACCTCGGCGGGAAGCTGCCGGCGGGCGCGATCCGCTGGAACCAGGACACCCACGATGCCTCGCTCGCCTTGGTCCGCAAGTGCACCCGCGACGCGGTCGCGACGTTCCTGAGCGAGGATTTCCTGAGCCGGCGGATCGCGGAGCTCGAGCAGGACGCCTCGACGCCGGTGCGGGATCCCCAGCCGCTGATCGAGCACGTGGGTGCCCGGCTGCGGTTCTCCGAGACCGCCCGCGCGGCGATCCTCAACAGGTTCATCGAGGGCGGTGACATGACCTCGGGCGGGATGATGCACGCCGTGACGGCCGCGGCACAGGACATGGCCGATGCCGACGAGTCGCACGCCCTCGAAGCCGCCGGGGTTGAGGCGATGCAGCGGGCCGCCGCCTTCGTCAGGGCCGGAACGTGACCGGGACCTCGCGATGGACACCGCTGTTCTGATCAGCCTGGTCATGGCCGGTGTCGCCGACATTCTCGCCACCATCGCGTTGGTGGTGGCCCTGCGGCGACGCCGTGTACCGCGCCACCGCTCGTCGATCGACTTGAAGCGCCACTGACCGACCCGCCTGGTCGCTCGGACATGCCGTCCCGGTGACCAGGCAGGGCCGGGGCGGGCACACGCTGGCAGCGTCGACCGGGGCCCGGCGCGGAGCCGCCCGCGAACCGGCACGGGTGAACCCGCTGCCGGAGCCACCCGCTGCGCTCGCATCGAGAACGCGGGTCCACACCGGCCGGCCCCCGGCCGAACCCGCTCCGGGCCGCAGGTCGACGCTGCCCGGATACGCGGTGCGCCCCGGCCGTTGGGGCGCACCGCCGGTCCCGGGATCGGCGGAACGACCTCACCCAACGGAGGCAACGTGAACCCCGATGACCCGACCACACCGTCCGAACCGGAACACGACACCGAGCTGGGCGCACTGCTGTGGGCCGACCCCGCAGAGCTCGAGATCGAGATCAACACACGCACGGTTCCCGTACTGGACGCCCACTTCGTCGCCTCCATCCGGGACCGCGGCGTTCGGGAGCCCGTCACGGTGCGCCGGCGCGCCTCCGACGGGCGGCTCGTGGTGCGAAAGGGAACACGACGCACCCTTGCTGCGGTGAGGGTCGGCCTGGAGCGGATCCGGGTGCTCCTTGAGCCCGACGCGGCGCCGGAGACCACGACCGACCGCGACGAGGAGGCCGAACGGATCATCGATCAGCTCGGGGAGAACCAGCACCGTGCCGGGATCACCGACCGCGACGAGGTGCACGCCCACCAGGAGCTACTGGAACTCGGCTTCAGCCCGGCCGAGATCGCACGGCGCACCCACAGCAAGGCCGACCGCATCCGGACGACCACGTCGATCGCGCGCTCACCGCTCGCGGCCGGCGTCATGGACCGCTACGACCTGGATCTGACCCAGCTCGCCGTCATCGCCGAGTTCGACGACGACGCCGAGGCGGTCAAGGAACTCACCGTCGCCGCGCGGCGGACACCACAACTGTTCGACCACATCGCCCAGCGGCTCAGGATGACCAGGGCGCGGGAGGCTGCCGAACGCGACCGGCTCACCGAACTGGCCGAGGCCGGCGTGACGATCCTCGACCGCAGCCGACACCCGGACGCGATCGAGGTACAGCAACTCCGCCCCCGCGTCGACGACGAGCCCGGCACCATCCTGACCGACCAGCAGCACACCGCCTGCCCCGGGCACGCGATCTCAGTGACGGCATACACGGGCCGTGAGGGTGTCCAGTGCTATGAGATTGCCTGGTGCACAGAGCCGACGCGGTACGGTCACACCGCGCGCTTCGCTCCCGCGACCGCCTCCCAGCCTGCACCAGGCCGGGTCCAGAACGGCGAGGACGAGCGCGATCCGGGCGTGGACACGGGCTTCGGGGACGACGACGAGGATGCCGCGTCGTGGCAGGCCGCAGCCGAGGAGCAGGCCCGCCGCGTCGCCGCCGTGGAACGGATCGAGCGCGAGCGGATCCGCATTCGGAACGAGGCCGTCCAGGCGGCGGAGGCTGTGCGCAGGAGCTGGCTCGCGACCTTCCTCTCCCGCAAGAATCCGCCGAAGGATGCGGTTCGCTACTGCGCGGCCTCGCTCGCCCACGGCATCAGCGGCCTCGACCGCAGCTACGCGAACGGGCACGCGCTCGCCCGCGGGTTGCTCGGAACCGACACCCTCCGACGCGGATCGGACGCTGGAGGACAGGCGAGCGACGCGCTGCTCGCGGCGATCCGAACCGCGACACCCGGGCGAGCGACCGTCGTCCTGCTGGCCATCGTCCTCGCCGGACACGAGCTGTCGATGCGGTTGCGGAACTGGGTCGAACACGACGATGAGGTCGCGGCATACCTGCGACAGCTCGAAGAGTGGGGCTACGACCTCGCACCGATCGAGCAGCTGATGGTCGAGCCGCAGGCCGACATCGTCGTCGACGGCGACATGCTCGAATCCGAGTCCTAGCGTCAAGTTCCTGGCGTCCTGGTCCGCCCGGTCCGCGGAGTCGGGTCTGCAGTGGCCCCAGGGCGGCAGTGGCGCGCGCCCGGGACGGGGCCCGGATGAGCGGCTGCTGCCGCTGGCGACACGTTTGCATGTGTGACGGACTGCGCACGAAGCGGGCCCCGCCTCGCTGTACGACTGACAGGCTTCCGGAGCTGCCGGGCGCTCTGTTGCCCATCGGCACGGACGTGCTCATGGCCCTGGGCCCAGAGGAGGCGGATGTGCACGGGGATTCCGACCGTGACCTTGCGCGGCTCTACCTCGAACGAGCCCTGCCGCGTCGATGGCGTCACGTGCAGGGCGTGGCGCGGCGTGCGGAGGCCGTCGCCGGTCACCTGGACGACGGCGAGCTCCTGGTGACCGCGGCCTGGCTGCACGACATCGGCTACGCGCCGGAGCTGGCCGAGACCGGATTCCACCCGCTCGACGGTGCCCGCGCCCTGCGCGAACTCGGCGTCGGTGCGCGGCTCTGGGGCCTGGTCGCCCACCATTCGGCTGCCGTTCACGAGGCCCAGGCGCTCGGCATGGCTGATGAGCTCGACGAGTTCGCCGACGAACGCGGGCTCGTCCGCGATCTCCTCTGGTTCTTCGACATGACCACCAGCCCCGACGGGGGTCCCGTTACGTTCGCCCAGCGCATGGCCGACATCCGCGATCGCTATCCGCCCGGGCACTACGTCATCCGATCCCTGGGACCGAGCCTGCATGACAGGCGAGCGGCCGTGGAGCGCGCTGGTCGCTGGCTACACGCCGTCGGGCTCGACCCCCGCTGTCCGTAGTTGGACACGCAACGGGTGACCGCACCGGCTCAGGCGCACCGCCCCGTTCGGAGCCGGCGCCATGGCGGTCCGGCGGTCAGATTTCAGGCGACGATGTTGGGTCGTGCCCGGTCGCGGTGTCGATGCCGCGTGGATTCCTCCGTGAGACCGGTTCAGGCGGGAGACGCCCGAAGGTCAGCACACCCGGCGAGGGCCATCGATGAACCCGTCGCCCGTCCATCCCGGTGACCCCGGGCGCGGACACATCGGAGGCCGCCTCCGGCGGCCGCAGCCCGTCGAGCGGGCCCGCGCCCGGGCACGACCGGGATGGACGAGCCGGAACCCCCGACCGCCCCCACCGGGCGCACTGAGGCGGAGCCGCGTCACTCACCAGCACCGATCCCTCGGGAGGAACATCATGAGCGGCTTCGAGATCCCCGTCACGATCACCGGCCACCTCGGACAGGACCCGAAGTTCTACTCCAAGGACGGAAGCGCCAGCGCGGTCCGCGTCTCGGTCGCCTTCACCCCGCGCGAGTTCGACCGCCGCCGCGGTGACTGGGTCCAGCGCCCCACCGTCTGGCACGACGTGGTGGCCTTCGGCCAGCTGGCCGACAACGTTCACGCCAGCCTGCGCAAGGGCGACCCGGTGATCGTCGTCGGGAAGCTCCGCGACAACTCCTACACCCGGGAGAGCCGCCAGGAGGGTGGCGAGGACATCCTCGTCCGTCGCACCGACCTCCGTGCCGACTACGTCGGCCTCGACCTCAACCGCGCCACCGTGGCGGTCACGAAGAACCGGCGCCCGGAACCGCAGGCCGACGAGCAGGCTGATCAGCCGGCGCAGGAGGCGCAGACCACCGGCTGAGCCGGTCGGCCGGGGCGGTCCGGGGACCGTCCCGGCCGGGCAGCGCCCGGTCGACGACAGTCGCGCGCCGGCGCCGCCCGACGGTGCCCGGCGGTCCGGCCCCGGGCCAGGCCCTCCGCTGCGCTCCGGTCGCACGCGATCGCCTCCGGCGAGCCGGCCCCGAGCCGCGGGGACCGCCGGGGCGGGCGTCGCCCACCGACGCGACGACTGCCGGTCACCAGGACCGCAGGTGTCGGTGCCGGCTCGCAACCGAGCCGGAGCCACATCGAGAGGGCGACGTCATGGACTGGCGAGACGAGGCGCGCTGCCGCACGGCAGATCCCGAGCTGTTCTTCCCGGAGCCCGGTCGAGGGCAGCAGACCCGCCGGCAGGTGGCGCGCGCCGTGGCGATATGCCATACGTGTCCGGTGCGGACGCCGTGCCTCGAGTGGGCGATCCGGCACCGGGAGCAGTTCGGCGTGTGGGGCGGCGTGACCGCGCGGGCGCGTCGGGCGATGGGGCCCGGACACGCCCTACCACCGGTCGCGGTCAAGCTCGAGATCACCTCGGACATGTCGACGAAGGAACGGCGCGCCGTCGGGGTGGCCCTACTGGCGCGAGGTGTCCGCCGGGCCGAGGTCGCCGACCGGGTCGGAGTCACGGAGCGGACGGTCGACCGGTGGATCGCCGCTGGCAAACGACGGGGCCGAGCACGACAGTGCCCGTCGCGGCGGCGCGATGTCGGCCCCGGACCCGCCTGCGCCCTGCCATCGTCATCCGAACGGCAGGACGGATCCGGAGGAGGGCGCCGTGCGGGCTGACACATCACGCCAGGAACGGTCCGATCTCGACCGGTTGCGCCACGCCGCGGTGGCTGCGTCGCGTGCGGGACTTTTCGTCTTCCCGCTCAGGACCCTGACCAAGGTCCCGGTGTTCCACGGTGAGACCAACTGCCGGGGACGGGGAATCTGTTCGGACGGGCACCGCAGCTGGGAACAGCGCGCGACCAGCGACCCGGACCGTGTCTGCCGGTGGTGGAGCCGGGAGCCGTTCAATGTCGGCATCGCTTGTGGTCCGTCGCGTCTGCTTGTCCTCGATCTCGACACCTCCGACGGCCACGGCGGTGGCCTCGCCGCGCCTTCCGGGCTGGATGCCCTGGCAGCGCTGGCCAACGACCGAGGCGAGACCGTGAGCGGGACCTACACCGTGCTGACACCAACCGGGGGACAGCACCGGTACTTCCGCCTTCCCGGCGGCGCGGAGCTGCGAAATACGCAAGGTGCACTTGCGCCGCGCATCGACACGCGGGGCGGCGGCGGATACGTCGTCGGAGCAGGAAGTGCGCTGCCAGGCGGCCGCTACTCGGTCGTCGTCCCACCGCCGATCGCGATGCTGCCGGAGTGGATCCGGCGGCTACTCAGCCAGCCTGCGCGACAGCCGGCCCACGAGGGCCCGGCGCCGACGGGTCCGGTGTCTGCGTCGTACGTGACGGCGATCGTCGCGGGGGAGGCGGCCGGTGTCCGGGCGGCGCTCGTCGGAACCCGGCAGTGGACGATCTACCGCGCTGCACGCACACTCGGCCGCCTTGTCGGCGCCGGCCACCTCGACGAAGACGTCGCGGCGTCCGTCGTCACGGACGCCGCCGCCGTCCACGTCGGCGTCGACGGCATGACCGCCGCCGAGGTCGCGCGCGCCGTGCGGCGCGGGATCGCCTACGGACGGCGGTCGCCGCGTCTCCTGGGGACAGCGAGCGCCATGCCGGGGGAGCGCTGATCGGGTAGGCCGCCCCGTTCGGCGCGGGTGGGCCTCCGGCACACGGCCCGACTGGATCGCCCGGAGGTCAGCACAGCCGCGGTGGGGCAAGCGTCGATGAACCCGGCCGACCCATCCCGGTGAGACCCCGTCGCGTCGGTCGGAAAGCTGCGGTCGGGCGCGGGGTCACACCGGGATGGGCCAGCCGGAACCCCCGACGTCCCCTCCGGGGACCCCACCACGGCCGTGCTGAGGAGGACCGCGTTCCACCCGCACCGAGCACCGGAGGCCCAGATGTTCCTCACCGCGAACCCCGCCGACAACACCGCGCGCGACCTGGTCATCGACTACGAGCTCACCGAGGACGACGTCTACAACGACAACTACGAGGTGCTCGACATCGAGCACGAGCTGGGCGAGTCCGAGCCCGCCTTCTGACCCCGAGCGGCTCGCCGGTCACGTGCCGGCGAGCCTTTCTCGGTTGCTACCCGAGCAGCGCGCTGCGGTGCTCCCACGCCTGCCGCAGGATGCATGCGCCCGGTGAGGCCATCGGCTCTCGCGTCACCAACCTCTCCACCGTCGCTGCGGTGAAGGGCAGCCCTTCCGACACCGACGTCGAGTCGGCCGCGGTCACCAGCTCCCCCTCGGCGTTGATCTGCACGGTGTTGCCGAACAGCGGATCGAAGACGTCGGCGTCGAACACGACGACCGTCAGGAAAGTCGCCGTCAGCGTCAGCGTGTCGAGCCCCACTCCGAGGCAGTACGGCCGGACCCGACCTTGCTCGCGGCCCCTCTCCAGCGAGCGGTACAGCGGCCAGTTCTCGTAGTCCAGCGGCTCGCCGGAACTCCCGTCGCGCTCCGGCTCGCCCAGAAGCTCCTCGGAGAATTCGCGGATCATGCCGCGCCATAGGCTGAAGTCATTGGAGCGGTCCCAGCTCGCCACACTCGACGGCTGGAACTCACCGGCGGGGATCAAGCCGTAGATGCCGGCCGCGGTGGCGACCTTGGCGGGGTCACGCCAGTGCAGCAGGAACGTGGCATCACCGGGTCCACGCCGCCGCAGTGTGAGGGTTTCGACGGCCGGCATCACGAACCGCCGTCGCAGGTCGAACGGGTCGCCGACCAGGGCTCGCAGCGGAAGTTCGTTCCAGGACGGTGGCGTGCCGGTCCCGTCTCGGGCGTCGGCGAGCTCGTGCGCGACCGCCTCGGAAAGATCGAGCTTGTCGAAGTAGGTAGCGAGCCCGAACTCCAGCCGCCCGGTCGTCGATCCGAGCTCGGCGTCGAGGAGCCGGTAGCTGGGGCGGTTCTCGAAGAGCTTCGGCGCGTCGAGGTAGCGGATCGCCGAGGTGTAGCGGCTGAAGCGACGGCCCGGGGCCCGGAGCGGCAGGACACTCCACGCCTCCGGTTCGGTGCCGGTGACCTCAGCTCCCACGGCGTCGGAGTTCCACACGAGCTCGATCTGGCCGAGCGGCACCGGACGATCCGGAATCCAGCCGGGCGCCACCATGAACGGCAGGCTGCCGATCCGCAGCTCCCGAGCGTAGAGGCCGGCGGCCGCCCGGGCGAGATTCCCTCGGGACCGGTTGAGCCGGCGCCGGGTGCGGCGCCACGCCTCCTGGTTCGCCTCGATCGCATCCGACTCGCCGACCAGCGATGACGTCGACGGCGACGCGACCGGGCGAAGCAGGTCGTCGGACAGACCGAGCCGCGCGGGGCGAATGCCGAGCTGCTGGGATATCCGCAGCAACATGTGCACGTCCCGTACTTCACGCTGACCGGTTTCGATCTTCGAGATGTACGACTGGTCCATGCTCAGCAGCTGGGCGAGGTCAGCCTGGTTGATGCCGTGGGTCCGCCGGTAGTCGCGCAGGATCTCCGCGAGCAGGCCGGTGTTGAGCTCGACCTCAGCCCCGGTAGCGGGGGAGAGCCAGGACTGGTCGTCGACCACAGCACCCAGCCTTCCGCAGATTCGCGAACGTAAACGGCGAGCCTAGTAAATCCCCGTGGATTCCCGAGGGGAAACGGCGAAAACAGGTAGCTGACCAGGGCCTAGGCCGGGAAGTCCTGCCGCGAGATCACACATGCCACGGGGTCCTTGGACCTGCTGGTGCCCGGGGCGGAATCTCAACGCATGGACCAGGAAAACTTCCCCGCGACCAGCGACGATGCGCTCGGGCCGCCACATGACGACGATGCCGTGCGCCTCCTGCACGAGCGACTGGATGCGCTCGAAGCCCGGCTCGAGGCGGCGCTGGCAGAGCACCTCAGGGCACTGGCCGACGCTCGAGCTCGCCGATCCGCTGCCGCAGCTCGGCGACCTCCTCCCGCAGAGCCGTGAGCTCCGCGAGGACCGGGTCGGTTTTCTCGTCGGCATGTGGTGCAGGTGACTCCCCGACGAGTACCTGGGCGAGGTAACGCCCCGGCCAGCCCAGCGCCTCGGACACAGCGG
The DNA here is from genome assembly GCF_014267175.1 of Pseudonocardia sp. C8. Lineage (NCBI taxonomy): Bacteria > Bacillati > Actinomycetota > Actinomycetes > Pseudonocardiales > Pseudonocardiaceae > Pseudonocardia > Pseudonocardia sp. C8. Next base: position 2,312,723 of record NZ_JACMTR010000002.1, read on the forward strand.
TCAGCGTCTGCGGACGACGGCGGCGCGGATTCAGGTTGTGCTGCAGCTCGCGGACCGTCGTGATCGACACCTGAGCGCGAGAGGCCAGCTCCATCTGGGTCATGCGCAGGGCGGCGAGCCGATCGTGGATCGCCGTGGCAACAGCGTCCCAGTCCTCATCGGTCACAGCAGTCTCCACCACGACGCCAGCGTACGGCTCGTAAGTACCAATATCGAGCCCGATCGCCGACAACTGTGCCACCAGTGTCGGCACCGATCGTTGCTAGCATCAATATTGATGGTTATTGGCACCAGTTTGGAGGGAACCATGGAGCAGCAGCTCGCGGCCGAGAGGCCGCGCTTCTACAGCGTCGCCGAGGTCGCCCGGATGTTCGGGATGTCCTCGATGACGCTCTACCGGGCGATCGCCGACGGCAGCTTCCCGGCGATCAGAGTCCGCGGGCGTCTGATCGTCCCGGCCCGCGCGGTCGAGGGGATGGCGGAGGCCGCGGTCGTGGAGGGCACCGTCGTCGACGCCGCACGGTGGGTACAGGGGGCCTCCCGATGAGTACCCAGATCCCGGGCTCCGACGCCCAACTCGACGCCCTTCTGCGACGGCGCGACACCGCACTCGCCGACGTGTTGGCCGCGGATCGCGACCGGCGGCTCGCTCTCGTCTTCGCCGAAGAAGCGGAGTTCTGGTCGTCGCTCTACCGGCGCAGCCGCTCGCGCGTGGCATGGCGAGGTGCGCTCGCCGCGGAGGCGTGGGCACGCCACAACGCCGCGATCTGGCGGGAGCGGGCTGATGCCTCCGCTCGCGGACTCGACGGCACCGATCCGGGTGGACGGCTGGAGGTGGCGACATGGGCAGCGTCGGGCTCCTGATCCTCTTCGCCGTCGTCGGTGCCTTGATCTGTGCCAAGGCGCACTCGGCCGCTGGAGCCATCACCTTCGCCGTACTCGCCGTGGTCCTGCTCGTGACCACCCCGGTCGGGGACGGGCTCCCCGACGCGGTCAGCAGCTTCATGTCGGCGTTCGACGACGCCGCCACCCCCGCTCTCAACCGTGAACCAGACACCGGCCGCTGAGCCGCGGCCGGACAGTTATCAGAGGAAGGACCATGTCGTGACCCGGACGGACACGAACCACGACGGCGGGGGAGAACGACGGCAGCGAACCCGTGACTGGCGAGCGAGGGCCGCCTGCACGCATGTCGATCCCGAGATCTTCTTCCCGACCGCCGGACGCGGCCCCCATCAGGACCGGCAGATCGCACGAGCGCGCGCCGTCTGCACCCGATGCCCGGTACGCGAGGACTGTTTGCGGTTCGCCCGGGCCTGGCTCCCGTACGGCATCGCGGCCGGGATGACGGCAGGTGAGCGACAGCGCGTACTACGGAAGGAGAGTCACCGGGACGAGCCACGACGACCAGCTCACGCGCGGAGCGCGGTCATCGCGGCAGGGCGAGACGCGCTCCGGTCGGGCGCGAGCGTCCGGGAGGTCGCCGACCGGTTCAACGTGTCCGAGAGAACCGTCGAGCGATGGTCATCGCGCAACCGTGCCGATGACCGAGCCCAGTGCCCGCGGGGTGTCCGATGAGATCCGGCGACCAGGTGGCGGCGCGGCGGGAGGCCCGGTCCCGAATCCGTCAGCTGACCGAGCACGTGGCCGAGACGATATTCGGTGGGGCGGTCGTCGAGGTCCCGATTCCGGGGTTCACGGTGTTCGCCGACCGTCGCCTCGCCGACCCCATGACCGGCTTGCGCGCCGCGGAGCTGTTGCGTCGTGTCCTTGCTGCGGAAGTGGACGAGTACGCGCGCGCCTGTCGAGGGGTCGGCCGGACCTGGGATGAGGTCGGCGAGGCGTTGGGCGTGCCCGCTGGGCAGGATCGCCCGGTCGTGACATTCGAGTGGATCGTCGATGGGCGCCCGCCCGGCCCCGACGAGGACATCCTGCTCGCCGCGCCACCGTCGGCGTCCTGGTGGCGGTGCACGTCCTGTCATCAGCCCGTCCGGGATTCCGGGCCCTACGACGCCGACCCGGACGACAGCGAGGACGGTCACGCCGAGGACTGTGCACGCCACCGGTCCGACATCGCCGCCTTCCGCGCCCGTGTCGGGTGGGAGTCGAGATGACCGCGACGGCCCTCGGCATGGTTGTCCTCGTCGGCCTCGCCGCCGGGTTCTGGCATGCTGGCCGGCGGGCGCCCGCGGCGATGTTCGGCGGGGTCGCCCTGTTTCCTGGCACGACCGTCGCGCAGGAGATGTCTACGATCCTGCCCTGGCCGGCCACGGCCGCAGGCGGGTGCGTTGTGGCCGTACTCGTCTGGCACCGGTGGGTGAGAACGTCCGCGACCGTGACCCGCTGGTCGGCGCGTTCCCGCCGCAAGGCCGGTGTGGCCTCGACGTTCGACATTGCTCGGCTCGCATCCGGCCCGGCGATGCGGCGTCGAGCCAGGTCGGTTCGGCCCTCCACGTACGGCGAGACCTCGCGGTGGACACGCTGGTCGCTGCCCGTGGCCGAGGTGGCGGTCCGGCTGTGCCGCACCGGCCTGGTTCAGGTGTGGTCCTCGGTCGAGGATGTCGTGATCGTCTTCGGCGGCCCACGCGCGGGCAAGACCGGCTGGCTGGCCGGCCGCGTCATCGACGCACCCGGTGCCGTCCTGGTGACGAGCACCCGCACCGACCTGTACGAGCTCACCCGCGGGCTCCGGACCGGGCGCGGCCCGGTCTACGTGTTCAACGCGGTCGGCCTCGGCGGCCTCGAGTCGACCATCACGTTCGACCCGTTGACCGGATGCGCAGACCCGACGACCGCGGTGGAGCGCGCGGCGGACCTGCTTGCCGCCGCGAACCGGCGGGCCGTGGGCGATCGGGAGTTCTGGGAGGCCCAGGCCCGGCGCGTTCTCGCGGCATTGCTGCACGCGGCCGCACTGGGAAACCGGAGCATGGTCGAGGTCCAGGGATGGGTCGCGAACCCGGCCGAGGCCGAACGGGACGTCCTGATGCTGCTCCGCCGCAGCCGCGACCCGGCGTTCTCCCAGGACGCCGCCCAGTTCGTGTCCACCAACGACCGGACCCGGTCGTCGATCACGAGCTCGATCATGCCGGCGCTCGGCTGGCTCGCCTCCCCGGCGGCAGCCGCTGCGGCGGCTCCTGGCTCTGGCTTCGACGTCGCGCGGCTGCTGGACGACCAGGCGACGGTCTACCTGCTCGGTGGCGAGGAATCCCAGGCCGCGCCGCTCGTGTGCGCGCTGACCGGGCATGTCGCCCGCGAGGCCCGGCGGCTCGCTGCCGACAGGCCCGGGGGACGCCTGGATCCGCCGATGCGCCTCGCCCTGGACGAGGCGGCGTTGATCTGCCCGGTACCGCTGGAGAAGTGGACCGCCGACATGGGCGGGCGCGGCGTGACGATCGTGTGCGCGTTCCAATCCCGGGCCCAGCTGCTCGCACGCTACGGCGAGCACGACGCGGCTACGATCCTCAACAACACCGGAGCGGTGATGCTCTTCGGCGGCACCCGGGACCGCGACGACCTGCAGTTCTGGTCCACACTCACCGGCGACCGCGATGAACGCATCACCACCACGGACCTGCACGGCCGCGTCGCCTCGAAGACCGTCCGCCGAGTGCCGGTCCTGCCCCCGGCACAGATCGCGAACCTCCCGGTGGGGAAGGTCGTCGTAATCCGCCGCGGGATGGCCCCGGTGATCGGGCGCGCCCAGATGGCGTGGCACCGCCGTGACGTCCGCCGCCAGGCCCGGGCCCGGTGCCGGATCGAGCACCGGGCCGCCCGTCCCCGCTGGTGGTCCGTCCTCGCACTGCGCCGCGACGAGCGCCTCGAATGGCTCCTGACCCGGCTCGCGCGGCGCTGGCCCGGTCGCTTCGGCCGGGCTACCGGCCGGGTCCGGGATGCGAATGCGATGTTCCGGCAGCTCCGCGATATCCAGCACGGCCTGCCGACAACCGGCGACGGCATCGCGCCCGGGGGCGACGATCGGCCGGACCGGTGGGGCCGATGAAGAACCCCAATGACCACGGACGCTTCGCGACGGCCGCTGAGCTCGCGAACCTGGCGGCCGAGCTGAACCAGTGCACGCGCCGCGTCGATGAGGCCGCCGGCCAGGTGGCCGAGCTCGCCCGGCGTTTCGCCGGGCTCAGCACCACGGTCGCCGGACTTCTGGCACGGCCCGGCGAGCTGCCGCCGCCGTCGTGGCTGATGGCGCCGATGGATCGCGAGTGGGTGGCCGACTGCCTCGACGAGCTCGGCGGCTGGATGCGGGCGGTCTACCTCCGCTACACCGACGCTGCCCAGTCATTGCCGGACTGCTGGTGCTTCCACGCCGATGTCGTCGAGGAACTGCTCTGGCTGATGCACGCCTGGGCCAACGCCTACCAGGGCGGGCGGGCATCGGTGCAGCTGGTCGGGGACTGGCACGAACGTCTCCGCCCGGGGGTCGTGCGCCGCATCCGCACCTACGCCGGCACCTGCTCGTCGGAGGCACACCTCGTCCGGGAAGGGTGGCGTCAGGTCGCCACGGGCGCCCCAACGCTCCCCGCCGAGTGTGACCTTGGTGCGGTCGCCGCCTGGTGGGCGGGCGACCGGGCGCACTCGGCTCCGGAACCCACCGCAGCGCGCGCGGGCGGGATGGGCGATGTGCTCGACGGCCGGGGCGAGGTGCGGTGAGCCGAGATACCAGACTGTCTCCGCGCGGTCGGTGTGCGACAGCCGCGGGCATCTGGATCCCTGGGCTGGCGGTCGCGACGGGTGCGGCCGTCGCGACGGCCCACGGGCTGTTCGAGGTCGCCGTCGCAGCGCGAGTTCCGGCAGGCCTCGCGTGGATCTATCCGCTTATCACCGACGGGCTCGCCATGGTCGCCTACACCGCCACAGCGCGACTTCGTGGATCCGCCGCCCGGTACGCATGGGGCGTCGTGATCGGCGCCGCCGGACTGTCGGGCCTGGCGCAGGCCGCCTACCTCGCCTCCGATGCGGCGCTGACCGAGGGCGGGGCGATCGCGATCAGCCCGGCCTTGCGGTTCGGTGTCGGCGCCTGGCCGGCAATCGCGGCGGCCGTCGTCGCACACCTGCTCTACTTGCTCGCCGGATCCCGCCCGGTTGTCGACCGGCGCCCGCTGAACGGCAGGAGCCCAACTCCGAGCCACTTGTCCGGCACTGTTCAACCCCCGCTGACCGCTGGTGATGGAGGAACCGGCGACTCGAACACCGATCTGAACACCTCGCGGACGGCTGTACCCGCACGGACGACGCCGGCGTCCGCCGCAGCGAGGGTTGTGCCCGACGCGTCACCTCGGGACCGAGCCTGGGTGGCAGCTCTCCGCTACGCCGGTCGGCACGGCCGCTGGCCGACCGTCTCCAGCCTGGAAGCGGCCGCAAAGGTCTCCCGCGGCACTGCCGCGACCGTCCTGAAGACCCTGCGCGAGCAGCCACCGCAGGTACTCGACGCGACCCACGCCGCCGAGGACGAGCCCCGCGATGACGTCTGATCACCGCATCCCGAGCCACGATGACGCCGGCACCGCCCCGACTGCGAAGCAGACACCATCCGCGATCGACTACTCCGAACGACGGACACGGACGTCAAGATCAAGAGCTGCACACCTTGGCATCACGATCAGACGGCACGGCCCGGCCTCCGGCCGGCTCCGGCGTGGCCACACGGTTTCGGCCAGCGATGCCGGATGTCAAGCAGTGGTGCGGAGGCGGTCTTGGTGCTGAAGGTTGTCAACGGCTACAGCCCGGAGTACCTGCTCAAGGAGGTCGCGGCCGGGCGGGAGAACTACTACACGGGCGCGGTCGCCGAGGGTGAGCCCCCGGGACGCTGGTGGGGCGCCGGCGCGGAGAAGCTCGGTCTGACTGGGCTCGTCGACGCTCAGGACATGCGCGCCCTGTACGGGCGGTTCCTCGATCCCCGCGCCGACGGGTTCCGGGACCCGCAGCGGTGGGACGAGGTCGCGACGCTGGGTCCGGTGGGGCGGCGGTACGTATCCGAGGACGAGTTGTACGCCTCCGCGCTAGAGCAGGAGCCGTACGCCTCGGCTGAACGCCGCGCTGAACTCCGTACGGCGGCGGGTAAGCGGGCTCGGCACAACGTGGCGTTCCTGGATGCGACGTTCAGCGTCCAGAAGTCGGTGACCCTGTTGCACACCGCGTTCGAGGCCGAGGAGGTCGCGGCCCGCCGGCGGGGCGACGAGGAGACCGCGGCGGCGTGGGGCGAGTTCCGGGTGGCGGTCGAGGACGCGATCTGGGCGGGCAACAACGCCGCGCTGGCCTACCTGGCCGACAAGGCGGGGTACTCGCGGGTCGGGCACCACGGCGGGGCGGCCGGGCGGTGGGTCGATGCCCACGACTGGGTCGTCGGCTCGTTCTTCCAGCACGACTCCCGCGACCGGGACCCGCAGCTGCACGTGCACAACACGATCCTCAACCGGGTCGAAGGCCCGGACGGGCAGTGGCGCACGCTCGATTCGCGGGCGGTGCACCGGTGGCGGACCGGGGCCGGGGCGGTCGGGGAGCGGACGTGTGAGGAGCGGATCGTGGCCACGATCGGCACGCTGTTCGCGACCCGCCCCGACGGGAAAGCCCGCGAGATCGTCGGCGTGCCGGCGGAGGCGATGGCGTTGATCTCGAACCGGCGCCGCGCGGTCACCGCGAAGGCCCAGCAGCTGGTCGAGGCGTTCGAGCAGCGCTATGGCCGGGCTCCGAACGGCTACGAGCACGAGCGTCTGTGCCAGCAGGCCACGCTGGTCACCCGCAAACCCAAGTCACAGGTGGGGGAGACCCGCGAGGACCTGATGGAGCGGATCGGGGCCCGGATGCGGGCTGACATCGACGGTGGCCTGGCCGCCATCGCCGATGCCGCGCTGCGCGCCCGCCAGGAACATCGGGCGCCCGCGGCGTTCGACCCGCAGGCCGTCATCGAGCTGGCACTCGAGGAGGTCAAGACGCGAAAGCCGGTCTGGACGCGCTCGGACCTCACCCGAGCGGTCAACAACGCGTTGCCGGACTACCTTGGTGTCCCGGACGGCCGGGACGTCGCCGTGCTGCTGGACCAGCTCACCGACGCCGCCCTGGAGTACGCGGTCCCGGTGGAGGCCGAACGACCGGGCCATGAGCTGCTACCCGACGACCTACGCCTCGCTGATGGCCGATCCGCGTACCTGGCTCCGGGCGGGAAGCTGTATGCGACACCGGACCAGCTGCACACCGAGCGGATCCTGCTCGCTTCGACCACGGCCCGGGACGGCGCCGCCCGCACTCCGCGTCAGGCCGACCGCTTCCTTGCGGACCTGCGGGCGTCCGGAATCGAACTCGGGGTGGATCAGGCCGCGGCAGTGCGCGGGATTCTCACCTCCGGGGCCCGGGTGGAGACCCTGGTCGGCCCGGCCGGCACCGGGAAGTCCTTCGTCGTCGGCGTGCTCGCCCGCGGGTGGACCGCCCCGGCTGGCGTGGACACCTCGCCCGGCCGGGCGCCGCGGGTGTTCGGACTCGCGACCAGCCAGATCGCCACCGAGGTGCTCGCAGGGGAAGGCCTCACCGCCCGCAACGTCGCCTCGTGGTTGGGTGTGCAAGACCGCCTGCACCCCGGCGCGGCCGAGCAAACCAACCACCCGAGCGACGAGCGGTGGCGGCTGCGCGAGGGCGACCTCGTCGTCGTCGACGAGTCGGCCATGACCAACACCGATGACCTCGCCGCCATTCACGCCCGCGTCGAGGCGGCCGGGGCCAAGCTGCTGCTCGTGGGTGATCACCGCCAGCTCGCCGCGATCGGCGCCGGCGGCGGGATGGACCTGCTCGCCGCGTCCGGGAACCGCTACGAGCTCGCCGAGGCACGCCGGTTCACCGCACCGTGGGAGCGGGCGGCCAGCCTGCGGCTGCGCGACTGCGACGAGTCGGTGCTGCGCGACTATCACCGGCAGGGCCGGATCCTCGACGCCGGGACCGTCGAGGAGGCCGAGGCCTCCGCGGCACGCGCGTGGCTGGCCGACACCCTCGACGGGCACCGCAGCCTGCTGCTGGTCGGCACCAACGAGCAGGCCGACCGGCTGTCCGCCCAGCTGCGGGGCGAGCTGGTCCGGCTCGGGCTCGTCGCTGAGCACGGGGTCTGGCTGGGCCGCCAGGGCGTCCCGGCCGGGGTCGGCGACCTCCTCCAGGCCCGCCGCAACGACTGGGACCTCGCCGGGCTCGCGGGGAACCGCCGCGGCCCGATGAACCGCGAGACCTTCCGCATCACCGCTGTTTCCGACGACGGCTCGGTCGAGGTCACCACCGACACCCGCCGGGATGGCCCGGGGGAGCGACTGGTCTTGCCCGCCGCCTACGTCGAACGCGACCTGGCCCTGGGCTACGCCGGCACCGTGCACGCCGCCCAGGGCGCGACCGTCGACACCACTCACGCGGTGATCAGCCCGACCACCGGTCCTGCCGCGCTCTACGTGGCCATGTCGCGGGGGCGACACGCCAACACCGCCCACGTCACCACCCGCACCGCCCCCGACGACCCTGCCGACGGCTCACCCCACCGCCACGAGCTGCGCCGCGACCCGGTCGCCGTGCTCGCGACCATCCTCGACACCGCCGACCACACCACACCACGCGCGGCGACACAGGTCGCCGAGGACTCCGCCGCGGCCGCCGCCAGCACACGGACCGCGGCCGAGCTGCTCGCCGACGCCGCCACCTTCGCCGCGACCGAACGCACCGCGGCCACCCTGGACCGCCTGGCCACCGACGGTGCCCTGACCGGCGAGCAGCGCGACCGGCTCGCGGCCGAAGACGGGGCCGCCACCCTGACCCGGGTGCTGCGCCGGGCCGAGCTCGCCGGCCTGAACCCCGACACCGTCCTCACCGACGCCGTGCAGCGAGGCCCGCTGACCGGCTCCCGGAACCTGACCAACGTGCTCTACAGCCGCATCCGCGACGCCCACCGGTTCGACCCGGTCGGCGAAACCTGGGCCGACTACGTGCCCCGCACCGACAATTCCCAGTGGCGCGCCTACCTCAACAGCCTGGCCCTCGCCGCCGACGCCCGCACCGTCGAACTCGGCGAGCAGACAGCCCTCAACCCGCCCGGGTGGGCCACCGCGGCACTGGGGCCCGTTCCCGACGATCTGCTCGCCCGTGCGGAATGGTGCCGCGACGCCGGGCGGGTCGCTGCCTACCGCGAGCTGCGCGGGCACGACGACCCGACCGAAGCCCTCGGACCGGCACCGAAGCCGGGGCAGGTCGAGCAGTTCGCCGCCTACCGCGCGGCCTGGCGGACCCTCGGCCGGCCGGAGATCGAGCGCGAGCAACTCGAACTGTCGACCGGGCAGCTGCGCATGCGGGTCCGCGCCTACGAGCGCGAGCTGGCCGCCGCACCCCGCTACGTCGCCAACGAGCTCGCCGGCACCCGCCAGGCCGCGGCCGACCACACCCGCACCGCCGCGCTACGGCGCGCACAGGCCGACGCCGCCACTGACCCCGACGAACGGGCCCAGCTCCTCGACGACGCCACCCGTGCGACATCACTCGCTGCATTGCTGGCAGCCCGCGCCGAGCAGCTCCAAGAGATCGACGACGCCCGCGGCCACTGGCTCGTCCACACCGCTCAGACCCGAGTTCAGGCCGACCTGTCGCGGGCTGAACTGTCTGCACGTGGCGCCGAGGGCGAGCCTGATGATCGTGTCACCGCAGCCGAGTGGCTGGCCGCACACGACGCGGCCATCACCGAAGAAGAACGGCACCGCGAGATCACCGAGGACGACATCCTATCCGAAACGCCTGCTCAACGATGCGCGCTCGACGATGAGGTGACCGCCGACGAGCAGACGGCCACGAATCGCACGGACATCCGGGAGATGGCCGACTCCCGCGGCCCACAGGTGCGAGAGGACGCCGTCCGGGTCCCGGACACCGACGAGACGGCCGACCACCTCGACTACGCCGGCCGGGTACTGGAGGAGATCCGCTATCGGGAATCGGCCGAGAAACTAGACGCGGAACGGGCCATAGAGCTCGCTCGGTGGCACGACGAGCGCCGCGGGGACAACGCAGTCAGGGACGACCACGTCGACGAGGCTGCAGGACTGCGCGGATGACCCGGCTCGGGCCGCGGCCCGTGGACGATCAGAGCGGACGCGGACCGGAGTTCCGCCACGCCCAGCGCAAAGTTGCCTGTATGCCCTCGCACCAACCGGGACGCGATGTGAGAAGCAGTGGCTGCCGTTCCGGCAACAACTCCGCGGCCAGGAACTCGGCCTCGATCAACTCCTCGTACGCCCGAGTCCGCTTGCCCGACACAGGAGCCGCGGCGGGGCGACGTCGCCCATCCGGCGCCGTGTAGTCAGCGGTCGCGAGCCATTGACAGGTGGCCAGCACCCCGGCGGCGTACCAGCCATCGGTCTGGCGTGAAGTCGGTCCACCAGCCCGATCGCGCGCGGCCCGCCACACCTCGAGGAACTCCTCGGGCGGCACGCGCAGATTCGCACGCGGAATGCGCGTACTCCTCTCGGCGGTCGAGTCCATGTCAGCAGAGTCCCACACTGGAGCCGTCTCCAGACCAGCGATGCAGAGATCCCGAGTGCTCAACGGAAGGCCAGGGGCGCCACTCTCAGTCGCGGGGTCCATATTCGCGATGCCGTGGGATCGGCATCGGCCGTCGCCGAGGGGTAGCTGGACTCGATCCGCTGGAGCACGGACGGGCAGCCGGATCCGCCCCAGTCCGCAGCCTGACGGGCCCGCAAGCACGCCCTGCTTCCGCAGGCCAGGGCATGGCGTCTTGTCCGGCAATCAAGGGGTCCGCGTTGATGTCGGCGGCTCGGTGAGCCGTTCCGGTGGGTCGTTGTCCGGGCGGAGCCATCGCAGCCCGGCGGCGTCGGTGAAGGTGAAGGTGATGCGGTCGATCCCCGGGACGATCACGGCCTTGTTGTTCTCGTCGATGTAGGCCAGCGGCACCTTGAAGGTGTCCCCGGGTGTGACGACGCGCCCGATTCTCGGCCCATCGTCGTACGGCCCGAAGTCGACTCGCCAGCGCTGTTGCCCCTCGCGCCCGACGATGTGGAGGTCGACCACTTCGACATCGAACACCGGCGCAGGGCTGCTGTTGTGGATCTTGACGAGGACGAGCGTGTCTTCCCATGCGGCGTCCGAGTAATCCGCCTCGACGGTGATCAGCCGGGCTTGTGCGGCGTCGCGGTCGGTCTGTTCCTCGCGCCGCCACTTGCGGTCGCGCCAGCCGAGCCAGACCGCCACACCCACCGCAGCGGCGGTGAACAGCGCGCCCGCGGCCTGGCCGATGGCGGCGATCCAGTCGGCGACGTGGGGGGCGTCGGCGGCAGAGACCATGTGATCAGTGAACCAGGGACGGCCAGGGTCACTAGATCGGTACGCTCCCGACCATGGACCCCGACTCGTGGGCCGCGACCGCCGCAGTCGCCGCGTGGGCCGGGTTCGTTGCGACCGCTGGTGCCGGGTTCTTTACCTTCCGACAGGCGAGGACAGCGCGCGAGGCGCTGAGGGAGACCAAGCAGGCCCGCCAGATCGCCAGCGACCAGGCGCGGAGCGCCCGCGAGTCCGCGACTTCAGCGAGCAAGGCCGCCGAGGCGGCGCTCTGGCAGGCGAGGAACGCCGAGATGCAGACGCAGCTCGCGCGGGCGGAGTACGACCGTGCCGACCGGCCTCGGTTCGAGATCACGGCGGAGCCGGTGCGCGACGACTGGGATGTCGTCCGCGCGCGGGTCGTCGAGTCCCCGGGGATGCTGTCGGTGACCGTGTACTGGATCGCCGAAGCAGTCATCCCGGACGGCGAGATCGCCGCGGACAGCAAGCTGAGCGTCGCGCCGCGGGCCGAGACGCATCGGCACGTGGCGAGGAACGGCGACGTCGCATTCGGCCTCGCCGTGCCGCCCGCGGCCGTCCGCGGCAAGATCCAGTTGACCGTGGCCTGCGCGGAGCAGGACGGCGGTCGCTCGTGGCCGCCTATCCCGGAGGTCGTGCGATGGGAGCGTCCGCCGGAGCCGTTCGCCTACTACACCGGTTGGCGCGGCCAGCGGCGCCGCCCGGGCCGAGCCCGGTGCAGCTCACCTTCCGGGTCCGCCTCGACTTCCCGCTCGGCCCGCTGTGCCTCGTCGTACGCCTGCTCCGCGGTGACCCGGTCCGGCCGGTCTCCGTCGAGCAGCTCGGCCTCGTTGCCGTCCTGCGAGACGAGCGCTTCGAACTCGTCCTCCGTGCGGTCCACGGTCGACAGGCACTCGGGGCACAGGATCGACGCGGACGGAGGGAGTGGTTGGCTGGCCAGCGCGACGTACCCGTCGCAGACCGCGCAGCGCAGCGCCCACCGCTTGCGTCCGCCCCGCGGCACGGACGCCGCGGTCGGCACGGCCTTGATCTCCAGCTCGCCGGGGCCGCCCGGTCTTGCCGGTGTAGAGCCGGGCGTCGGGATGGGCCCCGAAGAGGGCGGGCGACACCTCGTAGAGGTCGACTTCGAGCAGCTCACGGACGCCATCGCGCATGCGGTGCCGGGCGGCCTTGTAGCCGATGCTGAACGCCGCCTCCTCGCCGAAGAACTCGATGGTGGACAGCGCCTCCTTGCCTTCCTTCACCGCCGTGTTCAGCCGCACCGTGGCGATCAGCGCCCCGGCCTCACGGGGCCAGGGCCGCCCGGACCCGGTCCGCCGCGGCAGCCGGTGGTCACCGGGCATGAGTTCTTTGATCTCGACGACGCGCCCGATGGGGCAGTCCCACCGGTGCGGGTTGCGCACCCTCGAGACCGCACGACCCAGACCGTGAGACTGGCTGTCTCAGTCGGGCTTCGGACCGGTCTCGTCATCGGGTGGCGGGCCGGACGGGCGCCGATCGCCGAGCCGCGTGACATTCCCGGCCTGCTCGACGCCTCCGCTTCGCGTGCGGGACGGTTCGCGACCTGCTCACGTCGCCTCGCGGCGGCCCGGGCTCCGGGCTCGTCGAGCCGTTCGAGACGGGCGATCTCACCCCGGTAAGCCGCGAGCACGCTGTCGAGTAGTGCGGGGGCTCGGCTCGACGTCGGTGCCGCCGCCGTCGGCGACCTCCAGAGCGGCGAGGATCGCCGCGATCGCCCGCCCCTGGGCCGCGGTGATCGCGGCGTCGTACGCGGCCTCGCGGAGGCGCTGGCCCGGTGTCGGGCCGACCACCGTCGGCAGGTGGAGGGCGCGCCGTAGGGCGGCGAGCAGGCGGGCCAGGGGTCCACGTCGCCGCCGGGTGGTGGCCACGTCTGGGGGTCGTGCGGGGCCGTCGGCGACCGCCTCGGCGGCCGGCGCGGTCGAGGGTGTTCATGATCGGAATCGGCTCCAGAGATCTCGGATGCACCGCCCGCCCGGGGTGTGGTCACCGGGTCGCGGGCGGCGGTTGTGTGGTGGGGGAGTCGGGCCCGATCCGGTCGGGCCCGGAGCCGGTGTTGTGTGTGCGAATGTGTGTGCGCGACGCACACGAATCGACATCAACCGGCATCGATTGCTATTCGGTCGAACCGCCATTGTCGTGCAGGAATGTCAACGGCTTGCAATCGGTGGTGTCCCCGTGAGATCTCTGGGGGTCAAGGGGTCGCAGGTTCAAATCCTGTCGTCCCGGCAGGCAGAAGGGCCGGTATCCGTGAGCGTCGGATACCGGCCCTTCGTCATGTGACCTGCAGGTTTGTGGGTGTCCCGTGGTTCCCGGACGTCCCCCGCCCTCTCGCGTTCTCGATCTCGTATGGCTGTCCGGACCGGCGTGAGTGACTAACTGAGTGTCTACGGTTCAGCGACCGGGAAGATGTCGTCCATCGCGGTGGCACCGTGCTCCAGGACCGGCCGGATCTGCTGACGGTAGACGGCCTCGGTGATCGCGGTCCCGCTGTGGCCGACGAGCCGGGAGATGTGCTCCAGCGGAACGCCCGAGTCGGAGCGCAGCGAAGCCGTCCTCCTCTCCTGGGGCGCCCTTCACCGGACGCCGATAACGCGGTGGCTCATGAGGTCAGCCATCTACTACGTCGATTGCTTGGGCAGGGTGTTGCGGAGCCCGGGTGCACGAGGCTGTGTCGTGGCCGGCCACCGGGTCCGTGGCCATAGACAACGCCTTGCGGACTCGCGGAGCGTGCGTACGGCATAGGTATCGGGCCCTTGACCACAGCGGCGATCTTCACGAGGTCCTTGCCGTCGTGGCCTGCTGCGGGAGCCTGATCAGCATCAGGGCGACCAGGCTGAGTGCTGCGGCGACGGCGACGTACACCGAGGTGGACAGGCTCGTGCCGGTCGCGGCGTACAGCGCGACCATTGTGAACGGCGCCAGGCCGCCGCCGATGATGTTCGAGAACTGCGTGCCGAGTGACACTCCGGCGTACCGGATGTCGGGCGGGAACATGGCTGCCCAGATTGCCGTGCCGGGACCGAACATCAAGCCGACCGCGAGCTGCCCGACCGACGCGGCGAGGACGATCAACGCGAAGCTCCGCGTCTCGACGAGCGGGAACAACGCGAACATCCATACGCCGGCCAGCGCGGCACCGCCGCCGTAGACCTTCCGGTGGCCCACGAGGTCGGCCAGCCACGCACCGGCGACCGTCCCGACGCCAAAGGCGATCATGGACAGCATCACGGCGGTGAGCATGGTGCTCTTCGGCATGTCGAGCTCGCGCGTCCCGTAGTCGATCACGCCCGTCGCGATCACGTAGAACGTGATCGTCGCCGGCAGGTACCCGAACACGACGAGCAGCATCTGCTTCGGTGCGCGGAGCGTTCGGATCACCGAGGACTGCGCGCGACGCTCCTCGATCGCGGTCTCGGCCCGGTGGAACTCCTGGGAGTCCTCCACGTAGCGGTGCAGGAAGAACGCGACCGGGAACATCAGGACGGTCAGCAGGAACGGGATCCGCCACCCCCACGCGGCGAACTGCTCGGGGGTGGTCACGCTGCTGATGAACAGGAAGGCCAGCGTTCCGCCCACCATGCCGACCACGACACCGAGCTGGGGGATCGCCCCGTACAGCGCCCGCCGGTTCGGCGGGGCGTTCTCCAGGGCCAGGAGCGTCGCCCCGCCCCACTGGCCGCCGACCGAGATTCCCTGGAGCACCCGCATGAGCGTCAGCAGGACCGGCGCGGCCACCCCGATGACGGCGTAGGTGGGCAGCAGGCCGATCAGCAACGTGGAGACGGCCATCAGCATGATCGCCCCCAGCAGGGCGGGCTTGCGGCCGTGCTTGTCACCGAGGTGTCCGAAGATCGCGGCACCCAGTGGCCGGCCGGCGAACCCGACCGCGAACGTGGCGAACGCGGCGAGCACGCCGACGACCGGATCGACCGACGGGAAGAACTGGCTGTTGAGCGCCAGCGTCGCAGCCGTGCCGTAGATCAGGAAGTCGTAATACTCGATCGACTGCGCGGCGATGGTCGCGACCAGGACACGTCGGCCCCTGGTGCGTTGACGTCCTTGCGGTTCGGTCGCCGTAGTCGGCTCGGAGGATGTCGGCGTCGCCATTGAACGCCCCTTTCCGTGTCGGAGACGTGCCGCGATCCGCAGCAGGGCACGAGGGAAGGAAAAATCGGTCGCACTCGGAAGCCGGGAGCCAAAACGGTGGGGGCTCCCGGCACGCGGACCGAGGCTATGTCCGATGCCGGCGACATTCAATTCGGAGTTCCCGAATCGGCACTTCGCGACGCGTGAGTTGGAGATGACCGCGGACTGATCTAGCGTCGGTGGACGTGAATGAATCGACGTCGGCCCGCGACCTCCGTGGCCCTCTGGCCGGAATCCGGGTGGTCGAGCTCGGAGGCGTCGGTCCGACGCCGTTCTGCAGCATGCTGCTCGCCGATCTCGGAGCGGACGTCGTACGGATCGAGCGTCCTCCCGGCTACGACGGCGGCGCGCCGGTCGACCCGCGCTTCGACCTGCTCCACCGCAGCCGCCGTGCCGCGAGACTGGACCTCAAGAACCCGGACGCGGTCCAGGCCGTGCTGCGTCTCGTCGAGCAGGCCGACGCGCTCGTCGAGGGCTTCCGTCCCGGCGTCGCCGAGAAGCTCGGGCTGGGGCCCGACGAGTGCCGGGCGCTCAACCCGCGCCTGGTGTACGGCCGGATGACCGGGTGGGGGCAGGAGGGCCCGTTGGCGCAGGCGCCCGGGCACGACCTCAACTACATCTCACTGACCGGGGTCGTCCACTCGATCGGTGAGCGCGGCGGCCCGCCCGTCATCCCGTTGAACCTGGTCGGCGACTTCGGCGGCGGCGCGCTCTACCTGGCACTCGGCGTGGTCTCCGCGGTCCTCGAGGCCCGGCAGTCGGGCGAGGGCCAGGTCGTCGACGCCGCCATGGTCGACGGGTCCGCCTCGCTGATGACCGCGATGTACGGGTTCCGGGCCGCCGGGTACTGGACCGACCGGCGGGGCACGAATCGCCTCGACTCCGGGGCGCCCTGGTACCACGTCTACGAGACGCGCGACGGTGGCTGGATCGGCATCGGGGCCAACGAGGCCCGGTTCTGGCGGAACACCCTGAGATTCCTCGGACTCGCCGAGGACGAGATGCCCGACCAGCACGACCAGCGGCATTGGCCCGAGGTCACCGAACGGCTGGCAGCGGTGTTCCGCACCCGCGACCGCGACGAGTGGTGCGCGCTCGCCGAGCGGCAGGACCTGTGCCTGGCCCCGGTGCTGTCCATGGCCGAGGCGCCCCAGCACCCGCACCTGCGTGCCCGCGAGACGTTCGTCGAGGTCCACGGCGTCGTCCAGCCGGCTCCGGCGCCCCGGTTCAGCCGGACTCCCGGTGCGATCGGCGACCCGCCGGCCGAGCCGGGCAGGCACACCGACGAGGTGCTCGGCGACTGGGGCTTCTCGCCGGAGGACCTCGCGTCGTTGCGTGCCGCGGGCGCAACCGTATGAGACGCACTTCGAGGCGGGCGAACCCCCGTTTCGAGAACGGTCAATTGTTTGTCCGGATCAACGAGATTAGGGTCGAAGTCACTCGCGGCACCGACGGGCCGGCGTCGATCGATATGAGCACAGGAGCGCGAATTCATGTCCGAGAACTTCCTCGACGATTCCCAGTCCGACTGGCTCGCCACCGTGAACGACTTCATGGACAAGGAGGTCACGGTCGAGTACGTCCGTAACTGTGACTTCCATCGTGAGTACCCCTACGAGGCGTACGAGAAGATCGCCAAGCAGGGCTGGCTCGGCATCATGATCCCGGAGGAGAACGGCGGATCCGGGGGTGACATCTTCGACTACTCGCTGATGGCCGAGGGTCTCGGCAAGTTCGGGTTCGACTTCGCGTGCTCGGTGCTCGTGCCGACGTTCACCGCGATGAACATCGTCAAGTTCGGCTCGCCCGCCCAGCAGGAGCGTTACGTCAAGCCGTTCATCGACGGACGGATCCGCTTCTCGGTGTCGATCTCCGAGCCGGACGCCGGGTCGGACGCGGCGGCGACGAAGACGCACGCCCGCCGCGACGCGGGCGGCGACTGGATCGTCTCCGGCTCGAAGCTGTGGTGCAGTGGCGCCGCGGCCGACGACACGATCATCGCGATGCTCGTCCGTACCTCGGAGAACAAGCACAACGGCCTGTCCGTCCTGCTGATCCCGAACGACACCCCCGGGCTGGACATCCGCAAGCTGCCGACGCTGTCCCGGCACGCCACGGGCACGACCGAGATCTTCCTCGACGAGGTGCGGGTCCCGGCGGACGCGCTGCTCGGCGAGGAGGGGGACGGTTGGAAGATCATCACCGACCACCTGGAGCTGGAGCGCTGCGCCGTCGCAGCGGCGTACGTCGGGAACGCCCAGACCGCTGTCGACACCGCCAACCGCTACGCCCAGCAGCGGACCCAGTTCGGCAAGCCGATCTTCGACTTCCAGGTCCTGAAACACACGCTCGCCGACTGCCAGACGCAGGTGGACGCCGCCCGCCTGCTCTGCTATCGGGCGGCCCAGATCAAGGCCAGCGGCCGGCCGGCCGCGCGCGAGACGTCGATGGCGAAGCTCTACGGATCCGAGACGCTCAAGCGCTGCGCGCTGGAGGGCATGCAGATCCTGGGCGGCTACGCGAACCTGCCCGAGGCGGACATGGAGCGCTACCTGCGGGAGAGCGTCCAGTCCACGATCGGCGGCGGCACCTCACAGATCCAGCGCACGATCATCGCCAAGTCGATGCGTCTGCCGGCGTAGAACGACCACGAGGAGAAGGATCGATGGAGATCAACAACCGGGTCGACATGCCCTACGACGAGCTCGAGGTGGGGCAGGTCTTCCGCTCCGGCGGACGGACGATCACCGAGGCCGACGTGGTCAACTTCTGCGCGCTGACCGGAAACTGGATCGAGATCCACTCGAACAGGCACTACGCCGAGCAGACCCGCTTCGGCGAGCGTCTGGTACAGGGCTCGCTGACGTACTCCATCGTCACCGGCCTGATCCAGTTCGGGCCTGCCGTCCAGGCGAACTACGGTCTGGACAGGATGCGCTACACGAAGCCGGTGCACATCGACGACACGATCTACGCCACGGCTGAGGTGGTAGCGAAGAATGAGAAGGACGACAGCTACGGGGTCACGACGTTCCTGGTCAAGGCGCTCAACCAGGACGGGCACGTCGTGCAGCGTGGCGAGTGGAGCCTGCTCATGTTGCGCCGCCGCGAGGACCTGGCCGCCCTGCTCGGCGCGTCGCTGCCCACGGAGAAGCAGCCGGAGAAGGTGTGACCGCCGGGCGGCGCGCAGGCGGGGCGAGAATGGGCACCGAGCCGGTTGCGGCGATCGTCGGGATGGGCGACGCGTACGCGACGCGCGACGACCGCAAGGACCCGATGCAGCTGGCCGTCGAGGCCACGACGGCGGCGCTGGCCGACGCGGGCATCGGCAAGGACCGGATCGATGCGGTGTTCACCGGACGATCGCCGTGGGCGGACAAGCGCTCCCAGTGGAGCAACGTGTTCGTCTCGCACATGCAGATGCCGGTGACGCTGAGCAGCGAGATCACGCTGCACGGCGCCGGGCTGACGTCGACGATCGCCGTCGCCTCCCAGATGATCGCGGCCGGTCGCGCCGACTACGTGCTCTGCCTGCAGAGCGACGCGACCGAACTGTTCGTCGACGCGGTGGCGATGGGTGCCGAGGCCGACTCGGACCCGCAGTTCGAGGTGCCGTACGGGCCGACGATCCCGTCGCTCTACGCCCAGGCGGCGCACCGCTACTTCCACGAGTACGGCGTGAGCGAGCAGGACCTCGCCGACGTCGCCGTGGCCAACCAGCGATGGGGCGCGCACCACCCGCATGCCGCCAAGGCGCGCCATGGCGAGATCGACCGGGAGAAGGTCCTCTGCTCGCCGTACGTCGCGACCCCGCTGCGCCGGTGGATGTGCTCCACCTGGGGCGGCGGCACCGGTGGCGCGCTGATCGTGACCTCACCGGAGCGGGCCCGCGAAGCGCGTGACCCGATCCACGTGCTCGGCTACGGCTCGGCGTCCACACACGAGTACCTGACCGACCGGATGAACATGTCCCACGGCCGCTTCGCCGGCCTGGGCGAGTTCCCGAACCTGACCCACACCGCGTCCGTCGAGGCCGCCCGGCAGGCCTACGCGTCCTCCGGGCTGACTCCCGGCGACATCGACATGCTGCAGCTCTCGGTCAACTTCGCCCACATGGGACCGATCCTCATGGAGGACCTCGGCTTCGCGAAGAAGGGCCACGGCATCGACCCGTACCGGGAGGGTCGCACCGGAGTCGACGGCGACCTGCCGACCGACACGAACGGCGGCTGGCTCTCCTTCGGTCAGCCCGGCATCTCCTGCAACATGGACAGCCTCGTCGAGGCCGTCCGCCAGCTCCGCGGGACGGCGCTCGGGCTCACCCCGGCGCGACGTCCGCGCACCGTCCTGGTGCAGGGCGCCGGCGGCATGCTGGCGGCGGCCGGCGTGATGGTGCTGTCCGGCAGTGGAAACGAGCGGGGAGACGAGCGATGAGCGACTGGCCGCAGCCCTACCGGCTGCTCGACGCCGAACCCTACTGGACGGCGTGCAACGAGGAGCGGCTGACGTTCCAGCGGTGCGACCGGTGCTCCGACGCGATCTGGCCCGCACACTCGGTCTGCCCGCACTGCTCGTCGGGCGCGCTGACCTGGGAGGAGTCGATGGGCCGCGGCGTCGTCTGGTCGTTCAGCACGATCATGCGCGCGCCGACGCCGGTGTTCGCCGGGATCGCGCCGTACACCGTCGGCTTCGTCCGGCTCGACGAGGGCTACCACCTGTTCACCCAGATCGAGGCCGAGCCCGATGCGGTCGCGATCGACATGCCGGTCGAGGTCCGCTTCGTGCCGCGCGGCGAGCAGGTGCTTCCGGTGTTCGCGCCGAGAGGGAGCTGACATGGCCGGTCCGCTGGACGGAATCCGGGTCCTGGACCTGACGTCGAACTTCATGGGCCCGTACGCGTCCCTGCTGCTCGCGGACATGGGCGCGGACGTCGCGAAGGTGGAGTCCCCCGCCGGGGACACCACCCGCGGCGTCGGCCCCGCGCGGAACCCGGGCATGTCCGCGATCTTCCTGCACCTCAACCGGAACAAGCGCAGCCTGGTCCTCGACCTGAAGACGCCGGACGGCCGGGACGCGCTGCGTCGCATGGCCCGGGACGCGGACGTCCTGCTGCACAGCCTGCGTCCGGCCGCGATGTCCCGCCTCGGTGTGTCCTATGCCGACCTCGCCGGCGACAACCCGCGCCTCGTCTACTGCGGCTGCTTCGGGTTCGGCCAGGACGGCCCGTACGCCGGCAAGCCCGCCTACGACGACCTGATCCAGGCTGCCGTCGGGATGCCCGTCCTGCAGAGCCGGCGCTCCGGCGAGCCGGAGTACGTGGCCACCGCCGTCGCGGACCGGGTGGTCGGGATGGCGGCGTCGTCGGCGGTCGCCATGGCGCTGTTCCACCGCGAGCGCACCGGGCGGGGCCAGGAGGTCGAGGTCCCGATGTTCGAGACATTCGCGCACTTCACGATGGGCGACCACCTCTACGGGCACACGTTCGTCCCGCCGATCGGGACCTGGGGCTATGCGCGGATGATGAACGCCGACCGCCGTCCCTACCGAACGCTCGACGGCTACCTCGGGGTGAACGTCTACACCGACCGGCACTGGCGGCGCTTCTTCGACGCCGTCGGCCGGCCGGATCTCGCCGCCGACCCGCGGTTCGCCGACATCGCAGGCCGCACCGATCACATCGGGGAGCTCTACGCGTTCCTGGCCGAGGTGTTCACCACCCGATCGACGGCCGACTGGGTGACGCTCCTGACGGATGCGGACATTCCGGCCGTCGCCATGAACACGCCCGAGACGCTCCTCGAGGACCCGCACATGACCGAGGTCGGGTTCTTCGACGAGGTCGAGCACCCCACGGAGGGGCGGCTGCGGACGATCGGGATCCCGCAGCGGTGGAGCGAGACCGCTCCCGAGCTGCGCCACCCGGCCCCCCGGCTGGGCGAGCACTCGGCGGAGCTGTTGCGTGAGTACGGGTTCGCATCGAACGAGATCGAGACCCTGACACGGCACTGACCCGGCACCGACGCCGGATCGGACGGAGGAGAAGACCATGCAGGACCTGCCTCTCTCGGGAGTCGTGGTGGTGGAGCTGAGCGACAGCGCCTCGGCCCCGTTCGCCGGGAAGATCCTCGCCGAGCTCGGCGCCGAGGTCTGGAAGGTCGAGCGGCCCACCGGCGACTCTGCCCGCGGCTGGGGACCGAGCCAGTGGCGGGGGAGCAGCGCCGCGTTCCACGCACTCAACCGTGGACGTCACTACCTCGACCTCGACATCAAGGACCGCGACCAGCTCGCCATGCTGCACCGGCTGATCGCCGAGCGCGCCGACGTGTTCCTGCACAACCTGCGCCCGGGCTCGGCAGCCCGCTACGGGCTGGACGCCGACAGCCTGCGGGTGACCAAATCCGACCTCGTGCACTGCGAGATCGGCGCGTTCGGCGCCACGGGCCCGCTGAGCTCGCTGCCCGGCTACGACCCGCTGATGCAGGCCTTCTCCGGGATCATGGACATCACCGGGGAGGCCGACGGCGGTCCGGTGCGGGCCGGTGTCTCCATCGTGGACTTCGGCGCCGGGATGTGGGCGGTGATCGGAGTCCTCGCGGCGCTGCACCGCCGGCACGTCAAGCACGCGGGAGCCTCGGTGGACGCGTCGCTGCTCGAGACCGCGATCGCGTGGATGTCGGTCGGGATCGCGGGCTACCAGGCGGACGGGAACCCGGGCCGGCGGCACGGCTCCGGGGTCGCGTTCATCGTGCCGCACCGCGCGTACCCGACTGCCGATGGCGACCTGATCGTCAGCTGCGCCAACGACGCGCTGTTCGCCAAGCTCGCCGCGGCCCTGGACCGGCACGAGTGGGCGACCGATCCGCGGTTCGCGACGAACTCGGGGCGCCTGGACAATCGGGACGAGATCGACCGCCTGATCGGCGAGCGCCTGGCCACAGGCACCCGGGCGCAGTGGCAGGAACGCCTGCAGGCCGCCGGCATCCCGGTCGCGCCGGTGCAGACCACGGCCGAGCTCGTCGCGCACGAGCAGACCCGCGCCCTCGGCATCATCGGCGCGCCGCCCGACGACGACCTCGGCGTCGTCGGGCTGCCGCTCTCGTTCGACGGAACTCGTCCGCCGCCGCTGCACGGGGTGCGCGAGGTCGGGGCGGACAACGACCTGCTCGACGACGTCCTGCCTGCCCGCACCTGACGGTCGGAGCCTTGTCGCACGACGGTCGCTGGGCTTGAATTGCCGCACGACGTCGTGGGAGCCGTGAGTGGGTTCGTTCAACAGACTGCACCTGATCCGTCAGGTCGACCTCTTCACGCTGCAGCTGTTCCTGTCCGCGGTCGAGGAGCGCCAGATCGGCCTGGCCGCGATCCGGGAGAACGTCGCCGCCTCCACCGCCACGAAGCGGATCCACGACCTCGAGGGCATCGCCGGCATCGAGTTGCTCGAACGCACGCCGAAGGGGGTGGTGCCGACGCCGGCGGGGGAGGTGCTCGCCCGCCACGTCCGGACGATCTTCGGGAGTATCGAGGACATCCGGACCGAGATCGCGGCGTTCACCGAGGGGGTCCGGGGCGACCTGACCATCTCGTCGGCACGGTCGATCATCGCCCCGTTCCTCGCGCACGAGCTCGGTGAGTTCAACCGGCAGTTCCCGCTCGTCCGGCTCGTCGTGCACGAGATCGAGAACGCGGAGATCGTCCACCAGGTGGCCCGCGGGGAGGCCGATGTCGGCGTCTTCGCGTCCGCGCACGAGCTCGACCTGTCCGGCGTCGACGTCCGCCCGTACCGGCGGGACCGGATCGTCGCCGTCCTGCCGATCGGCCATCGCATGGCCGGTCGGGACCACGTCACGTTCGCCGATCTCCTCCCGGAGAACCTCATCGCGGTGGGCCCGATGGCGGGTGCCTTCCGGGCCGCCGCGCGCCGACTCGGTGAGGACTTCGAGCCGACGTTCAGCGTCCGCAGCGGGAGCGTCGCGCTCAGCCTGGTCCAGGCGGGGCTCGGAGTGACGGCACAGCCGGAGTGCCTGGTCAGTCGCGACTTCGCCGAACGGGTCCGGGTGCTCGAGCTCGCGGAGCCGTGGGCCGAACGCAAGATCTGCATCGCGACGGCCCGTGGACGCGGTCCGAGCCCGGCCGGCCAGGCGCTGATCGAGCAGCTTCTCGACCACCCCGCCGAGGACGACGCGACGTGACGTTTTCCTTCCCTCGAACTGCCGGTTCGTGGATGGTCAATTGATTCCGAGCAGTGTCGGGCGATAAATTCGCAACGGACCGCGTGCACATTTCTGGGTCCGAAACCCGGGATCTTTCCCGTGTCTGATTCGTGCCGGCAACAGCGAGAAAGGACTCGATTCGGCCGGCTTCGACGACATGTGCTCCGGCCGCAAACCTGCGCGGCGTGATTGCGCACGGCGCCTGATCCGGGACGACGACAGGACATGGAGACGACAACGATGTCAGCCACTTCTGCTCCCCGCGAGTCCGTCGACGTCGGGGACATCCGCGTCACCTACCTGCCCGACGGCGAGGCAGCGGTCGCCGCGACCGCGCTGTTCCCGACGAGCACCCCGGAGCTGTGGGACCTGCACCGGGACCTGTTCGACGCGGACGGGAAGCTGTTGCTGACCCTCGGCGCCTTCCTGATCCGTACGGGTGACCGCACCGTGCTCGTCGACCTCGGATTCGGCCCGGATTCCATGAGCTTCCCGGCCGCCGACGGCGAGTTCCGGTCCGGGCGGCTCCTGACCTCGCTGCGCGAGGAGGGGCTGGAGCCATCCGACGTCGACACCGTGTTCTACACCCACATGCACGTCGACCACGTCGGCTGGACCGGGACGAACGGGGCGTTGACGTTCCCGAACGCGCGCCACCTCGCCGGTGAGGGCGAGGTCGAGTTCTGGCGCACGCCGGACAACCCGCTGGCCGCGGTCGGTCCGCACCCGGAGGCGGTGCTCGGTCCGCTCGACGGGCGGATCGAGTCGATCGCCGACGGCGCCACCCTCGCGCCGGGCGTGTCGGTGGTCGCGACGCCGGGCCACACGCCGGGTCACTGCTCGCTCGTGGTGTCGTCCGGTTCCGCGCGGGCGATGATCCTCGGCGACGTGCTGCACTGCCCGGCGCAGCTCACCGACAACGACGTCTCCCTGGCTTTCGACCTCGACCCGGTCCTCGCGGCGAAGACCCGCGACCGGATCGCCGCCGAGCTCGAGGGCCGGCCCGAGACCCTGGCCGCGCAGGGGCATCTCACGGGATCCGTGTTCGGCCGGATCATGCGCGGCGAGTCGCGCCGCACGTGGTCGACGGCGGTGGCGACGTCGTGAAGACGACCGCGGCGCTGCTCTGGGACACGCCCGGCACCTGGGACGTGCGCGAGGTCGATCTCGACCCGCCCCGGGCGGGCGAGGTGCTGGTCAGGATCATGGCGACCGGGTTGTGCCATTCCGACGACCACTTCGCGCAGGGCGACATCCCGTTTCATTCCTACCCAGCCTGTGGCGGGCACG
Source organism: Pseudonocardia sp. C8 (assembly GCF_014267175.1). Taxonomy (NCBI): domain Bacteria; kingdom Bacillati; phylum Actinomycetota; class Actinomycetes; order Pseudonocardiales; family Pseudonocardiaceae; genus Pseudonocardia; species Pseudonocardia sp. C8. The sequence goes on from NZ_JACMTR010000002.1 coordinate 2,337,727, forward strand.
AGGGAGCGGGAATCGTCGAGGCCGTCGGCCCGGGCGTGACCCGGGTGGCGCCCGGCGACCACGTCGTCACGTCGTTCATCCCCGCCTGCGGCCGGTGCCGCAACTGCGTGACCGGGCGGCAGAACATCTGCGTCAACGGCGCACTGATCACCGTCGGGACGCAGCTGGACGGGACGTTCCGGATGCATGCCGACGGTCGGGGCGTCGCCCAGAACGCGTGCATCTCCACGTTCTCCGAGTGGACGGTGATGCCGGAGGTGTCGGCGACACCGATCCGCCGCGACGTGCCGTTCGAGGTCGCCGCGATCGTCGGCTGCGCGGTGCCGACCGGTTGGGGCTCGGCCGTGCGTGCCGCGGGCATCGACGCCGGGGACGTCGTCATCGTCATGGGCGTCGGCGGGATCGGGATCAACGCCGTCCAGGGAGCCCGCCACATCGGCAGCGGGCGCGTGATCGCCGTGGACCCGGTCGAGATGAAGCGGGAGCTCGCGCTCGAGCTCGGGGCCACGGACGCGGTCGCACACATCGGCGAGGCGGACGAGCTGGCGCGGAGTCTGACGAACGGGCAGGGCGCCGATTCGGCGATCGTCTGCGTCGGCGTCGTGACCGGCGAGCACGTCGCCGAGGCGTACGCGACGATCAAGGTCGGCGGCACGGTCGTCGTGACCAGTGCCGCGAACCACGCGCTCACCGGCATCCCGGTGCCGCTGCTCGACCTCGCCCTGCACGAGAAGCGCATCCAGGGAGCCCTCTACGGGATGGGTGGCCCGGCGCGGGAGATCCCGCTCATGCTCGACCTGTACAAGGCCGGGTCGCTCAAGCTCGATGAGCTGGTCACCCGGACCTACGACATCGAGCAGATCAACGAGGCCTATGCGGACATGCACAAGGGCCTGAACGTGCGCGGGGTCGTGAGCTTCGCCGAACGGCACGCGCGAGCATGATCGTCGAGTCCGAGACGCACGTCGTCGTCGGCACCTTCCGCCCGCATCCCGGATCCCCGCCGGGGAGGAGCCCGTGTGCATCGGCGGCCAAGGTCTGGCCGCGCTGTTCACCACTGCCTGAGCAGGCACGACAGGAGGGAGAGGACGACCATGCTCGTCCAGCCGGCGACGCCGCACTCCGCGGCGCACTGGAACGAGATCGAGGCGGCCGCACCGGCCGACGCCCGGCGGGTACAGGACGAGCGACTGCGTGAGCAGGTCGCGTACCTCGCCGAGCACAGCGCGTTCTACCGCGGCAAGATCGGCGCGGAGGCGCTGTCCGCGGTGCGTGACGTCGACGACCTGGCCAGTCTGCCGTTCACCGAGAAGCAGGAGCTGCGCGACAGCCTCGCGGCCGCGCCGCCGCTCGGGTACCACGTCGCCGCCGACCCGGCGGAGATCGTGCAGATCCAGGCCTCGTCCGGCACGACCGGCAGCCCGTCCTACGTCGGGCTCACGGTGGGCGACATCCGCACGTGGTGCGAGCTGGGGGCCCGGGCGTTGTACGCCAACGGGTTCCGGCCCGGTGATCGGATGCTGCACGGGTTCGGGATGAGCAAGGGGTTCGTCGGCGGCATCCCGGTCGTGCAGATCGCGCAGTACATGGGGATCGTGGACATCCCGGTCGGCGCCGAAGCCGGTGTGGAGCGGCTGCTGCGGGTGCAGGCCGACCAGCGTCCCGAGCTGCTGATCGGCACCCCGCATTTCCTGGCCTACCTGGCCGAGCAGGCGCCATCGGTGGTCGGCGTCCCTGCCCGCGAGCTGGGTGTGCGCGCGATGAGCGTCGGGGGAGAGCCCGGAGGCGGGCAGCCCGCGGTCCGGGAGAACCTGCAGTCGCTGTGGGGCGCGACGTCACGGGAGATGCTGGGCGGCACCGACATCGCGTGCACCTACTGGGGCGAGTGCGAGGCCGCGGACGGCATGCACTTCCTCTCGCCCGACCTCATGGTCGCCGAGCTGATCGACCCGGAGTCGGGAGAGCGGGTGGAACCGGTCGAGGGCGCCACCGGCGAGCTCGTCTACACCGCCCTGGCACGCCGGGCGTCGCCGCTGCTGCGCTTCCGCACCCGTGACCACGTCGTGGTCACGGGGACGGAATGCCCGTGCGGGCGCACCGGGTACAAGGTCCGGTGCGTCGGACGCACCGACGACATGCTGATCGTTCGCGGCATCAACGTGTTTCCGTCCGCGGTGAAGGACATCGTGCTCGGGCTGCGTCCGGAGGCGACGGGTGAGATGCGGATCCGGGCCGACTTCGAGGGGCACTCGACGCAGAAGCCGCTGCCGGTCGTCGTCGAGCACGCTGCGGGTCTGGCCCCGGACCGGCACGACGAGCTGCGGTGCACCATGGAGGACCGGGTGCGGTCCGCGCTCAACGTCAAGATCGCGGTCGAGCTCGTGCCCGAGGGCACGCTGAAGCGTCCGGACCACGTGAAGGTCGCGCTCGTCGAGCGGGTGTGAGGATCAGGTGATGACCGCGCGCGCTGCCGGGGGACGCCGCATCCTGGGAAGGAACTGTCCCTGCCACACGGGGCCGAGCCCTCCCACAGTTGAGGGCGTACGGCAGCGAACCCGCTGGTCGACGAGACCGGTGCGGCAACCACGAGGAGAGTGGACATGCCTTCCGACAACGCCGAGCGCGTGAACATCAAGGCGCTGGCCTGGGACATCGCGGCGGACACCTACTTCCCGCCGGACTTCGATCGCAACCGGACCTACGCCACGGTGATCTGCGCGCACCCGACCGGCAGCTGCAAGGAGCAGACTGCGGGCAACATCTACGCGGTGGAGCTGGCCCGGCAGGGATTCGTCGCGATCGCCTTCGATGCGAGCTTCCAGGGCGAGAGCGGTGGCCTGCCGCGGTTCACCGAGGACCCGGCCTTCCGGGTGCAGGACTTCAGCTACGTCATCGACTACCTGGTCACCCAGCCCTACGTCGACGAGAACCGGATCGGCGTGCTGGGTGTCTGCGGTGGAGGCGGATATGCGATCAACGCGACGATGACCGAGCGACGGATCAAGGCGCTCGGCGCCGTGACCCCCGGCAACGTCGGCCGGATGATGCGTGAGGGTTTCGTGAACTACGACCCGGTGGGTGCGCTGGAGGCGATCGCCGCGCAGCGCACCGCCGAGGCGCGCGGGCAGGACCCGGTGGTCAACGATCTGCTTCCGCCGTCGCCGCAGGCTGCCGAGGAGGCAGGGGTGACGGACATCGACGTGCGCGAGGCCACCGAGTACTACAAGACCGATCGCGGCCGTGCGGAGAACGGTGCGACCAGCTTCCTGTTCTCCCGCCAGGCGGCGCTGGCCGGCTGGGACGCCTTCGACCGGGCCGAGGTGCTGCTCACCCAACCGATGTGCGTCGTGGTCGGTGACCGGCCGGGCAGCTTCGGCGCCTACCGCAGCGGCTTCGAGATCTACGGGCGCGCGGCCTCGAAGGACAAGGAACTCGTGGTCGTCGACGGCGCGTCGCACTACGACCTCTACGACCGGCCCGAGGCCACGGGCACGGCGTTGGAACACCTGATCCCGTTCTACCGCAAGCACCTCTGACACCGATCCGCTGCATCCCGGTCCGGACGTCACCGGCCGGACGGGATGCGGCGGACGCGGGCCGGGGAGGATCGCGCTCGCCTCGACGACCAGCCTCGAATGTCATATATTGTGTGTCGTTCGCGGGCAGTGTCGTCGTGGCGAACCGGAACGCTGCGTTCCGGGACAGGAGGTGCCCATGGTTCGCGGCTCCACGGTGGCCCGACGAGCCCGAACCCCGGACGCGGTGCTTCCCCTCGGCGCCGACGTCGTCGCCCTGCTCCAGGAGCTCGCCCACGATGCGCGGGCCGCGCTCGACATCGACCCGGAACCGTTACCGGCGACCGTCACGTCGCGGACGGCGCTCCGGCTGCTGGACGAGCTGTGGGACGCGGCCTTCGCGGCGAGCGGGCGGACCACCGGCGCCGGCCCGGGGCGACGGGATCCCGCGCTGGAACTCCTCCACCGGATCCGGCAGGCCGAGTCGGCGGTGACCGACGCCCGGATGGCCGGCGGGCTCGACAGCCTCGACCGGATCTCGGTCGTGCTGGCGTCCGTGCGGGACGCGGCGTCGACGGACGACTTCTTCGACCGCGTGCCCGAGGCGGTGTGCGGGCTCGGCTACGACCGGGTCCTCGTCTCGCGGGTCGAGGATGCGACCTGGAAGCTGCACCGGATGTGCGTCACCCGGGATCCCCGGTGGGCGGAGGACATCGTCGAGGCCGGGCGGTCGCGGCCGCCCCGGCTGGACGGCCGGCTCGTCGAGACCGACGCCGCCCGCCACGTCCGCCCGTGCCTCGTGCTCGACGCGCAGAACAACCGCCGGGTGGACCGCAACATCGTGCGGGTCGGGCGATCCCGGTCGTACACCATCGCCCCGTTGCTCCGGCACGGTGATGTGGTCGGGCTCCTGCACGCCGATCGTTACTACCAGGGAACGGACGTCAGCTCGCTCGACCAGGCCCTGCTCGGGGTGACGGCCCAGGGCCTGAGCCAGATCCTCGGCCGGGTCGCGACCCTGGACGGGCTGGCGGCACTACAGGCCGGCGTCGAGCGGTTGATGGCGCCGCCCGGCCTTCCCCCGGGCCGCCCGGTCGTGCCGGCAGCCACCGCTGCGCCCGGCCGGCCGCCTGTGGTGCCGGGATCCCTGACCGACCGGGAGGCCGACGTGATGGAGCTGCTCGTGGCCGGGTACTCCAACCGGATCATCGCCCAGGCCCTGTCGATCGGTGAGGGCACCGTCAAGACGCACGTCACGCACATCCTGCGCAAGCTCGGCGTGGCGAGCCGAGCCGAGGCGATCGCGCTCCACCTGCGGCCACCGCACTGAGCCCTGCCTCCGACCAAGGTCGGAGAACACCTCTCACCGTTGGCAGACGCGTGCGGCGATGTCGGGCGACAGGGTGTGACCCACGCCAACGACGTCGCACACGAAGGAGCTGACGATGAGTGAACTCACACCGCTCGCGACCGGGCTGACGCACACCGAGGGAGTGCGCTGGCACGAGGGACGGGTCTGGTTCAGCGACATCTACACGCACGGGGTCTACTCGGTGGGGGAGGACGGCTCCGGCCTGCGGACCGAGGCCGAGGTGAAGGGCGAGCCGTCCGGCCTGGGCTGGCTCCCCGACGGACGCCTGCTCGCGTCCTCGATGCGGGACCGCCTGCTGGTCCGCCGGGAGCACGACGGCTCGCTGGTCACCCACGCCGACCTGACCGGGCTGACCGAGTTCCCGCTCAACGACATGACCGTCGGCGCCGACGGCACCGCGTGGGTGGGTACGTGGGGATTCGACGTGCTCTCGCTTGCACCCCGCAAGCCGGGCACCCTGATCCGGGTCGACCCGGACGGGACCGCGACCGTCGTCGCGGAGGCGATGGAGTTCCCGAACGGGGCGACGATCGTCGACGGGCGCACGCTGGTGATCGCGGAGTCGTTCGGCAACCGGCTCACCGCGTTCGACATCCAGACCAACGGGTCGCTCGCGAACCGTCGCGAGTGGGCGAGGTTCGGGCCCGCCCCGACCGAGACCGACACGGTGAAGGCCATGGGCCAGCTGACCGTCGGCGCGGACGGCATCTCGCACGTCGACGCCGAGGGTGCCATCTGGGTCGCCGACTTCGTCGACCGCCGGGCGGTCCGGGTCAAGGACGGCGCGATCGTCGACCAGGTCTCCACCGGCGACCTCAACTGCTACAGCTGCGCCCTCGGCGGCGCGGACGGCCGGAGCCTGTTCCTCGCCGCCACCCCCGCCGACTTCGACCCCGAGAAGCGTGCGGGCAACCCGGAGAGCGCCGTGTTCGCGGCCCGGGTCGACGTCCCGCTCGGCTGAACCGGACACCGGAACCGACACGAACCAACCAGGAGGACGACCGTGCTGACACGGGCTGCAGTGCTGCAGGAGGTCCCCGGCAGCTACCAGGCGACCGAGGTCGAGCTCGAGGACCCGAGGCCCGGGGAGATCCGGGTCAAGATGAAGGCCGCCGGGATGTGCCACTCCGACGACCACTTCGCCGTCGGGACCCAGCAGGTGCCGATCCTGCCGATCGTCGGTGGGCACGAGGGCGCCGGCATCGTCGACGCCCTGGGACCCGGCACGACCGGGTTCACCGAGGGCGACCACGTCGTGTTCTCGTTCCTGCCGGTGTGTGGCCGGTGCTGGTTCTGCTCCAAGGGGATGCAGAACCTGTGCCGGCTCGGCGCCTCGATCGGGACCGGGGCCCGGTTCACCGACCCGACGTCGTTCCGCATGTCGATGGACGGCAAGCCGGTCGGCCAGCTCGCCGGGCTCGGCGTGTTCAGCGAGTACGTCACGGTGCACGTCGAGTCCGCGATCAGGATCGACGAGTCGATCCCGTTCGACGTCGCCTGCCTGACCGGCTGCGGTGTCGGGACCGGCTGGGGCGCAGCGGTGAACTCCGCCGAGGTCCGCCCCGGGCAGGTCGTCATCGTCATGGGCATCGGCGGGATCGGGATCAACGCGGTGCAGGGCGCCGCCCACGCCGGCGCCGACGTCGTGATCGCCGTCGACCCGGTCCCGTTCAAGCGCGAGTCGGCGCTCAAGCTCGGTGCCACCCACGCGTTCGCCGACATCGCCGAGGCCGCGGACTTCGCCCGCTCGCTGACCGACGGCCAGGGAGCCGACTCGACGATCGTCACCGTCGGCATCCTGCGCAGCAAGCACGTCGGTCAGGCCCTGGAATCGGTCCGCAAGGCCGGCACCGTCGTCGTCACCGGTCTCGGGGACAGCGTGATCGCCGAGGGCGACATCAACCTGCACCAGCTCACGCTGTACCAGAAGCGACTGCAGGGGTCGCTCTTCGGCGCGAGCGCACCGCTCGCCGACATCCCGGCCCAGCTGGAGATGTACCGCAGGGGGACGCTCAAGCTGGAGGAGCTGATCACCACCCGGTACACGCTCGACCAGGTCCCGCAGGGATACGACGACATGAACGCCGGCAGGAACCTGCGCGGCGTCGTCGTCTTCGACTGACCCGTCCGCACCCCCCGCTGCCGGCGCCGTCGTGCACGGCGCCGGCAGCGCCGTACGCCCCCTCCGGAGAGAACCGTGGAGACCGCACCGACCTTCTTCATCAATGGCAGCTGGGTCCCGCCGAGCACCGACGCCACGATCGACCTCGTCTCGCCCGCGACCGAGGAGGTCTACGGGACCGCCGCGCTGGCGGCGGAGGCCGACGTGGACGCGGCGGTGACCGCCGCCCGGGCGGCGTTCGACCGCGGGCCGTGGCCGCGGATGCCGCTCGCCGACCGGATCGCGGCCCTCCAGGGGTTCCTCGAGGTCTACCGGCCGCGGCACGAGGAGCTCGCGGCGCTGGTGACCCGGGAGATGGGGTCTCCCATCAGCCTGTCCAGGGTCATGCACGCGACGGTCCCGCAGCTGATCGTCGAGGCCTTCCTGGACATGGCCCCGTCGTACCCGTTCCGGCAGGTCCGCCGGTCGGCGGTCGGCAACGCCCTGGTCACCCGGGAACCGGTCGGTGTGGTCGCCGCGGTCATCCCGTGGAACACGCCGCACTCGGTCGCGATGCTCAAGCTGATGCCGGCCCTGCTGGCCGGCTGCACGGTGGTCCTGAAGCCGGCCCAGGAGACCCCGCTCGACGCGGTCCTGCTCGCCGAGTGCGTCGAGGCCGCGGGGCTGCCGCCCGGGGTGGTCAACGTGCTCACCGCGGACCGGCAGGTGTCCGAACGGCTGGTGACCCACCCGGGCGTCGACAAGGTCAGCTTCACCGGATCGACCGCGGCTGGTCGGCGGATCGCGGCGCTGTGCGGGCACGACGTCCGCCGGGTGACCCTGGAGCTGGGCGGCAAGTCCGCGGCCGTCGTGCTCGACGACGCCGACATGGACACCGTCGTGCGGGCGGTCGGGGCGACCTCGATCCGCAACACCGGCCAGGCCTGCAGCAACAAGACCCGCCTGCTGGTGTCCCGGCGTCGGGCGGACGAGCTCGTCGAACGGGTGGCCGACCTGCTGTCGTCGCTGAGGGTCGGCGACCCGGCCGATCCGGCGACCGAGGTCGGGCCGCTGGTGTCGGCCCGCCAGCGGGAACGGGTGGAGGGCTACATCGAGACGGCCCGGGCCGAGGGGGCGAAACTGGTCGTCGGCGGCGGCCGGCCGGCCGGGTGCGACCGCGGATGGTTCGTCGAGCCCACGCTGTTCGCCGAGGTCACGCCCGCGATGACGATCGCCCGCGAGGAGATCTTCGGCCCTGTCCTGTCCGTGCTGGTCTACGACGACGAGGACCACGCCGTCGCTCTCGCCAACGACTCGTCCTACGGGCTGAACGGCTCGGTGTTCAGCACCGACACCGAGCGCGGGCTGGCGGTCGCGAGCCGCATCCGCACCGGCACCGTCGAGCTCAACGGACACCTGGTCGGCTTCCACGCGCCGATCGGCGGGTTCAAGTGCAGCGGTCTGGGGCGTGAGGCGGGGTGGGAGGGGTTCGATCCCTACACCGAGATCCGGTCGATCGGGGTACCACCCGACGTCGCCGACGTGCTGGAACGCGGCTGAGTCCGCGCCCCGGGTCGGGTCTGGACACGCCGCCCCTGAAAACTTAATATATTCCGTGTTCAACGCCGAGCAAGGATGCACGCGGTGCAGCGTGCGAGAGGGGACACCTGGATGTCGCAACCGGATTCGCCGGGGACGGGTACGTCGTTGCCGCCCATGAAGGCCAGGCGTGTGGGTCCCGCGGTGGTGATCGGCACGACCCTGGAGTGGTTCGACTTCTACCTGTACGCCTCCATGGCCGCCCTGGTCTTCGGGAAGGTCTTCTTCCCCTCGGACGACTCGGCGATCAGCACCCTGGCGGCGTTCGCGACCTTCGCCGTCGGGTTCCTGGCCCGCCCGCTCGGTGGCGTGCTCTTCGGCATCCTGGGTGACAAGATCGGGCGGAAGGCCGTCCTGTCGCTCAGCCTGCTCCTGATGGGTGTCGCGTCCGGGCTGATCGGCCTCCTGCCGTCGTACGCGTCGATCGGCGTGGCCGCCCCGGTCCTGCTCGTCGTCCTGCGGATCCTGCAGGGCTTCGGGGCGAGCGCGGAACTGGGCAGCGCCATCACCGTCGCCTACGAGCACGCGGACGAGAAGACCCGGGGACGCTACGCTGCGCTGCCCGCGCTCGGCGCCCAGATCGGGCTGCTGGCCGCCTCGCTGACAGTCACGGCCGTGACCAGTTTCGGGGACGAGTTCCTCTACACCTGGGGCTGGCGGATCCCGTTCGTCGCCAGCTTCGGGCTGGTCGCGATCGGGTACTGGATCCGTCGCTCGATGCCGGAGACGCCGGAGTTCGAACGGGTCGCCACCGAGGAGCGCACGCGCAAGAGCGCGCGGCTGTTCGCCGACCTGCTGCGGTCGGACTGGCGCGGGCTGGCGGTCGTGGCGGCGATCTACGGTGGCTACGCCGCGATCTCCTACACCTTTAAGACCTTCTCGCTGTCCTACCTCAGCGAATTCCAGGACGTCCCGGCGAACGTCGGGTCGTTCGGCATCACGCTGGCGAGCGCGGTGGCGATCGTGGTGGTCCCGATCCTCGGCCGGCTGTGCGACCGGTTCGACCTCCGCCGGATCATGCTGATCGGTGCGGTGGGCGTGCTCCTGCTGGCGTTCCCGATGTTCTGGATCCTCGACACCGGCCGGCCGGTCCTGATCTGGGGCCTGCTGATCGTCGGCACCGGCGTCCTCGCCCCGCTCATGATCGTCGCGGCGAGCCCGTACATGGCACAGCAGTTCCCGACCGACGTCCGGTCCTCGGGGCTCGGTGCCGGTCGCGAGATCAGCGGTGCCGCCGCGGGCGGGCTCGCCCCGCTGGCCGCGCTGACCATGGTCACCGTGTCGCCCGGGAACGCGACCTGGGGCGTGTCCCTGCTGCTCATGGGCTGCGCCGCTCTCGTCATCGTCGGGTTGTTCTTCGACCAGAAGCCACGCGTCGAGCAGCGGACGCGCGCGGCGGCCGACCCCGATGTCAACGTCGAGCCCCAGGCCTCCCGATAGCGGCGCCCGCATCCATCCACTCGAAGGAGTCGTCATGCCGGAACCCCTCGTCGACCAGCTCGCCGGGTTCGCGACGGCGGCGGACACCGCCGCGCTGCCCGCCGCCGTCGTCTCGGAGTCCAAGCGCATCCTGCTGGACTCGCTCGGGTGCGCCGTCGCCTCGCACGGTGAGCGCGGCGCGGACATCGCCGTGCGCTACGCGCAGGTCCTGGGTGGCCACGCCGACGAGGCGTCGATCATCGGGACGGACCTGCGCACCACGCAGCTCGGGGCCGCCTTCGCGAACGCGGAGCTGATCAACGCGCTCGACCAGGACGCCGTGCTGCCGCCCGGCCACGTCACCCCCTACGTGCTCCCCGGTGCGCTGGCGGCCGCCGAGGCCGGTGGGGTGCCGGGTGCGCGCCTGCTCGCCGCGATCGCGGTGTCCCACGAGATCTCCTACCGGATCGGGAAGGCCACCGACTACCTGCGCGACATGAAGGACGGCGTCGTCACGATCCCGCCGGTGATCGGCTACAGCAGCACGATCTTCGGCGCGGCGGCCGCGATCGGTGTCACCCGCGGGTACGAGCGGGAGACGGTGGCCGACGCGCTGGGCATCGCCGGCAGCACGGTGCCGGTCAACGCGCAGCGGGCGTGGATGATGCACGCCCCCGCCACGACGATCAAGTACCAGCTCGCCGGCGGGATGGCCTGGACCGCGTTGACCGCGGCGTCCCTGGCCGAGTTCGGCCACCGCGGGGACCGGCGGATCCTCGACGACGCCGAGTACGGCTTCCCGCGGTTCATCGGGACCAAGCGGTGGGTGCCCGAGCCGATCACCGACGGCCTCGGGAGCGACTGGCGGTTCACCGCCGAGCAGGCGTTCAAGCCCTACCCGCACTGCCGGGTCATGCACGGGATCTTCGACGCCCTGACCGAGATCGTGGACACCCACGACCTGAAGCCCGACGAGATCGAGTCGATCACCGCGTACGGGGAGAGCTTCGTCCAGCAGCCGACCTGGGTGAACACCGACGTCACCGAGGCGCGGGACGCCGAGTTCAGCATGACCCACGGTCTGGCCGTCGCCGCCCACCGGGTACCGCCGGGCAAGGACTGGCTCGCCCCCGAGCTGGTGCGCAGCGAGTCGGTGCTGGCGCTGATGAACCGGTCGCGGTTCGAGCCGCACCCGGACTTCACGGACGCGCTGTCCGGACACGTGTCCGCCCGGCCATCGCGGGTCGAGGTCACCGCGCACGGCGAGACCCACGTCGGCGAGCGGAACTTCCCGAAGGGGGTCTCCTCGCCCGACCCGTCGACGTACATGACCGACGACGAGCTGGCCGCGAAGTTCCGGCACAACGTCGCCGGGGTCCTGTCCGACGCGGACGCCGAGGCCGTGGTCGCCGCGGTCACCGACCTCGAGAACGTCGACGACGTGCGGGTGATCATGGAGCGGCTCCGGCCGGCGTAGCCGCCGGGTTGCCCCACCGCGACGGGCATCCATATATTGTGCGTCACATCGGCGGGTCGTGGACGTCCCGGACGGACGGCTCCCGGTGCGGGAGATCGTCGAGGTGGACACCATGCAGCGCACGCCGGCCGTCCAGGGCGGGGGTGAGGACACGGTCCTCACCCCCGCCCTGGGGTACGAACTGCTCGGCCTGCGCGCCGATGTGGGTGCCGCCCTCGGGCTCGACCTGGATCGGCTGCCGGTGGACCGCCTCTCCGGGGGCGTCGCCAAGCGCGAGCTCGGCCGGTTGTGGGGTGTGGTCCTGGACGAGTCGTTCCGGGCGGCCGACTCGGGCACGGTGAGCGGTCCGCGCCACGCCGAGCTGCTCCAGCTCCTCGGGCGGATCCGGAACCTCGAGACCGAGGTGAGCGAGTTCCGCGCCGGTCGCGCGCACCCGTCCTACGGCCGCATCGCCGCGGCACTGGCGTCGGTCCGTGAGGCGCGCACGGTCGACGACTTCCTGAGCCGCGTCCCGGAGGCGGGCTGCCGGCTGGGCTTCGACCGCGTCCTCGTCTCCCGAGTGACGGACTCGACGTGGAACCTCCACACCATGTGCGTGGTGCGTGATCCCCGCTGGGCCGAGGAGATCGTGGCCACCGGCCGGGCTGCCCCACCGGACCTGCACGGTGGGATCGTCGAGGGCGAGGTCGCCGAGCACGCCGAGGCGCGCCTGCTGCTGGACGCGCAGCGCAGCCACCGGGTGGACCGGGCGCTGATCGAGATCACGCGTTCGACGTCGTACGGGGTCGCGCCGCTGATCGTGCACGGTGAGGTCGCAGGCCTCCTGCACGGTGACCGCTACCACCAGGGCCGCGACGTCAACGCCACCGACCGGGCACTGCTGTCGCTGATGGCGGAGGGACTGGGTCACACGCTCGGCAGGCTCGCCATGGTCGAGGGCCTGGAGGCGCTGCGCGGGTGCGCCGACCGGCTCCTCACCCACGTCCCGCCCGGTCCCGCACCGGCCGGTCCCGCACCGACCGGCCCCGCGTCGCAGGGCAACCGGGTCCCGCTGCTCACCACCCGGGAGGCCGAGGTGATGGACCTGCTGGCGCACGGGCGGTCGAACCGCGTCATCGGCCGCGAGCTGCTCATCTCGGAGCGGACGGTCAAGTCCCACGTCACGCAGATCCTGCGCAAGCTCGGGGTGACCAGCCGCAGCGAGGCGATCGCGGCCTGGCTTCGCCGCGACGTCACCGGCTGAGCGGCGCGCCGACAGCGGTCCGGGTACGGCATGCACCGTGCCCGGTGGTCACGTGCCGCGACGACCCTGCCCGAAGGTCCGGGGTGGGCTCGTACCGACGTACGACGCGAACCGTCCGCCGCCCGTCCCAGGATGACCTCCGACACATCGCCGGATCGTTCGCGGTCCGGCGGATCCCGCGGGGAGCCGCCCGGCCGCGCCCCGCACGCACCGGACCGCGACGGCGCGACCGCGCACCCCAGGAGGCACGAGGTGACCGAGCAACGAGGCTCCACCGACTGGATGGTCGGCATCGACGTCGGAGGCACGTTCACCGACATCATCGGGCTCCACCGGACGACCGGTGAGATCCGGGACGGCAAGGTGCTCTCGACCCGGCAGCAGGAAGAGGGGGTCCTGCAGGCGCTCGCGGCGATCGACGTCGCCGTCGACGAGGTGGCCGAGATCGTGCACGGCCACACGGTCGGCATCAACGCGCTGCTGAGCCGGGCCGGCGCCCGGACCGCGCTGCTCGCGACCCGCGGGCATCGCGACCTGCTCGACATCGGGCGGATGCACCGCGAGTTCGGCAACCGGTTCTACGACCCGACCTGGCTGCGCCCGCACCAGGAACGCCCGGTGGTCGAGCGGGAGGACCGGATCGGCGTACCCGAGCGCATCCTGCACGATGGCGAGGTCCGGCTCGCGCTCGACGAGGACGCGGTGCGCGCCGCCGCTCGCGAGCTGGCCGGCCGGGAGATCGAGGCGGTCGGGATCTGCTTCATGAACTCCTACCGCAATCCCGAGCACGAGCAGCGCGCCGCGAAGATCCTCGCCGAGGAGCTCCCGGGCGCGTACGTCCAGACCTCCGCGCTGTACCCGGTCACGAAGGAACACGAGCGCACGACCACGGTCGCGCTCGACGCCTATGTCGGCCCGGCCGTCGTCGGCTACCTGAACCGCCTCGCTGACGCGCTCGCCGCGCAGAGGTTCACCGGCACGTTGTGGATCATGATGACGAACGGCGGGGTCGCTACCTACGAGGCCGCCGGCAAGGCGCCCGTCTTCCAGCTTGTGTCCGGGCCGGTCGGCGGGGTCACCGGCAGCATCGGCCTGGCACGCCAGTCCGCCCACCGCAACCTGCTCACGATGGACGTCGGCGGGACCAGCACCGACGTGGCGGCGATCCGGGACGCGCAGACCCCCCTGACCGACCTGTGGACCCTGGAGACCGGGCTGACCCTGACGATGCCGCTGGTCGACGTCGAGAGCGTCGGGTCGGGAGCCGGCAGCATCATCGGCCGCAACGCGCTCGGCAAGATCGCGGTCGGCCCCCGGTCGGCCGGGTCGGTCCCGGGCCCGGTCTGCTACGGGACCGGCGGCACCGAGCCGACGCTGACCGACGCCTGCCTGGTCCTCGGCGTGCTGCAGCCGGACCTGTTCGCGGACGGCCGGATCCGTCCGGACCTCGACGCGGCCCGCGCGGCGCTCGAGGAGGTCGGGGCGACCTGGGGGATGAGCGGGATCGAGCTCGCCGAGGCGGCCTACCAGGTGGCTTGCGAGGACATCGCGGCGAAGATCCGCACGATCTCGGTCTACCGCGGGCTCGACGTCCGGGAGTTCGCGCTGCTGCCGTTCGGGTCGGCCGGGCCGATGCTCGCCGACCAGGTGGGGCAGATCCTCGGCGTGGAGACGGTCGTCGTGCCCGCCACGCCCGGTCAGTTCTCCGCACTGGGCCTGCTGCAGAGCGACCTGCGCGCGACGACGGCACAGTCGGTGATGACCCCGCTGCTCCCCGGTTCCGCCGCGGAGATCGAGTCCGGGTTCGCCGGCCTGGAGTCGCGGCTGACCGAGGAGCTGACCGGGCAGGGCGTCGACATCGCCGGGCTGAGCTTCGACCGGGCCCTGTTCGGGATGTATCGCGGTCAGACCTGGGACAACCGGCTGCCCCTCGGGGCCGGCCGGATCACCGAGGAGACCCTGCCGCGGATCGTCGCCGACTTCCATGCCTTCTACCAGGACTCCTACGGCTTCTCGGCCCCGGAGATCCCGGTGGTCGCCTCCACCCTCGAGGTCACCGCGGTGATCCCGCGCCCGCACCGGGTGCCGTCCGTGGCCCCGGAGCCGGGCGGGTCGCTGCTGGCGCACCGCACGCTGCGGGTGCCCGGCGCGGGGGAGAGCGTCGAGGTCCCGGTCCACGTCCGGGAACGGCTCGACCCCGGCGAGCGGGTGCCCGGCCCCGCGATCGTGGCCGAGCGGTTCGCCACGACCGTCGTCCTCCCCGGGCGGTGCGCGCGCGTCGACGACGACGGCCTCCTGATCATCGAGAACCAGCGCTGAGGAGAGACCATGACCATCTCGGCCGAGATCCCCTCCGCACCCGCGGAGTTCGAGCTCGACATCCTGCGCTACGGCCTCATCGAGGTCGCCCGCGAGATGAACGACGCCCTCATGCGCAGCGCATTCTCCCCGGTCTGCCGGGACATCCTGGACTGCACGACGGCGATCCACGCCCGCGGTGACGACGGGTGGGAGACCGTCGCCCAATGGGAGGGCTGCATGCAGCACGCCTTCACCTCACCGCACATCGTCAACTTCGTGATGGACGAGTTCGACCTCGACGCCCTGCAGGCCGGGGACGTCATCTTCGTCAACGACCCGTGGCGCGGGACCATCCACCAGTCCGACGTCAACCTGCTGCGCCCCGTGTTCGTGGACGGCCGGATCGAGTTCATGCTGCACTCGACCTCGCACCTGGTCGACCTCGGTGGACCGATCCCCGGGGGCTTCTCCAACGGGACGCAGACGGCGTTCGAGGAGCAGATCAAGCTGCCGCCGTCGCTGCTCTACGCGAACGACGTACCGGTCCGTCCGCTGTTCAACTTCATCCTCGAGAACAACCGGGTCCCGCAGCTGGTCCTCGGTGACCTGCGCGCCCTGCACGGCTGCCTCGTCGTCGGCGAGCGTCAGCTGCAGTCGCTCATCGAGCGGGGCGGCATCGAGAAGGTGAAGGCCGCGGGCCGGTACGCGGTCGAGGCCACCGAGCAGAGCATGCGCCGCGGGATCGCGGACATCCCGGACGGGGACTACACCGTCGAGGACTTCCTCGACGAGGACGGCGTCACCGACGAGCCGATCCCCGTGCGGGTCACCGTCAAGGTCCGCGGAGACAGCATGGAGATCGACTTCTCCGGGTCCGGGCGACAGCCGCTGGGCAACTGCGGCACCGCGTGGTGCGAGGCGGTCCGCTGCATCGAGGCCGTGAAGCTGATGGTCGACCCGGCGACCCCGGTGAACAGCGGCACCCTGCGCCCGATCGAGACGCTGCTGCCGCAGGGCAGCGTCGTGTGCGTGCTGCCCCCGTCCAGCTGCTCCAACCACGCCGACATCGGTTCGCGCTGCATCAACGCGGTCGCGAGCGCGCTCAGCGATGCCATCGGGGACCGCTCGATCGCCTGCGACACCGGGACCGCGCTGGTCGTCAGCGTCGGCGGGATCGACACCCGCCGCGGGCACGAGGGCAACCCGTGGGGCGCGTTCGCGCTCGCCGGCGGCGGGTGGGGCGGGACCTGGAAGTCCGACGGCGTCTCGTTCTGCGTGACGCCGATCGGCAACTGCCGCACGTCGGTCCAGGAGCACGTCGAGATCGAGAGCCCCCTGATCGTCGCGCAGCACGAGATGCTCCTCGACACCGCGGGCGCGGGCGAGTACCGGGGTGGTCTCGGCTCGGTCTACACCCTCACGGCGCAGTCCGACACCGTCGTCACCATCACCTGCGACCGGATCCGGGTCGGCGCGCCCGGCGCCGCCGGAGCCGGCCCCGGATCGCCCGCGTTCGGCTGGTACATCGCCGGCTTCGACCTCGCCCGGCACGGCGACCCGCTGGACCTGCGGGGGGCGGAGCCGCTGTTCGGCATGTTCGACGACGACGGCCGTCCCGACCCCAACGACGGCGGCTTCTGCCGGGGCGCACGCTACGACACCGGCAAGTTCTCGGGCATGGTGCTGAAGGCCGGGGACGCCGTCCGGTTCGTCATCGGCGGCGGGGGCGGCTGGGGCGATCCGCTCCGGCGCGATCCCGACCTCCTGGAGAGCGACCTCCGCAACGGCCTGTACAGCCCGGAGTTCCTCGCGCTGGCCTTCGGCGCCGTCGTCGTCGACGGCCGGATCGACCGCGACGCCACGGCGGCGCGCCGCGCCGAGCTCACGCGCCGCCGCGACGCCGGTCAGTGGTCCGTGCCGATCGCCGCACCCGTCAACTGGACTCTCTAGAGAGGGGAACCCCATGTCCGTCGACCGGCTGCTCTTCCCACGCCCCGACACCGACCGGGTCTCGGTGGAACGTGTCCCGGTGGGGGAGACCTGCCCGCACTGCGCGAGCACGCACGTCGCCCGGTACCCGGTGGCCAACCACCTCGGACCGCGGATGGTCGTGAAGTGCCAGGACTGCTTCACCCACCTGTCGGTCACGCGTCCCGCACCCGAGGACCACTGGCCCGCATGGCGGTCACCGACGCGTGACTGGGCGCCGTCCCGGCTGGGCTGACCGACCGTCACGACCACAGGAGGAGGACACCATGTCGGTTCCCGCGACGCCGCTGGGCCGGCTGTACGCCCGGACCCACGCCGAGCACGCGGACCGCGCGGCCGTCCGCGACGACCGCCGGGAGCTGACCTTCGGCGAGCTCGGCACCCGCTCCCGGCGGCTCGCGCAGGCGTTCCGGCGGGCCGGGGCCGGACCGGGGGAGCGGATCGCACTGCTCTCGCCGAACTGCTGCGAGTGGGTCGAGGTCGAGCACGCCGCGGCACTCGGCGGGCTTCTCCGGGTCGGTCTGCTCCCGCGGCTGCACACCGCGGAGCTCGCCCACATCACCGCCGACAGCGAGCCCGCCGTCGTCGTGGTGGACGGCGAGTGGCTCGCCGTCCACGGACGGGGCTGGATCCCCGACAGCGTCGCGCAGGTCGTCGTCCTCGGCCCGACGGACGTACCCGCCGGGTGCGTGCCGTTCGAGGAGTTCGTCGCCGCGGGCACCGACGACGAGCTCCCGCTGCCGGAGGCCGATGCCGACGCGTGGCTGCTGTACACGTCGGGCTCGACGGGCCACCCGAAGGGCGTCCGCACCACCCACGCCAGCATCGGGGCGCTGATCCGCAACGCCCTCGACGCGCTTCCCCCGATCGGCCCCGGTGACACCGCGTTGCACACGGCTCCGGTCAGCCACTTCAGCGGGGGGATCGCGGCCGTCCTCACCGCGGCCGGCGGCCTCAACGTGCTCCACCGGGCGTTCGAGCCCGCGCGGGTCGCCGACCTCGCCGAGCAGGGGGAGATCACCGTGCTCCCGCTCGTCCCGACGATGATCACCATGCTGCTGGAGGAGCTCGACCGGCGGGGCACGCCGTCCGGCCGGGTCGGCGACGTCCGCCTGCTGCCGTACGCCGGCTCCGCGATCCGGCCCGACCGGGCCGAGCGGGCACGCGCCTGGTTCGGCGAGGCGATGCAGCAGGTCTACGGCGCGAGCGAGGCGATGCTGCCGATCACCACCCTGCGACCGGGGGACCACGTTCCGACCGTGAACGAGCGAGGTCTGCCACGTCTGGCGTCCGCCGGACGGGTCACCCGGCACGTCGAACTGGAGATCGTCGACGAGCAGCGGCACCCGCTGCCGCCCGGCTCGGACGGGGAGATCCGGACCCGGGGCGAACACGTCGGACCCGGCTACTGGCGCCAGCCGGAGGCCACCGCCGAGACTTTCTCCGACGGCTGGGCACACACCGGCGACGTCGGCTACCTCGACGAGAACGGCTACCTGTTCATCCTCGACCGCCGCAAGGACATGATCATCACCGGCGGGTTCAACGTGTATCCCAGCGAGATCGAGAACGTCGTCTCCTCGATACCGGGTGTCCACGAGGTCGCCGTGGTCGGCGCCCCCAGCGACCGCTGGGGGGAGGAGGTCACCGCGTTCGTCGTGCTCGCGGACGGCACCGGGTCCGACGTGGAACGGATCATCCGGCACTGCCGGGAACACCTCGGCGGCTACAAGGTGCCGAAATCGGTCGTCGTCGTCGACGAACTACCCAAGACCGGAACAGGAAAGATCCAGAAGCAGGTCCTGCGTGCCGATCTGTGGCGCGGCCGGGACCGCCGGGTCTGACAACCGACGGAAACACCGGTCGGGGCACACCGTGTCCGACCGACCGGCCAAGTGGAGGATGCGTTGAGTCACCACAAGGTACCCACCCCGAAGGACCGGAACCTGTTCTTCGCGTGGAGTACGTACACCACCGACTACGACACCTACGCCCGCTGGTACGACGAGGAACACATCCCGCAGGTGATGGACGCGCCGGGAATGGTCGGTGCACAGCGGTTCCTGATCGCGGACACCAAGCCTCTCCCCGGGGTGGAGTCCCTCGACTTCGGACATCTCGCGATGTACGAGCTCGACGGTTCGGCCCAGGGCTTCCGCGACGAGGTCAAGCGCAATCTGATGTCGCAGGAGATGGTGCTGCCGGACTTCATGGAGCAGCCATTCCGGGCGCTGTTCCTCTCCGCGGTGAGCGAGCCGTTCCACACCGAGGCCCTGGCGCAGGTGGAGGACCTCGACGACCGGCAGATGTTCTTCGCGTGGAGCCGGCACACCACCGACGACGCGACGTTCGCACGGTGGTACGACGAGGAACACATCCCGCAGATCCTCTCGGCACCGGGGATGCTGCGCGCGCAGCGGTTCGCGGTGTCCGGCGTGAAGCCGCTGCCCGGCGTGGTGACCCCGGACCTGGGCCACCTGGCGATCTACGAGACCACCGGTGGCCTCGAGGGTTTCCGTGCGGAGGTGAAGCGGCAGCTGATGTCGGGGGAGATGGTGCTGCCGGACTTCATGGTCAGCCCGTTCGCCACGATGTTCCTCACGGCGGTCAGCCCGTTCTTCCTGGCCGCGGACGTGCAGTGACGGTCGTGCGGACGGACGTCGCCGGGGTGCCGGTCCCGCATCTCGGGTCCGCCTACGTCGGGGGTGACTGGGTGTCCGCCACCGGGCCCACCCGGCCGGTGGTCTCGCCGGCGTCCGGACGCGTCGTGACGGAGGCGGTGTTGCCGTCCGTGGACGAGGCACGGGCGGCGCTCGATCGTGCGAGCGGTCCCGAGGGCCGGGCCTGGTCGGCCACCGAGGTGTCCCGACGGGTTGCGGTGTGCCGCCGGTTCTGTGACGCGCTGGAACGGCGGTTCGACGACATGGGAGCGGTCTGGGCGGTCGAGGCGGGCATGCCGGTCCGCTACAGCAGGACGCTGCACCGCTTCGGCGCGGCCGGCGCGTGGCGCGCAGCCCTCGACTCGGCCGAGGACGCGCTGCGCGACGAGCGACGTGACTCGCCGCTGGGGGAGGTGCTCGTCCGCCGGGAGCCGGCCGGCGTGGTCGCGGCCGTCATGGCGTTCAACGGCCCGCTCGTGACCGTCGCGTCGAAGGTCGTCCCGGCTCTGCTGGCCGGGTGTCCGGTCGTGGTCAAGGCGGCCCCCGAGTCGCAGCTCGTCATGCGCCTGGTCGCCGAGTGCGCCGCGGACGCCGGCGTCCCCGCCGGCGCCCTGAGCATCCTCTGCAGTGAGGTCGACGTCGCCCGTGAGATCACCGCGGACCCCCGCGTCGCCCTGGTCTCGCTGACCGGTGGTCGCGCCGCCGCGCAGGAGATCATCGATGCGACCCGGCAGCGGTTCGCCCGCACCCATCTCGAGCTGGGCGGCAAGTCGGCCGCCCTGGTGCTCGACGATGCACCGGTCGATGCCGTGCTGCGTTCCCTCGTCCCGGGGGCCACCGGAGGTGCCGGTCAGGTGTGCGCGCTGCTGTCCCGGATCCTGGTGCCGGAGAGCCGGCACGACGAGCTCGTCGCCGCACTCGGCACCGCCTGGGAGAGCCTGCCGATGGGGGATCCGCTCGACCCCGCGACCGCGGTCGGGCCGCTGATCTCTGCGGCCGCTCGCGAGCGCACCGAGGGTTTCGTCGAGCGCGCGGTCGCGGACGGGGCCCGGATCGTGTGCGGCGGCCGCCGGCCTCCCGGCCTCGACGCAGGCTACTTCCTCGAGCCCACCCTGCTCTCCGGCGCCTCTCCGGACTCGGAGATCGTGCGCCGCGAGGTCTTCGGCCCGGTCACGGTCGTGCAGTCGTTCCGCGATCTCGAGGAGGGGATCCGGCTGGCCGAGGACACTGAGTACGGCCTCGCCGCCACGGTGTACACCCGCGACCGGGATCTGGCGATGGACGTGGCCGGCCGGCTCACCGTCGGCTCGGTCGCGATCAACACCTTCGGCCCGACCGTGACGGCACCGTTCGGCGGCCGGAAGTGCTCCGGATGGGGACGCGAGGGCGGCCCGGAGGGCATCCGGGAGTTCACCGAGCTCAAGCAGATCGTCACCGGACCCTGAGCCGCCGCCCTCGACCACCCTGCTGTCCGTACCCGACGAAAGGCGACTCCACGATGTACACCCCCCGACGTCCGAGACCGGAGCGCGCGCTGATCACCGGCGCCGCGGGCGGGGTCGGCTCGGCGACCGCCCGGCGCCTCGTTGCGGACGGAGCCCGCGTCGCGCTCACCGACATCGACCAGGACCGGGTCCGTGCGCTGGCCGCCGAGATCGGCTCCGCCGCCGTCGTACTCCCGGCGGACGGCACCGACTCCGACGGCGTCGCGGCCGTCGTCGAGGGCGCGGTCGGTGAGCTGGGCGGTCTGGACACCGTCGTCGCGGCCCAGGGCGCCGCGGTCGGCGGGGGCGTTGACCCGCGCCACACCGAGTCGTGGAACCGCGCCCTGGACGTGAACCTCCACGGGACCTTCCACGTGGCCGGGTCGGCGCTGCCGCACCTGGTCGAGGCGTCCGGCTCGCTGGTCCTCCTGGCCTCGACCGCCGGCCTCATCGCCGGGCCGCCCGGAGCCGCGGGATACACGGCCGCGAAGGCCGCGGTGATCGGACTGACCCGCTGGCTGGCGCGGGACTACGGCCCGCGCGGGGTGCGGGTGAACGCCGTGTGCCCGGGGTTCGTCCGTACCCCGCTCGCCCAGGGCTCCATGGCCTACCTGGCGAAGCGGGAGGGCATCACCGCCGACGAGGCGTTCGCGCTGAGCGCCCGGCACGTGCCCCTGCGCCGGGTCGCGGAGCCGGAGGAGATCGCGGCCTGTTGTGCGTTCCTGGCGTCCGGAGACGCCTCGATGGTGACCGGCCACGTCCTGGTCGCCGACGGAGGGGGCGCCGCGGTGGACGCCTCGACGGTGGCCTTCGACCCACCTCCGGTGCCCTGACGGTGCCTCATCGGCCGGGAGTGGCCGGACCGTCCGCTCCCCGGCGAGGTCCGGCCGGATCCTGCGCGATCCGGGTGAGGAAGTCGACCAGGTGCTCGGTGAACACCCCGTTGTCGTCGCCGGTGACCATGTGTCCGGCCTCGACCACCTCGACGCGGAGATGGGGAACGAGCTCGCGCAGCTCGGCCACGGCCGCGTCGGTCACGACCTCTGACCGTGCACCACGGACGAGCATCGTCGGGATCGTGAGCGCACGGGCGGCCGCGACCAGCCGGGCCTCCTCCCGGTCGCGGTCGGCCTCCTCGCGACAGGTGAGGAACCGCGGGTCCCAGTGCCAGTACCAGCGACCGTCGGCACGCAGGCGGAGGTTCCTGCGCAGGCCCTCCGGCGAGCGCGGCCGGGGCCGGTCCGGGGCGAGAGCGGCGACGGTGTCCGCGGCCTCCTCCAGCGAGGCGAAGCCGGCGCCGCCGCCGGACAGGAACGCCGCGATCCGGCCACGCCCCTCGGGGGCCGTCCGGGGCACGACGTCCACCAGGACCAGCCCCGCAGCCAGGCCGGGGCACCGACCCAGCGCGGTGAGCGCGGCGATCCCGCCGAGCGAGGCACCGACGACGACCGGGCGGCCGCCGAGCGCGGTGATCAACGCGCGCAGGTCGGCGGCGTAGTCCTCCACCGCGTAGTCGCCGGCCGGGGCCCAGTCGCTGTCCCCGTGGCCGCGGAGGTCGACGGCCACCGCCGCCCAGCCGGCGGCGGCGAGCCGTTCGGCGGCGCGTCGCCACGCGTGGCGGGTCTGCCCGCCCCCGTGCAGAAGGACCACGGTCCCGGAGGCGTCGCCCGCCGCCGGGACCCAACGGTCGCCGGTGAGCCGGACCCCGGCTCCCGGCAGGGTGAGAGCCTCCCGCCGGATGCCCGTCGCGTGCCCGGTACGGTCGTCAGACCCGTTCTCCGTGGTCCTGGATTCCATTCGAGAAGAATATATGATGCGTGAGCAACAGGGAACGGTTGCCAGCCGGGTCACGGGCGGACCCGGTACTCCGCCAGCCCGCGCACCCAGAACGACGGCAGCCACTCGACCTCGTCGGACACCGGGCGCAGGTTCGGGAACCGCTCGAGTGCCATCCCGAGGGCGTGCCCGCACATGAGCTTGCCGAGCACCGCGCCCAGGCAGTAGTGCGGTCCCATGCCGAGGGCGAGGTGCCGGCTGACGTTGGGCCGGTTCAGGACGAACCGGTCGGGGTCGTCGAACACCGTCTCGTCGCGGCAGGCCGAGGCGATGTAGGACAGGACCATCGAATCGGCCGGGATGGTCGTCCCGTGCAGTTCGATGTCCCGGGTCGCGGTGCGGCTGAGGAACCGCACGGGGGACATGTGCCGGAACGTCTCGTCGATCACGGCGGCCCGTGACTCCTCGTCGCCCCGGGCGGCGGCCATGGCCTCGGGGTTCCGGAAGCACTCGTACAGCGCCGAGCTGATCAGGTGCGACGGCGTCTCGGCGCCGCCGAACTGCAGGATGAAGATCAGGCTGAGGACCTCGTCCGCGGTAAGGACCTGCTGGTCCTCCTCGGCCTGGACGAGCACGCTGACCAGGTCCTCGGCCGGCCTGCGGCGGCGCTCGGCGATCAGCTCGGTGAAGTACGCGCGCACCTCGGTGACGCTCGTCCGGATCTTGGCCAGTTCCGCCTCGGGCAGCACGCTGCGGCTCGCCGAGCGGATGAGGTCCGCGGTCCACCGTTTGAACTCGTTGCGGGCGATGACCGGGTCCGCGCCGAGGATCTGCGCGGTGACGTTCACCGGCACGTTCGCGGCGTACTCGGAGACGAAGTCGAACTCGCCGCCCCGGGCCTCGATCTCGTCGAGCAGCTCGGTGATCAGCGCGCGGATGCCGGGTTCCATCGCGCGGGTCACGCCCGGTGTGAACGCACGGTTGGCGAGCCGGCGCAGCCGCGCGTGGTCCGGCGGGTCGGTGCTGATGATGGAGGGCACCTCGGGGACGGGATCGAACTCGCCGAGCGCGTTGATGATCCAGTCCTTCGACGAGTACAGGTCCGGCCGCTTGAGGGTCTCCACGACGTCGGGGTAGCGGAAGATCGCCCACACCCCGAGCGACTCGATGTGGTGCACCGGGGCGTCGCGCCGCATGGCCCGGTAGTAACCGAAGGGGTTCTGCTGGTAGTCGGGGGACAGCGGATCGAACCGGAGCGTGGTGGTCATGCGCGTCTCCTGTGGTGGGGCGGCGGTCGGGGTCGGGCCGACCGTACGAGCGCGAGACCTGCGTCACTATCCCGTCGGTGCACGATGCGATCCCGTTCGCGCCGATACCGGGGCCGTCTCATATATGATGCGGACCACGGTTCGGACAGCGCGCGGCACGACGGGGTGCAGGGAGGTTCGATGCCTGATGACACCGCCGAAGGGGCGGATCGGCTCAGCATCCGCACGGGCGATCTCGACGTCGCCCGTGCCCACACCTGCCGGGCCTTCAGCGAGCACGACGTGGTGCTCACCGGTGGCCGGACCCTCGACTTCCGGCTCGACCTCGCCCCGACCCAGCGCCTGACGATCGCGCGCATGGCCTACGGAGTGGCCGCCTCCGTGGAGGGACCGCCGATGCGGAGCTGCTACCACGTCAACCTCCCGATCACCGGGACGAGCACCGTCGCGCAGCGCGGGGTGCGCCGGAGCTTCGAGGGAGGAGCGGCCGGCGTCGTCTTCGCCCCGGACGCCCCGCTGATGGTGCGGATGAGTGCGGAGTCGTGGCAGTACCACGTCAAGATCCCGAAGGAGCTCCTCGAGGCACACGCGGCCACGCTGCTCGGGATGCGGTCGGGCTCCGATCCGGGGTTCGATCTCACGTTCGGCACCCGGGAGGCCGCGCGCCGGGACCTCGCCGCGACCGTCGGGCGCCTGTACGACGAGTTCACCGCGCCCGGCGGGCTCTCCTCCGTGCCGGCCGCGTGCCGCCAGGCCGAGTCCGCCCTGATGACCTACCTGCTGACCACGTTGCCGAGCCGGATCTCCGGGGCGATGACCGCGGGTTCCGTGACACCCCGGCGCACCCGGATCCGGGAGATCCTCGACCGGATCGACGCGGCGCCGGACGCCTCCCTGACCGTGGCCGACTTGGCGTCCGAGGCCGGCCTGAGCGTCCGCGCCCTGCAGGCGGGGTTCCGGGACACGGTCGGCATGTCGCCCACCGCCTACCTGAGGGCCAGCCGCCTGGACCGGGTCCATGCCGACCTGCTCGCGGGCGCCTCGGTGACGGACGCGGCGACCCGCTGGGGCTTCTACCACCTGGGCCGGCTCGCCCGTCGCTACCGCGACCGCTTCGGCGTCGTCCCGTCGGACACCGCCCGCCGGGCATCGTCCTCCTGAGGACCGGCCGCGTGCCAGGGACAGATCCCTCCCTGGGACGTGTGTCATATATCGTGCATGGTTCGTCGCGTGCCGGTGGTCATCGTGTCCTCCGGCCCGCCGGCGCCGGCGGTTCCCGACGAGTCCAACGGAGGACGTCGTGACTGCGAAAACCACCGAGGATCTGGCCCGCCACTGGCTCCGGGCGCTGGAGGACGTGGACCTTTTCTACGAGTTCTGCGATCCCGGCTGCCGGGTCTGGCACAGTGCCGACAACGCGTGGATGTCCCTCGACGACGCGATCCGGGCCGTGCACGACCGTGGAGGGCTGCCGGAGTTCACCGGAAGCCGCTACACCCTCACCGAGACCGGCTTCGTCGTGCAGACCTCCGGCCGGCTGGAGCCGCCGGGAGTCACCGTCCACCTCGTCCAGATCGCGACCGTCGAGAACGGCCGGGTCGTGCGGGCCGAGGAGTACATCGGCCCCGAGATGGACATCGCGGTCTGACCCCGGCCGACCCCGTCTCGTCACGCATCCCCGCAACCCCGCATCTCCAGGGAGAAGCCCATGTCCGGAATATCGGACCGCTCGATCATCGTCACCGGCGGCGCCAGCGGGATCGGTGAGGCCGCGGCGCGGCTGTTCGCCGCGAACGGCGCCCGGGTCACCATCGCGGACGTCAGCACCGGCGCGGGTGAGGAGCTCGCCCGCGAGCTCACCGGGAAGGGCCTGACGGCCCAGTTCGTGACGGCGGACGTCACCGACGAGGAGCAGGTCGCGGCCATGGTCGCGGCCGCGGAGGAGGCCTACGGCCGGCTCGACGGTGCCTTCAACAACGCCGGCGTGCCGAACCACGGCAAGGACCTCGCGGACCTGACCCGGGCCGAGTTCGACCGGGTCTTCGCGATCAACGTGACCGGGCCGTTCCTGTGCATGAAGCACGAGATCCCGGCCCTGCTGCGGGCCGGCGGCGGCTCGATCGTCAACACGGCCTCGGTGGGCTCGTTCATCTACATCCCGAAGGCCGCCGAGTACACCGCGTCCAAGCACGCGCTGGCCGGGCTCACGAAGGCCGCGGCCGCCGAGTACGGCGAACACGGCATCCGGGTCAACGCGATCGGCCCGTCCACGTCGAAGACGCCGATGTACATGGAGTACCTCAAGCTGAACCCGGCGTACGAGGAGACCGTCGCGGCGACGCACGCGTTGCGGCGGGGCAGCGAGCCGGTCGAGCAGGCCGAGGCCGCGATGTGGCTGCTGTCCGACGCGGCCTCCTACGTCACGGGGGTGACCCTGGCCGTCGACGGCGGCTACACCCTCTACTGACCGTGCGGCCCGCGGCCGGTCACGCCGGGGCCGGGCCGACCCCCCAGCGCTGCAGCGCCTCCTCGATCGTCGAGGCGTCCCGGGTGGCGTGGGGGGTCCGGCTCAGCCGCGGAGCGGGGGCCGGCTGCGGGCCGTCCACCGCGTCGAGCAGGGTGCCGCGCTCGCGCAGGTGCGGGTCCTCGACGGCCTCCGCCATGGACAGCACGGGCGTGACACAGGCGTCGAGACGGTCGAAGATCTCCGTCCACTCGGCCCGGGTCCGCTCGGCGAACCGGTCGGCGATCCGCTGCTTCACCTCCGGCCACCGGTCGCGGTCCCACTGGTCGGGCAGCGTGGCCGGATCGATGCCGAGACCCTCGAGCAGCCGGGACCAGAACTGGGGTTCGATGCTGCCGACCGCCATGTACTGCCCGTCCGCGGTGGTGTAGACGTCGTAGAACGGCGCCCCGGTGTCGAGCTCGTTGCGGCCGGGTTCGCCCGGCCACCGGCCCTGGGCCTGCCGGCTCCAGATGCCGGTCATCAAGAGGCTGACCCCGTCGACCATCGCGGCGTCGACGACCTGGCCCCGGCCGGACCGCTCCCGGTCGTGCAGCGCCGTGAGGATGCCGAAGGCGAGCAGCAGGCCGCCCCCGCCGTAGTCGGCGACGACGTTCAGCGGCGGGACCGGGCGCTCGCCGTGGCGGGCGAAGGACCGGAGCGCACCGGTGAGCGAGAGGTAGTTGATGTCGTGCCCGGCTTCCCACGCACGCGGGCCGTCCTGCCCCCAGCCGGTCATCCGTCCGTAGACCAGCCGCTCGTTGGCCGCCAGGCACGGCTCCGGCCCCAGCCCGAGTTTCTCCATGACCCCGGGGCGGAAGCCCTCGATGAGCACGTCGGCCCGTTCGATCAGCTCCTTCGCGCGGTCGAGGTCGTCGGTGGACTTCAGGTCGAGGTTCAGCAATGGGCGGCCGCGGGTAAGCGCGCCGCCGTCGACCGGTGGGCGGGGCCGATCCACCCGGATGACGTCGGCACCCGCGTCGGCCAGCAGCATCGCCGCGAAGGGCCCCGGCCCCAGGCCGACGAACTCGACCACCCTGGTGCCGCTCAGCGGGCCTGACCGATCCATCTCACACTCCGTCCGACGGGCACCTGCGCCCGAGATCCGAGAACGTCGACCGCGTCGATCGACTGCTGTCACACGCCGCCCCGTGCGTCGTCGCGCGGCCACGCTCCGGGGCGTCGGGCGATGCGCCTCTCCGGTGGACGGTCGCCCGACCACCGGGTTCGCACCTCGGCAGTATAATATATTCCGTTTCCGCGCGGTCAGCTCCTGCGCGCGGTCGCCGACGGGAGCTCGCCGAAGCGGTCGCGGTACCAGGTGGCGAACCGTCCGGGGTGGAAGAAGCCCCAGCGCGCCGCGACCTCGCTGACCGGCCGGCCGGTGCCCGAACCGAGCTCGAGGTGGACCCGGTCGAGCCGGGCCGTGCGCACGTACGCGGTGGGGGACATGCCCGCCACCTCCCGGAATCCCGCCTGCAGGGCCCGGACGCCGATCCCGGCGACGGCGGCGAGGTCGGCGGTGCTCAGCTGGAGGTCGGGGTGCATGTCGACGTGGTCCATGGCCTCCCGGACCCGGGAGCGCGTGGTGTGCGCCGGACGGCCGTGCAGCGCCGGGGAGATCCGGCTGGGCACGGTCATCAGGAGCTGGGTCATCAGCGCGGACTCCATCTCCTGCCGCGCCGCCGGCATCGTGGCCAGCCCGCCGGGACGTTCGAGCTCGGCGTAGAGGAACCCGGCGGTGGCGAGCAGCGCCCGGCCGGGGCCACCGGCCAGGTCGAAGGTCAGGGCGGGGTCGAGGCCGCCGTCGAGCGGATGGCCGGCCAGCCGCGCCGCGTGCGCCTCGAGCAGTTCCTTCGGCAGCTTCACCACGTACTGGGTGGCGTCGGGGCTCCACCGCACGGTCAGGGGCGCGTCCGGCCGGAAGAGGACTCCGGTCTCGCAGGCTGCCACCGTCGAGCGGATCCCGCGCTGACCGGCCGTGCTCCAGCCGGTCACCGGCAGGTTGACGTGGTAGCACAGCCGCATCGGGGGTCCGTCGATCACCACGTCGGCGCCGTACCGGAGCCGGCCCAGGGTCACACGGCCGGACGGCGCGAGATCGAGGCGGAAGTCCAGCGATCGACCGTCGCGCATCCGCATCTCGTGCCGCGCGAAGGTCCTGCTGATCTCTTCGCGGGCGGCGTCCGGATCGGTGGTCCGGATGGCCACGGAGTGCCCGGATGCCGGCTCCTGTCCGTGTCGTCCCATGTCCCCACCTGTCGTCATCGATCGCTCAAGACATTATGCGCCATATATTCTTGCCGCTCCAGCCCTGGGATCTGCGGTTTGCGTACGGCCTCGTGCGTTCGCGGGCTGTCCGTCGGTGTGCTGCGGCCCTACCGTCCCGCTCCAGTGGCGTGCAGGCGTCTTCCTCGCAGGGACCGACAGTGGAGTCGTACCGACATGAGCAGTGACACGCGCAGCGACACCCGGGACGGCACGGACCCGGCCGACCGGCCGCTGTTCCTCGAACGCGAACCCGTCGACGGCAGCTGCCCCCGGTGCGGGGCGGCGGACCTGCGCCGCTACCCGGTGAACTCCGAGGGCGGCTGGTTCGACGTCGTCAAGTGCCAGGCCTGCCTGCACTCGGTCAGGCGCGAACCCGGACCACGCCTCGGGCCGATCCAGCTCCTCTCCGACCTGCTGTGACGAAGGGATCGACGATGATCGCAGTCGACGTGGGCGGCACCTTCACCGACGTGGTCGCGCTCCGGGACGGAGCCATCCGGACGACCAAGGTGTCCACCGACTACACCGACGTGACCCAGGCCGTGCTCGACGGCGCCCGGACCCTCGGGGTCGAGGACGCCCGGGTGTTCAACCACGCCAGCACGCACGGGCTCAACGCGGTGATCACCCGCAACCTGCCGAAGATCGGGTTCCTGGCGACCGAGGGCCACCGGGACATCCTCGACATGGGGCGGGTGTGGCGGCCCGCGAGCGCGATCCTCGATCCGCGCTGGCGACGCAGCTTCGGTGATGCCGCGCGGCCGCTGGTGCCCCGCTACCTGCGTCGCGGGATCCGCGAGCGGATCACCGCCGACGGCCGGATCCTGTTCGGTCTGGACGAGGAGCAGGCCCGCGAGGAGCTGGAGGTGCTGCGCACCTGTGGCGTCACCGGCGTGGCCATCTGCCTGATCAACGCCTACCTGAACCCCGCGCACGAACGCCGGCTGCGCGAGCTCGTGCACGACGTGCTGGGCGACGTGCCGTGCTCCATCTCGTCCGACGTCTCCCCGCTGGCGAAGGAGTACACCCGCGCGTCGACCACGGTCGTCGACGCGCTGATGAAGCTGATCTACTCCGACTACACGGCGACCCTGGAAAAGGGGCTCGGCGAGCTCGGCTTCACCGGCCGGCTCAACTTCGCCGACTGCGCCGCCACCCTGGTGCCCGCCGAGCGCGCCATGGAGCAACCTTTCCGGATCGTGTTCTCCGGCCCGGCCGCGGGCACGGTCGCGAGCGCCCACTTCGGATCGCTGATCGGCGAGTCCCACCTGCTGTGTGCCGATGTCGGCGGCACGTCCTGTGACATCAGCGTCGTCACCGGCGGCACGCCCTTCGTCGACACGACCTTCGAACTGGAGCACGACCTCGTCGTCAACGCGTTGGCCAACGAGGTCACCGCGATCGGCGCCGGCGGCGGCA
The DNA here is from genome assembly GCF_014267175.1 of Pseudonocardia sp. C8. Lineage (NCBI taxonomy): Bacteria > Bacillati > Actinomycetota > Actinomycetes > Pseudonocardiales > Pseudonocardiaceae > Pseudonocardia > Pseudonocardia sp. C8. The sequence goes on from NZ_JACMTR010000002.1 coordinate 2,368,124, forward strand.
GCCTGGTGTCGATCGGCCAGACCGGCGAGATCCAGGTCGGACCCGGCAGCGCCGGCTCGAACCCGGGCCCGGCCTGCTACGGCCGGGGCGGCAGCCGGCCGACGACCACCGACACCTGCGTCCTGATCGGGATCCTCGACCCGCAGCGGTTCGCGGGCGGATCGGTGAACCTCGACGCCGGCCTCGCGCGTGCCGCGTTCGAGAGCCTGGACTCGGAGTTCACGTTCGCCCAGCGGGTGCGGTACGCCTACGAGATGGCGGTGCACACCATCGCCGAGGGCATCTTCAACGTGGCGATCAAGAACGGCGTCGACCCGCGTGACTTCACGCTGATGGCCTACGGGTCGGCCGGGCCGATGCTGCTGCCCGCGGCGATGGACGCGGTGCACTGCAAGCAGGTCGTCGTGCCCCCGAACCCGGGGCTGTTCTCGGCCCTCGGTCTGCTGTCGGCCGACCAGGTGTTCACCGCCAACCGCAGCGTCTACACGACCCTCGGCCCCGAGGTGGCCGACCGCATCGACGCGGTGTTCACCGAGATGGAGGAGCAGCTGCGCGAGCGGCTCGACCCGAACGCGCAGGTGACGCTGGAGCGCAGCTTCGACGGTCACCTGGCCGGGCAGAGCTGGGAGACACCGTTCGTTCCGGTGCCCGACGGCACCATCGACGCCGACGCGATCGCGGCCATGACCGCCGCGTTCCACGACACGTACCAGGAGCGCTCGGGCAACCGCTTCGAGTACCTGCCGGTGGAGGGCGTGACGTTCCGCGTGCGCGCCGTGCTCGACACCGAGAAGGTCACCTTCCCCGAGCTGCCCGAACGCGGGCCCGACGAGCCACTCGCTCCGGCTCGGACGGTCACCCTGCGCTACTTCGGCGAGCTCGGCGGCGACGACGAGGACGCCGGGCAGGAGGTGCCGGCCTACGACCGCACCGCGCTGCGGGCGGGCGACGTGATCGCCGGCCCGGCGATCGTCGACGAGGGACTGTCGACCACCCACATCGCAGCCGCGCAACGGCTCACCGTCGGCCGGTACGGCGAGCTGGTCATCCGGAGGAAGGCAGCATGAGCACCGACACCAGCGCGACCCGGATCCGCGACCTGTCCGACGACGATTTCCGCTCGGCCTACGACTGCGACCGGTTCACCGCGTCCGTCGTCGTCAACCGGCTCAAGTACGCCGTCGAGCACATGAGCACGGCGTTCCTGCGCGAGGCGTTCTCCCCGATCATCCGGGACTGGTACGACTTCGCGTGCACGATCAGCGGCCCGCCGGAGCAGGACCACCGGATGGCCGTGGTGAGCAACAGCCTCACCGTGTTCCTCGGGACGATGGCCGATGCCTGCCGGATCGCGGTCGAGGAGTTCGGCGCGGACAACCTGTCCCCGGGTGACGTGCTGATCTGCAACGACCCCTACCGCGGCGGGCGGCACGTCAACGACGTCCTGTTCGTGCGTCCCGTGTTCGTCGACGGCCGGATCGTGTCGTTCGTGAACATGTGCGCCCACCAGCTCGACATGGGTGGGACGGTGCCCGGGGGCTTCTCCGCGACCAAGCGATCCGTCTACGAGAACGGTCTCGTCATCCCGCCGATGCTGCTGTGGTCGGGCGACGAGCCGGTGCGCTCCACGTTCAGCCTCGTGTTCGACAACTCCCGGTTCGGCGGCCTGCTGCTGCCCGACTTCATGAGCACCCTGCACCAGCTCCAGCTCGGCGAGCGGCTGGTCCGGGAGAACATCGAGCGGTACGGTCTGCAGGCCTACCTCGGTGCGCTCGACTACTCCTGTGACACCTCGGCCGAGCTGATGCGCGAGGCGATCGCGCGGGTGCCGGACGGCGACTACCGGGGTCACGCCACGATCGACGCGGACGGACTCGACGACACGCTCGACTACACCGTGCGGGTCACGCTGCGCAAGCGCGGCCACGAGATCGAGGCGGATCTGTCGGGAACCTCGGCGCAGGCCCGCACCTGCATCAACTCCGGGGTGACCGACGCCAAGACCGCACTCGGCGTGGCACTGACGATGTTGCTGGACCCGGAGATCCCCTTCACGTCCGGGACCTGGCGGCACGTCGACCTCGTCGCCCCGCCGGGCACGGTGGTCACCGCGATGCCGCCCGAGGGTGCCCCGATGATGTTCTGGGAGACCTCCGGAGCGCTGATCGCGGCGATCTTCCGGGCGCTCAATCCGGTGCTCGGGGAGAACGCGGTGGGCGGTGACTACGGCTCGACCAACACGCACAACGCCAGTGGCGTCCGCGCGGACGGCACCCCGTGGACGAGCGCGACCCAGTGCGGTGGCGAGCACGGGCCGTGGGGTGCGACGAAGGAGGGCGACGGCGACAGCTACACGGTGCTGTTCAACCTGAACAACCTCGACCCGGCAACGGAGACGATCGAGCACGACTCACCCGTGGTCGTGCTGCGCAAGGAGCATGCGACCGACACCGGGGGAGCGGGCGCGCACCGCGGCGGTGCGGCCAACCTCAAGGACACGCTCTGGCTGACCGATGCCGAGCAGTACCTGTCCCCGTTCCGCACGAAGGACCCGAGCGGGGTCGGGGCGAACGGCGGCGCGGCCGGACCCAACGGCGCGATGTGGATCTTCCCGCCGCGCGACGGGGAGCTGCCGGACGCGCTGGTGGGCACCGCCGACGACGTCTACACGGCGAGCACCCCGGTCGCCGGTGTGCTGGACCCGCGGACGAAGGCGCTGGACGCGGAGAACGGTGTCTACCACTACTTCGCCAGCGAGAAGTGCTGGCGCACCACTGCCGGCTCGGTCCTGCGCTGCCTCACCAACGGTGGCGGCGGCTGGGGGGACCCGTTCGAGCGGGACGTGCAGAAGGTGCTCGCCGACGTGCGCGACGAGTACGTGAGCGTCGAGGGCGCGGCCCGCGACTACGGGGTCGTCGTGCTCGGCGACCCGCACCGTGACCCGGAGGGGCTGCGGTTCGACGAGGAGGCCACCGCGCGACTCCGGGCACGGCCTCGCGGCGGAACACCGTCCTGACCCGCTCCCCGGCCGGTCACCGGTTCGACGCGCGGCCGAACCGGTGACCGGGCAGCGCCGTCGGCCCGGATCGCACCGACGGACCGACGGCTGGCCGACGGCTTGATCTGATATATGATATGAAGAAACAGCAGAGTGCTGTGACGGGGAGGACCACAACGGTGACCTGGCAACCGAACGGCTCGGCGTTGTTCATCGGCGGCCGGTGGGTCGCCCCGCAGTCGGGGGAGACGCTCACCGTCACCTCGCCGTACACGGCGCAGCCGATCGCCACGGTACCGGCGGCCTCGACCGGCGACATGGACGCGGCCGTCGCGGCGGCCCGGCGCGCCTTCGACGGCGGGGACTGGTCCGGGACGTCGCTGGACGACCGGATGACGGTGCTGCGCCGGCTCTCGGATCTGCTGGGCGAGCGGCGCGACGAGATCGCCTCGGTGGTCACCGACGAGATGGGCTGCCCGATCACGCTGTCGCGGTCGATGCAGGCGGCGGGCCCGAAGGTCGTCCTCGACACCTTCCTGGAGCTGGCACCGGACTACCCGTGGGTGAGCCCGCGCGAGGCCGCCACCGGCCGGTCGGTGGTCTACCGCGAGCCGGTCGGCGTGGTGGCCGCGATCGTGCCGTGGAACGCGCCGCTGCTGATCTCGACCATCAAGCTGGCCCCGGCACTGCTGGCCGGCTGCACGGTGGTGCTCAAGCCGGCGCCGGAGACCCCGCTCGACGCGTACCTGCTGGCGGAGCTGCTCGCCGAGGCGGGCCTGCCGGACGGCGTGGTCAACGTCGTCCCGGCCGACCGTGAGGTCAGCGAGTACCTCGTGACCCACCCGGGCGTGGACAAGGTCGCCTTCACCGGGTCGACCGCCGCCGGGCGCCGGATCGCCGCGCTGTGCGGCCACGACCTGAAGCGGGTGACCCTGGAGCTCGGGGGCAAGTCCGCGGCGGTGCTGCTCGACGACGCCGACGTCGCGTCCGCCGCCGAGTCACTGCGGGTCGGCTCGTTCCGCAACAGCGGCCAGGTCTGCAGCCTCAAGACCCGGATCGTGGTGCCCCGCAGCCGGGAGTCCGAGTTCCTCGAGGCATTCGGCGCGGTCGTCGCCTCGATGCCGGTCGGGGACCCGGCCGATCCGGAGACCGAGATCGGGCCGCTGGTCAGCGCCCGCCAGCGGGATCGCGTCGAGGGCTACATCGCGGCCGGCCGCGACCAGGGCGCCCGGGTGGTGCTCGGCGGTGGACGCCCGGACGGCCCCGGCGACGGCTGGTTCGTGGAGCCGACGGTGTTCGCCGGTGTCGAGCGGTCCATGACGATTGCCCAGGAGGAGATCTTCGGGCCGGTCGTGAGCGTGCTGGCCTACGACGACGTCGAGGACGCCGTCGCCATCGCGAACGACTCGGAGTACGGGCTGAACGGGGCCGTCTTCACCGGCGACCCGGAACGGGGCCTGGCCGTCGCCCGCCGCATCCGGACCGGCACGGTGGAGATCAACGGCAGCCCGGTCGGGTTCCACGCCCCCATCGGGGGCTTCAAGGCCAGCGGGATCGGCCGGGAGGCCGGACCCGAGGGTTTCGACGCCTACGTCGAGATCAAGTCGGTCGGCCTGCCGCAGGCTTTCTCCCCGGCCGGCTGAGCCTCCTTACCCCGTCACCTCTACAAGGGAGTATCGCGTGACCGGAAAGCACCTCGAGGCCCAGGCCCGCGTCGTCGTCTCGGGCATTGACGAGAACGGGAGGTCGACGATCGTCTCGGACGGGAACACCACCACCCGGATCGCCGCACCCGGGTTCACGGTGATGGACACCTGGCAGGTCGACGGCCTCCCGGCCCGGGTCGACGCCCCCTCCACACTCACCGAGGAACCCGTCCTCGACCCGCCGGCGCACGGCCTGGTGGTCCGGCTGGCGAGCTTCCCGCCGGACAAGGAGTTCGACGCCGCCGCCTACGCGGAGTCCCTCGACGCCTTCCACGGTGGTGACGCGCACGAGGGCGTCGACGACAGCGCGCACGGCGGGCTGTGGCACGAGACCGACACCGTCGACGTCGTCACCGTGGTCACGGGCGAGCTGTACGCGGTCATGGAGACCGGGGAGACCCTGCTCCGGCCCGGCGACACCTTCGTCACCCGCGGCGTGAAGCACATCTGGAGCAACCGGACCGACGAGCCGGTGCTCGTGGTCGCGACGATGATGGCCGCGACCCGCTGATGTGCGGCGTCGCCTCGATCTGACCGCGATCTGGGCGGGTCGTACGAACCGCCCCGCCCCGGAGGACATATGGACGTCAAGAAGCTGCTCGACGCGCGCTGGAGCTGCCGGGCCTTCCTGCCCGACCAGGTCCCCGACGACGACCTGCGCGCGATGTTCGAGATCGCGCAGCGGACCGCGTCGTGGTGCAACACGCAGCCCTGGCAGGTCGTCGTGACCCGGGGCGAGGCGACCCGCCGGTTCGGCCGCAGCCTCACCGAGCACGCCCGCACCCACGACCCGAATCCGGACCTTCCGATGCCGGCCGGCTACTCCGGGGTGTACCGGGACCGTCGCCGGGAGGCGGGATTCGCCCTCTACGCGAGCCTCGGCATCGGCCGGGAGGACAAGGATCGACGCGAGGTCCAGCGGCTGCGCAACTTCGACTTCTTCGACGCCCCGCACGTTGCCGTGATCACCACCGACCGGGAGCAAGGCACCTACGGGGCGATCGACTGCGGCGGCTACGTCGCGAACCTGGTGCACGCGGCGACCTCGATGGGGATCGCCTCGATCCCGCAGGCGGCGATCGCGCTGCACTCCGACCACGTGCTCTCTTACCTGCGGCTTCCCGAGGACCGGCTCGTGGTCTGCGGGGTGTCGTTCGGCTACGCCGACACCGACCATCCGGTGAACGGCTTCCGGACGACCCGGGCCGACGCCGACGGCGCCGTCACGTTCCTGGACTGAGGGTCAGCCCGGCGGCGTCCCGGAGCCCGTGATCAGGTACGGGGGCGGACCCGGATCAGGAACCGGAGCTCGCCTTCCTGGGTGACGACGTCGTCCTGGTTGACGAGCCGGAACTCCCGCCGCACCACACCGGACGCCCCGTTGGTGCGCAGCCGGGTGTCGATCACCGTGGCGCGCACGTGGACCGTGTCCCCGAACCGGATCGGCGCCCGGAAGGTCCACCGGTCGACGCCGAGCAACGCGAGGGCCGAACCCTCGATCTCGCCCGTGCGGGACATCAGGCCCAGGCAGAACGACAGCCCGAGAAGCCCGTGCGCCACCCGTTCGCCGAACGGCCCCTCGGCGGCGGCGACGGCGTCGGTGTGCACCGGGTTGAAGTCACCGCTCCATGCCGCGAAGGCGACCACGTCGGCCTCGGTGACCGTGCGCGCTGGTGACGTCGTCACGGCCTCCGGCGACACCGAGGCGAAGTCCTCGAACCACATCGGCATGGTGCCCGTCCCCTCGTGGCTCCGTGCTCGCCGGGTGGGCCGGAGCCGATCATCCAGCACGGTGTTCAGCCGATCGACCGCCGTGAGGTCCCTCCACCGTCCAGCGTGACGATCGTGCCCGAGGTGTATCCGGATCGCGGGCTGGCCAGGAACACGAACATGTCGGCCACCTCCTCGGCGGTCGCCATCCGCGCGCCGGGGTAGTTCGCGATCATCCCCGCGATCTCGTCCTGGGGTTCGCCCCGGTCCGTGGTGCGCGTGCGTAGCACCCGGAAGATGCGTTCGGTGGCGACCGGACCGGGATTGACCCCCAGCACCCGGACCCCCATGTCCAGGCTCCGTCCGCCGACGGCCCGGGTGAACGCCATGAGGGCGGCGTTGCCGGTCGAGCCCGCGACGTAGTCGAAGTCGAGGTTCTCGCCGCTGGATCCGATGTTGTTGAGGATGACGCCGGACCGGCGGTCCCGCATCTGTGCGAGGAACGCTCTGGTCAGGTTGATGTAGCCGAAGACTTTGAGGTCCCAGCCTCGTCGCCAGGCCGACTCGTCGACCTGCCAGAGATCCCCGCCGGGGATGTCTCCCGCGTTGTTGACGAGCACGTCGATCTCGCCCGCGAACTCGACGACGTGCTCGACCGCATCCGGCGAGGCCAGGTCGAGGGCACGAAACTCGACCTGGGCACCGATCTCGGTGCGGAGGTCCCGGGCCACCCGGTCGAGGGCGTCCTCGGACCGGGCGACCAGCTTGAGCCGGGATCCCTCCGCGGCGAACGCGCGCGCCACGCATTCCCCGATGCCCCGGGATGCACCGGTGACGAGGACGGTGCGGCCCGCCAGTTCCAGGTCCATGGTCCCTCCGAGTCGGACTGTGCGTGCCGGCGCCGGGTAACGGTCAGACGGTTCCGCCACCGGCCGGCTCGGTCGCCCGGGCGGTGGCCTCCTGGCGACGGCCGAGCAGGTGGACGGCGACGAACGAGATGGCGCACGCGACGGTCATGTAGACGGCGACGCTGGTCCACCCGTACGAGGCATCGAGTGCTGTTGCGATCATCGGGGCGAACCCGCCGCCGATGACGGATGCGATCTGGATGCCGAGCGAGACGCCGGAGTACCGGACCTCGGTGCTGAACGCCTCGGAGAAGAATGCGGGCTGCACCCCGTACATCAGGCTGTGGACGAAGCCGAGCCCGACCACCAGCGCGAGGCTGATGATCCAGAACGAACCGGACTGCACGGCCGGGAACAGCACGAACCCGAAGGCCGCGGTGCCGGCCGCGCCGACCATCTGGATGCTCCGTCGGCCGTAGCGGTCGGACAGGGCTCCCGCGAGCGGGAGCCCGACGCACTGTGCGAGCGAGCCGATCAGGACGGCCGCGAGCAGGGTGGTCCGGGAGACGTCGGCGACCGTGGTCCCGTACGAGATCACGAACGTGACGAACATGTAGTACGTGACGTTGAGTCCGATGTAGGAGCCGACCGCGAGGGCGACCTCGCGCGGGTGGGTGCGCAGGACGGTGACGATCGGGGAGCGGGCGGGTTTCACCGGGGCCTCGGCGGTCGCGTTGCGGTCCTGCTGGAGCCGCTGGAAGGCCGGGGTGTCCTCGAGCTTGACGTGCACGTAGAGCGCCAGCGCGATCGGCGCGAGGCTGAGCAGGAACGGGATCCGCCAGGCCCACCCCATGAAGACCTCGTCGGAGACGACGGCGGTCACCAGGAGGAAGACGAGGTTGGCGAGCAGGATCCCACCTGGCGCACCGATCGAGGAGAAGCTGCCGAAGAAACCGCGCCGGCGGGCCGGCGCCGCTTCGGTGGCCAGCAGGACGACGCCGCCCATCTGCCCGCCGAGCGAGATCCCCTGCACGAACCGGAGGACGACGAGCAGGATCGGCGCCGCGATCCCCAGCGTGGCATAGGTCGGGAGCAACCCGATCGCCGTGGACACCACTCCCATGAGCACCAGCGCGACGACGAGGGTCTTCTTGCGCCCCACACTGTCGCCGAAGTGCCCGAAGACGACGCCGCCGAGCGGCCGGGCGAGGAACCCGACGCCGAAGGTCGCGAACGACAGCAGCAGCGCGGTCACCGCGCTCTGCTCCGGGAAGAACAGCGTCGGGAACACCAGCGCCGCGGCCGTGCCGTAGATGAAGAAGTCGTAGTACTCGATGCTCGCGGCGACGGCCGCGACCGAGGAGACGCGGAAGACGTCACGCTCGGAGGCGGCAGTGCCAGGGTGGGGGCTGCCCATGGCGTGCTCCTGTTCGGTGTGTGGTGGTGGGTCGCGGCGCGCGACGGGAGGCCGGTCGGGTCAGGAACGGGGGAGCCGGTCGGCCATGAGGTCCTCGCGACCGCGGCCGGTCACGAAGTCCGCGGACCCGCGAGCGCCCTGCACGAACGCCCCGCTCGCCACCCCGGGGAGGGCCCAGGGTTCGAGGACGGTGGACCCGCTCCAGTCGTGCACCATCTGTCGGTAGGCGATGCGCCAGTCGCCGCCCCGTCGCTCCACCCGGTCGACGTAGCGCCCGCAGAAGACGTCGGTGCGGTCGCTCCCGTTCGCCCGCTGGAAAGTCAGGACCGTCGCTTCGGAGAACGCCACGTCCCCGTCGACCTCGACGAGGTGGTTCGTCACGGCGTGCGTGGTCCAGGCCGTCCCCGCCAGTTTCGCGGCCACGATCCGATCGGCGAACTCGTGGGCGGGTGCGGCGTCGGCGCCGTGGTTGTCGTAGGCGTCCGGCCAGAACGCCTGCTTGACGAGCTCGACGTCGCAACGGTCGATCCCGCGGCAGTAGACGAGCAGGTTGTCGGCGACGGCCTGCGTGGCGGCCAGCACGTCGGGCCCGGGCTCGGTGGTCATGGCGCTCCTCGTCGAGGTCATGCATCCCAGCCCCGAGGAAGCTACAACTGGTATCAGAGTTTGTCCAGGTCTTGCGTGCAGCCAAAACTGGTATCAGAGTTGGGTCATCACGAACCGAGGACGGGGTGCATGACCGACAGGGGTGTCGCGCTCGTGACGGGCGCAGCCGGCGGGATCGGCCGCAGCGTCTGCCGCAGGTTGCGCGAGGACGGGTTCCGGATCGCGCTCACCGACGTCGACGAGCGGGCACTGGTCGCGTGCCGTGACGAGCTCGGGACCGGGGCGGAAGACCTGGGTGTGTTCGCGGCCGACCTGGCCGAGGAGCAGCAGATCGCGGACCTGCCGGGGCGGGTCGCCGCGGAGCTGGGCGGGATCGACGTGCTCGTGAACAACGCGGGGGTGCGGACGATCGCCCCGCTGCTCGAGATCGATCCGGCCGACTGGCGACGGACGCTCGACATCGACCTGACCGCGCCGTTCCTGCTCATCCGGGCCGTGCTGCCGGGGATGCTCGAACGGGGGCGGGGCAAGATCGTCAACATCTCCTCCATGGCCGGGCTGGCGGCCTTCGCCGACCGCGCCGCCTACGCCTCGGCGAAGGCCGGGCTGGGAATGCTGACCCGCTGCGTCGCGGTGGAGTACGGCCGGCGGGGCATCTGGTGCAACGCCGTCGCCCCCGGCGTCGTCGAGACCCCGATGACCAGCTCGTACTTCGACGGCGACGGGCCGATGGCCCGCATGATCCGGGAGTCCACGCCGGTCGGCCGGTGGGCGGTCCCGTCCGACATCGCCGGTCCCGTCGCGTTCCTGGCCGGGCCCGAGTCCGACTACCTCAACGGCGCGGTCGTTCCTGTGGAGGGCGGGTGGACCGCGGGGTACCCGGCCGCCCGGCTCTCACCGTGAGGACCGTCCCGAACCGGCCCGACCGGGCCACCGACCGACCAAGGAGGAGACCGGTGATGATTACGTCCACGTCACCCGGCGCGGGGCCGACGGTCGCGTCGGTGCTGCTCCGCGCGCACGCCGAGTTCGGCGACCTGCCCGCGGTCCGGCACCCCGACGGCCGAACGACCTCCTACCGGGAGCTCGGGGCGTCCGCCCGCCGCTGCGTCGGGGGCCTGCGCGCGCTCGGCGCCGCACCCGGTGACCGCGTGGTCGTGCTGACGAAGAACCGCCCGGAGTGCTTCGTCGTCGACCACGCCCTGGCGATCGGCGGCTTCGTCCGGGTCGCGCTCAGCTACCGCCTGCACCCGCGCGAGGTCGTCGACATCGTCCGGGACGCCGGCGCGCGGGTGGTCCTGGTCGACGGCGAGCGGGCCGCGGAGCTCTGCACCGCGCTGTCCGCGGCCGATCTCGACCCCGTCGTGGTCGAGTTCGACATGCCCGTCGCGGGCTCGGGGTCGGTCGGGTTCGGGTCGCTGCTCGAGGCGTCCGAGGCGGAGCCGGCCGACGTCCGGCCCGAGGACGTCGCCTGGATGCCCTACACCTCGGGGACGAGCGGACGACCGAAAGGGGTCGTACACACCCACCACAGCCTGCTGTCGATCATGCGGAACGTGCTGGTGGAGCTCCCGGGCCTCGCGAGCACCGACGTCGTCGCCCACACGGCGCCGCTGACCCACCTGAGCGGGTACGCCATGCTGGCCGGCTTCCTGCGGGGCGCGTCGCAGATCGCCCTGGACCGGTTCGACGCCGAGGAGCTCGTGGCGGTGGTCGAGCGACACCGGGTCACCGTGCTGCCACTGGTCCCCACCATGATCAACATGCTGCTCCCGGTGCTGGAGGCGGGAGGCCGGGACGTCTCGAGCGTGCACACCGTGCTCTACGGGGGATCGCCGATCGCCCCGGAACGGCTGGCCCGCGCCCTGCGCGCGTTCGGGCCGGTGTTCGTGCAGGGGTACGGGCTGACCGAGATGCCGTGGGCCTCCTGGCTGACCCGGCAGGACCACCTCGTGCGCGACGACGAGCGCGCAGCCGGGCTGCCCGACCGGCTCGGGTCGGCCGGCCGGGTCAGCCCGTTCGCCCAGCTGCGCCTGGTCGACGCCGACGGCGCGGTCGTGCCCGACGGGGAACCCGGCGAGATCCAGCTGCGCGGGGACGCCCGGATGGCGGGCTACTGGAACCTGCCGGACGAGACCGCCGCGACGGTCCTCGACGGCGGCTGGCTCGCCACCGGGGACATCGGGCGGATGATCGACGGCTTCCTGCACGTCGTGGACCGGAAGAAGGACATGATCGTCACCGGCGGGTTCAACGTGTATCCCACCGAGGTCGAGAACGCGATCTACGCCCTGCCCGGCGTCGCGGAGGTCGCGGTCGTCGGCGTCCCCGACGAGCGCTGGGGCGAGACCGTCCGCGCCGTCGTCGTCCGCCGGCCCGGCGCCGAGGTGGCGACGGAGGACATCGAGCAGGCCTGCACCGCGTCGATCGCCGCCTACAAGCGACCCCGCAGTGTCGAGTTCGTCGACGAGCTCCCCAGGACCGGGACCGGGAAGATCATGCGCCGCGCGGTGAAGGAGCGTTACTGGTCCGGCCACGACCGACTGGTGAACGGGTGAACCCGATGACCACGACCACGACATCGGAAGGCGACACCATGACCGTCCGGGCCGACTTCGCCCGCACCGTCCGGGCCGCCGCCGCGGACGCGAACGTGCCCACGCTGCTGATGGTGCTCGTCCAGCTCACCGGCGAGACGCGCTGGCTGGACGAACCGTACCGGCCGGTCCGCGGCCGGGGCCTCGACGAGAACGACACCGGCGGGCTCCCCGGGGCGGTCCAGGACGAGATCCGGGCGGCGGCAGCCGAGGCGATGATCGCCTGGCACCACGGCGACCCGATGCGGATCCCGCATCCGGACGAGGCCCTGCTGACCAGGATGCTGTCGGTCGCCATGGGGGAGGAGATCCCCGCCGAGTACGGCCCGATGATCGCCGACGACCTCCGCGTCATCATCGGTGGACAGGACCGGCTCCCGGACATGTCGACGCCCCCGCCCGGCTTCTCGGCCGTCGTCGTCGGCGCGGGGATCTCCGGCATCCTGGCCGCGCACCGGCTGCGTGAGGCGGGGGTGGCGTGCACGGTCCTCGAGGCGGACGAGCGCGTCGGCGGCACGTGGTGGCGCAACCGCTACCCGGGCTGCGGCGTCGACGTGCCCAGCCACCTCTACTCGTACTCCGGCATCGAGGCCGACTGGCCGCACTACTACGCCGACCGCGACCAGCTCCAGGCCTACCTCGAGCGGGTCACCGACGAGTGGGCCGTGCGAGACCTGATCCGGTTCTCCACCCGGGTCCGGTCCGCGACCTGGGACGACGATCAGCAGCAGTGGGCCGTGGAGACCGAGGGACCGGACGGCACCCGTGCGACGATGCGGGCGAACGTCCTGGTCAGCGGGGTCGGTGCGTTCGGCACCCCGAAGCTCCCCGACCTGCCCGGCCGGTCCGCGTTCGCCGGCCGGTCCTGCCACACCGCCGAGTGGCCGGAGGATCTCGACCTCGCCGGGAAGCGGGTCGGCGTCATCGGCAACGGCGCGAGCGCGATGCAGGTCGTCCCGGCGATCGCCGGCACCGCAGCCTCGCTGACGGTCTTCCAGCGTTCCGCACACTGGGTCGCGCCGTTCGAGAAGTTCCGGCAGGAGATCCCCGAGGCCGTCCGCTTCCTGCTCCGCGAGGTGCCGCTCTACCGGTTCTGGTACCGGCAGCGACTGGCTTGGGTCCTCAACGACACGCTCTACGAGTCCCTCCAGCGCGATCCCGACTGGCCGGACCCGGAGCGCTCGATCAACGCGATCAATGATGCGCACCGGCGGTACTTCACCCGCTACATCGAGCGGGAACTCGAGGGCCGGCCGGACCTGATCGAGAAGGTCGTCCCGGACTACCCGCCCTTCGGCAAGCGGATCCTGCTCGACAATGGCTGGTACCGGACCCTGCGACGCGACGACGTCGAGCTGGTGACCGAACCGATCGAGCAGATCCTGCCCGGCGGCGCGCGCCTGGTCTCGGGCCGGGAGGTCGAGTTCGACGTGCTGATCTTCGCCACCGGGTTCGACGTCGTCCGGTTCCTCGCCTCGTTCGAGGTGGTCGGCCGGGACGGCCGCACGCTACGCGAGGCCTGGGACGACGACGATGCGCAGGCCTACCTCGGGACCGTCGTGTCCGGGTTCCCGAACATGTTCTGCCTGTACGGGCCGAACACCCAGGCCGGCCACGGGGGCAGCCTGATCTTCTACCTGGAGTGCCAGATGCGCTACGTGCACAGCGTGCTGGACGGGATGTTCCGCACCGGTGCGGCCGTTGCGGAGGTCCGGTCCGAGGTCCAGGAGAAGTACAACGAGAGCGTCGCCGCGGCGCACGAGCGGATGATCTGGACCCATCCGGGCGTCACGACCTACTACCGCAACGCGAAGGGCCGCGTGGTGGTGAGCAACCCCTGGCGGGTCGTCGACTGGTGGTCGATGACCAGGCGGGCGGATCCGGCGGACTTCGACCTCCGGCCGGCGGCGAACGACGGGTCGGGGGTGCACCGGTGAACGACCGCTTCTCCAAGACGGTGGCGATGGTGAACGCGGCGGCGGGCGCGGGGATCGGGGGAGCGGTCGCCCGGCGCCTGCTCGGTGAGGGGGCGTCGGTGATCGTGACCGACATCAGCCCGCGGCGGCTCGAGCGGCTCCGCGCGGAACTCACGGCGACCGTCCCCGAGGAACGGGTGCTCGCCCGGGCGGTGGACGCTGCGGACGAGGCCGGCGTCACCGGGCTGTTCGCCGACGTCGACGCCGCGTTCGGCCGTCTCGACGTGCTCGTCAACAGCGTCGGGCTCAACCGGCTCGCCCCGTTCCCGGACACCGACCTGGACACCTGGAACCGGGTGATCGGGACCTCGCTCACCGCGCACTTCCTGCACGCCCGTGCAGCGTGGCCGTTGCTGCGGCGATCGGCGGCTCCGTCCGTCGTCAACGTCTCCTCGCTGGCCTCCGAGTCACCGGCCCCGTTCGGCGAGGTCGCCTACGCCGCCGCGAAGGCCGGTGTGCTGGGGCTGACCCGGGCGCTCGCCGCGGAAGGCAGTCGCGACGGGATCCGGGCGAACGCGGTCGTGCCCGGGCTGATCTGGAACGACAGTCTCACGAAGGCCGTCGACCCGGACTACGTGCAGGCCTACCGGGCGAGGCAACCCCTGGGGCGCGACGGTGACCCGGACGAGGTCGCCGACGTCATCCTGTTCCTCGCCTCGCCCGAGAGCAGGCATGTCACGGGACAGGCGATCCGGGTCGCGGCCTGAGCCGGCAGCCCCCGGGGCGCCCGCGCCTGCGTGTTCCGCGATGATCCGGTGCGTACAATCTGCCGTGCGCGCACGCACGCTCGGTGATGATCGGAGGGCCCGGCATGGCGGAGACCCAGCAGGTGGTCCGCCGCGGGCTGCTTCCCACCCACACCGCCCGGCGGATCCTGCGCGACTTCCACGAGCGCGGGCTCGAACCCGGTGACGGTCTCGCCGACGAGGCGACCCTGATCAAGCGGTACGAGGTCTCCCGCGGGACGTTGCGCGAGGCGCTGCGCCTGCTGACCTTCCTCGGTGCGGTCACGGTGAAGGCCGGCCCGAACGGCGGACCGCGCCTGGCCACGCCCGGGCCGGACGTGGTGGCCAGCGCCATGGGCATGGTGGTGCAGTTCCGCGGCGCGACCCTGCGGTCGGTGTTCGAGGCGCGGATCGCGGTGGAACCCGCGGTCGCCGCGCTCGCCGCCGCGCACCGCACCGAGCACGACCTCGTCCTGCTCGACGACTCCGTGGACGCTCTGCGCCGCGCGCAACGGGTCCGGGGCCCGGAGTACGCGGTGCACAGCGGCCGCTACCACCTCCGGGTGGCGGAGGCCGCGCACAACGACGTGCTCGCCACCATCGTCCCGGCGCTGGCCACGATGACCACGACCGTGCGGTGGCGTTTCCCCCGGGGCAGCCGCGCCGAGCTGACCCGGAGGATCGCCGAGGCCGTCGAGGCGATCCGCGGGCAGGACGAGGCCGCCGCGTCGACGACCACCCGGGCCATGATCGAGTGGTTGGTCGGGGAGATCGAAACCCAGCAGAGGACCGTGCTGGACAGTCCCATCCTCTGGCCCGATGTGGACGAGGTGCTCGCCGAGCAGCGTTCCGGCGGTCCGGCGGCCGAGCCCGCGGAGGCTCGCCCCAAGGTGGGCTAGCCGGCGACCCCGGGCCGCCAGCGCACGGTGGTGTCGTGCGAGACGCCGGCGGGTCCGCGGCCGTTCAGTCGCGGAACCGTGGCGGACGGCGGGCGGCGAACGCGGCCACACCCGCCCGTCCCTCGTCGTCGGTCGCGCTGGCGGCGATCGCCGCCGCCTCGGCGTCGAGATGCGAGTCCAGGTCACGGCACTCGGCGTCACCGATCAGCTGCTTGATCCGCCCGAGTGCACGGGTCGGCCCCTCGGCCAGCTGCCCGGCGATCCGCTCGGCCTCGGCGAGCACGTCCGGGTCCGGGACGACCATCGACACCAGCCCCCACTCGAGGGCCTGTGCCGCGTCGATCACGGTGTCGGTGAGCAGGACGTGCCGGGCCCGCCCGGCACCGATCAGGCGAGGCAGCAGCCAGCTCATCCCGCCGTCGGGGGAGAAGCCCAGCGCCGGGTAGGCCGGGCGGAGGCGGGTGGACGTTCCGGCCACCGCGACGTCGACCGCCAGCACCGCGCTCATGCCGGCGCCGGCGGCCCAACCCTGCACCGCCGCCACCACCGGGACCGGCGCGTTCCGCACGGCCCGCTGGAAGTCGTGGAACAGGTCGGCCAGCTGGTGGACGTGCCGTCCCACGTCTTCGGCCTGTGCAAAGCCCTGCACGTCGCCGCCGGTGCAGAAGTTCGAGCCGGTCCCGACCAGTAGCACCGCGCCGACCGACCCGTCGATCCCGCGCAGTTCCTCGGTCAACCGGCGCAGTGTGCTGGCCTGCAAGCTCGACCCGTTGTCCGCGGTGGTGAGCACGCAGCGCAGGACCAGGCCGCACAGCTCCGCACCATCGTGGACGACGGGCTGGGAAGGTTCGGGCATGACAACTCCTCGGCACCGGTGACGGGAACGCTCACGAGCCCCTCCGGGCGAGGCGGTCAGCACCCGACTGCCGGGGACGCATCGTGACGCGACACAGCGAACCACGATCGCGACGCGTCGTCATCGGGCCTGCCGGGCACATTCGGCCCCGCCACTGTGCCCACGTCACAACTCGGGCGGGCGGCCCGACGAGGTGGTGGAGGTGCCGATGCGCCAGGTCGAAACGATGCTGATGGAAGCTGCCTGTGGGCGGGCGGCCACGGCGAAGGGGTTCCACCCGACGACGTTGACCTCGTGGCGGCTGCTCGCCCGGCCGGGAGCAGCTGGCCTGATCATGAGCTTGACCGCCAGTAGCAGCTGGCGTGTCCCATCACAGTCATGCCGAGTCTCCCGAACCGGACCGGAACTGGCGTCCGTCCCGGTCGAAGGAGAACGCGTTGCCCGTCCTCGCAGAGCTCGTCGACGTCGTCATCGGCGTCGACACCCACGAGCACACCCACACCGCTGCCGTCGTCGCCGCGAGCACCGGCGCCGTCCTCGCACAAGCGACGGTCACGGCCGACCCTGAATTCAGAGGGATTTGACGATGTCTTCGACGCGGTCGCGCGCGTCGCCGAACAACATGTGGCTGTTCTCCTTGTAGAAGAGGGGGTTGGTGACGCCGGCGTAGCCGGTGGCCATGGAGCGTTTGAAGACGATGACGTCGGCGGCTTCCCAGACCTTCAGAACGGGCATGCCGGCGATGGGCGAACCGGGTTCGTCGGTCGCGGCCGGGTTGACGGTGTCGTTGGCGCCGATGACGAGGACGACGTCGGTGCCGGCGAAGTCGTCGTTGATCTCGTCCAGCTCCAGGACGATGTCGTAGGGCACCTTGGCCTCGGCGAGCAGGACGTTCAT
Source organism: Pseudonocardia sp. C8 (assembly GCF_014267175.1). Lineage (NCBI taxonomy): Bacteria > Bacillati > Actinomycetota > Actinomycetes > Pseudonocardiales > Pseudonocardiaceae > Pseudonocardia > Pseudonocardia sp. C8. The sequence continues at coordinate 2,385,359 of NZ_JACMTR010000002.1, forward strand.
GTGGCCGGGCAGCCGGCCCGCGACGGGGTGGATGCCGAAGCGGACGTCGACGCCCTTGTCGCGGAGATGTCGGGTGAGTTCGGCGACGGGGTACTGGGCCTGGGCGACGGCCATGCCGTAGCCAGGAGTGATGATCACTCTGGTTGCGCCGGCCAGCAGGGCAGCCGCGCCCTCGGCGGTGACCTCCCGGTGGTCGCCGTAGTCCCTGGCCTCACCGGTGGGCGCCTCGATACCGAACCCGCCGGCGATGACGGCCACGAACGAGCGGTTCATCCCCTTGCACATGATGTAGGACAGGTAGGCACCTGAGGAACCGACCAGGGCACCGGTGATGATCAGCAGATCGTTGGCCAGCAGGAACCCGGAGGCCGCCGCCGCCCAGCCCGAGTAGCTGTTGAGCATCGACACCACCACCGGCATGTCGCCGCCACCGATGGAGGCGACGAGGTGCACACCGAACGCGAGTGCGATCACGGTGACGGCGACCAGCGCGACCGGCGTCGGCCGGACCACGAACCAGACGGTGAGGGCGACGAATGCGGCGACGGCGCCGAGATTGAGCACGTTCTTCCCGGGCAGCACGAGCGGGCGTGAGGAGAGCGTGCCGGCGAGCTTGCCCCAGGCGATGACGGACCCGGTGAAGGTGACGGAACCGATGAACACCCCGATCACGACCTCGGCCCGGTGGACGCCCACCAGTTCGGGGTCGAGCCCGCCGCCCCGGGCCTCGACCTCGAGGTAGCCGTTCCAGGCGACCAGCACCGCGGCGAGGCCGACGAAGCTGTGGAACAGCGCGATCAGCTCGGGCATGCCGGTCATCGGCACGCGGGCGGCACGGACCAGGCCGATCACCGCGCCGACCAGGACGGCGGCGATCAGCACACCGACGCCCAGCGCGTCGAGGCCGTGTCCGACGGCGAGAACGAGAGTGGCGATCAAGGCGATCGCCATGCCGGCGATGCCGAAGGTGTTGCCCGCCCTGGCGGTCTCGTGCCGGGAGAGTCCCGCGAGCGCAAGGATGAACAGCAGCGCGGAGACGAGGTAGGCGGCGGTGGCCGCGGACTGGGCAGTCACGGGATCAGCTCCGTCGGAACATGTCGAGCATGCGGCGAGTGACGGCGAAACCGCCGAAGACGTTGATCGTCGCCAGCAGCACCGCGACGGCGGCCACGACTGTGATCGCGGGGCCGTGCTGACCGATCTGCAGCAGGGCGCCGACGACGATGATCCCGGAGATCGCGTTGGTCACCGACATCAGCGGGGTGTGCAGTGCGTGGTGCACGTTCCCGATCACGTAGTAGCCGATCACGATGGCCAGCGCGAACACCACGAGGTGTTTGCTCAGCACCTGCGGCGAGACCGCGATGAGAGCGAACAGCACCGCGGCCGCGGCGGCGACGATGCCGAACCGCCGCCCGGGCGACAGCGGCGGTGTGGCTTCCTTCGCCGGCTCCGTGGCGGCTGCCGCGGGCGCGACCGCCGGGGCGGCCGACACCGACACCGGCGGTGGCGGCCAGGTCGATTCGCCGTCGCGCACGACGGTCATCGACCGCTGGACGGGGTCGTCGAGGTCGAGCACGACCTGTCCGTCCTTGCCCGGCGTAAGCAGCTTCATGAGGTTGACGAGGTTCGTGCCGTACAGCTGGCTGGCCTGGGTGGGCAGCCGGCCGGCCAGGGCGGTGTAACCGATGATCGTGACACCGTTGCCGGTCACGGTCTTCTCACCGGGCACGGTGCCCTCGACGTTGCCGCCGTTGGCCGCGGCCATGTCCACGATCACCGAACCGGGCCGCATCGCCGCCACCATCTCGGCCGTGATCAACTGCGGTGCCGGCCGTCCCGGAATCAGGGCGGTGGTGACGATGATGTCGACGTCCGCGCTCTGCTGGGCGTAGAGCTGCGCCTCGCGGATCTTGTAATCGTCGCCCATCTCCTTGGCGTAACCGGTTGTTGAGACCTCGACCTCCGGTGAGGTGATCGACAGGTACTCCCCGCCCAGCGACCTCACCTGGTCGGCGACGTCCGGCCGCGGATCGGTCGCCCGCACCACTGCCCCCAACGAGCCCGCCGCACCGATCGCCGCCAGCCCCGCGACACCGGCACCGACCACCAGCACCTTCGCCGGAGGCACTTTCCCGGCCGCGGTCACCTGACCGGTGAAGAACCGGCCGAACTCGTGCGCCGCCTCGATCACCGCCCGGTACCCGGCGATGTTGGCCATCGAGCTGAGCACGTCCAACGACTGCGCCCGCGAGATCCGGGGCACCGCGTCCATCGACAACGCCGTGATCGGCCGCCGTGCCAGCACCTCGACGATCTCCGGGTTCAGGGCGGGCGCCAACAGCGCGACCAGCATCGCCCCGGGCTTCATCCGCGCCAGCTCGACCTCGGCCGGTGCGTTGATCCCGAACACGACATCGGCCCGCCACGCGTCACCCACGCTCGCGCCCGCCTCAACGAACGCGCGGTCCGGGAAGTCCGACCGCTCTCCCGCCCCCGCCTCGACCAGCACCTCGTGCCCCAGCTTCCGCAGCTGGGTCACCGTCGCCGGGGTCGCGGCCACCCGGGTCTCACCCGGGCTCGACTCCCGCACCACACCGATGATCATTTGTCGGCACTCAGCCCGGGAGGTGGTCCGCGCCGACGTACATCGACTTGTACTCCAGGTAGTTGTCGAACCCCTCGGGACCGAGCTCGCGGCCGACGCCGCTGTCCTTCATGCCGCCGAACGGGGAACCGAGGTCGATGTTGTAGTAGTTGACGCCGATCGTGCCGGTGCGCACCCGGCGGGCGATGTCGAGGGCGCGGGCTTCGTCGGCCGACCACACCGATCCGGCGAGACCGTAGTTCGAGTCGTTCGCGATCCGGACGGCCTCGTCGTCGCCGCCGTCGTAGGGGATCACGGCCATGACCGGGCCGAACACCTCCTCGCGAGCGAGCTGGTCGCCGTTGTCGACGTCCGCGAAGACGGTCGGTTCCACGAACCAGCCCCGGTCCAGACCGGCCGGGCGACCACCGCCGGCGACCAGCCGTGCACCGGAGTTGCGGCCGATGTCGATGTAGCCCAACACCCGCTGCAGGTGCGTCTCGCTTGCCATCGGCCCGCAGGTCGTGGCGGGGTCGAGCGGGTCGCCCACGACGAGGTTGCCGGTGAACTGGGCGAGTGCGTCGACGACCTCGTCGTAGCGGGAGCGTGGCGCGAGGATCCGCGAGCTCGTGGTGCAGGTCTGGGCGTTGTTCATGAACGAGGCCGTGGGCAGGCCGGCGAGGAACACGTCCAGGTCGGCGTCGTCGCACACGATGGCCGCCGACTTGCCACCCAGCTCCAGGGTGCAGCGACGAATCAGCTCCCCGCACCTCGCCCCGATGGCACGCCCGGCGGCCGTCGACCCGGTGAATGCGATCTTGTCGATGAGCGGGTGCTCCACCAGTGCCGAGCCGGCCTCCCGGCCGGCCAGGACGATGTTGAGCACGCCCGGGGGCACGCCGGCCTCGGTGGCGGCGTCGCCGAACACGTAGGCGTCCAGGGCGGTCTCGGGCGAGGGCTTGAGCACGACCGTGCAGCCCGCCGCCAGCGCCGGCGCGATCTTGATCATCGCCAGGACCTGCGGGTAGTTCAACGGCGTGATCGCCCCGACCACACCGACCGGCTCCCGGCGCACGATCGTCGCCCCGGAGGCGCTCGGGCGAGCCACCTCCAGCGGCGTCTGCTCGATCACGTCGGCGTAGATGTTCAGGAGGGCGGCGGGCGCGGCCCCGTTGAACGCTCCGGACAGCGTGATCGGCATGCCGTTCTCGCGGCTGACCAGCGTCGACGTGCCGTCGGCCCGGGCGGCCAGTGCCTCGGCGAAGCGGCGCATCACCGCTGCGCGCTCGGCGGGCGTGGTGCGGCCCCACGGGCCCTCGTCGAGTGCACGGCGGGCGGCATTGACGGCGGCGTCGATATCGGCGTCGGTGCCCATCGCGGCGGTACCGAACAACTCCCCCGTCGCGGCCTCGAGCGCGCGGTGGGTCTCGCTGCCGCGAGGCTCCACCCACTCACCGTCGATGTAGAAGCGGGTGCGGTCCAGCTCGGTCCGCGACTCTGCGGCGAGACTCATGTGTGCAGCTCCTTTGATGTCGGATTCATCATTCGTCCGTGGTGTGGATCAGCGAGGTGGGCACCGACGCCGAGGGCACACCGAGCGCACGGTGGAAGCCGTCGGGGACGAGCAAGTGGTCGGGTTCCAGCTCGTGGACCGAGGACAGCCCCAGGCCCAGGAGGGCCGAGTCGATGCCGCTGCGCAGGATGTCCAGGACGTTCTCGACGCCGGCCTGGCCGTTGGCTGCCAGGCCCCACAGGTACGCCCGGCCGATCATCACCGCGCGGGCACCCAGCGCGAGCGCCTTCACCACGTCCGAGCCGCGCCGGATGCCCCCGTCGAGCAGCACCTCGACCTGGTCCCCGACGGCGGCCGCGACGGGGGCGACCATCCGGATCGCGGCGGGTGTCCCGTCGAGGTTGTTGCCGCCGTGGTTGGACACCGAGATCGCCGTGACCCCCGCGTCCACCGCCCGCCGGGCGTCGTCGACCCGGCACACGCCCTTCAACACGAACGGGCCCCCACCGAGCTGCTCCCACTGCTCGCGCATCCACGCCACGTCGTCCCACGACGGCGGCGGCGTGGTCATCCACTCGTAGTAGGCGGTGAAGAACGTCGGTGCCGCGCCACCGGGTGGGGCGAGGTTCGGTGCGGTCAGGTCGGGGATGCCCGCCCGGGCGAACCGGGCGGCCCACCGCGGACGGACCACGACCTGTGGCGCCATCCGGATCATCGTCCTGAGGTCGACCTTCTCCGGGATCTCCGGACTCCCCCAGTCCCGACCCATCGAGAACGACCAGTCCAGCGTGGCGATCAGGCCAACCGCACCGGCGGCCCTGGCCCGCTGCATCCGTTGGATCATCACATCCCGGGAGCCGGTCCAGTACATCTGGAACAGCGTCTGCGGGTTCGCCGCAACGGCTTCCTCGACGGACTTGCTCGCGAAGTTGCTCAGCGCCATCAGAGTGCCGCGGGCAGCGGCGGCCCGCGCGACGGCGACCTCTCCGTCCGGATGCACGGCCTGCACCCCCGTCGGGGAGATCATCACCGGAAGCGCGATCTCCTGTCCCAGCACGGTGGTCGTCATCGCTCGCTCGGCGCGGTGCCCCGCCACATGCGGGGCGAACCCGATCTCCCGGAACGCGGCCTCGTTATCCTCGACGGTCTGGCCGCGTTCGGAGCCCGCGACCAGGGCCCCGTACACGGGGGCCGGGAGGCACTTGCGCGCGCGGCGCTGCGCCACCGCGACCGACTCGAACCAGGGATTCTGCCGCCAGGGGTTCTGCAGCCAGTTCGGCTTGGGCACGACGGGTCCTTTCCGATCGGTACCGACAGGTCGTGCAGGAGGGTGCGGAGCTCAGGTCCGGTCGCGCACGTAGCGGCCGGGTGCCGGGTCGAGGACCGGGTGGGTGGTGGAACCCAGCTCGGCCGGAGCGGTGGTGCACTCGCCGGCGTGCGGGTCGAGCCAGGTCGTCCAGGCTTCCCACCAGCTGCCCTGCTGGCGGGTGGCGCCGGCCCACCACGCGTCCGGGTCGGGTCCGGGCGGGCCGCCGGTCCAGTAGTGCGCCTTCGGGTTGCCGGGCGGGTTGACCAGGCTGGCGATGTGCCCGGAGTAGCTGAGCACGAACGTGCTCTGGCCGCCGACGAGCTGGGTGGTGCGGTAGCAGCCCTTCCACGGGGTGAGGTGGTCGGTGACCGCGCCGGTCACGAAGGTGGGCACGGTGATGTCCTTGAGGTGCACCGGGCTGCCGAGCACGGTGAGCCCCCCGGGTGTGACCAGCAGGTTGTCCCGGAAGACGTCCAGGAACTGGCAGTGCAGCGCGCCGGGCAGGTTGGTTCCGTCGGCGTTCCAGGCCAGCACGTCGAACGCGGGCGGCTTGTCGCCCATGAGGTAGTTGTTGACCACGTAGTTGAACACCAGGTCGTCGGGGCGCATCCAGGTGAACGCCGCGCCCATCTGCCGGCTGGTGATGATCCCCGTCCGGCGCGACCGCTCCCGCGCCAGGCGCAGCAGCCCGGCGCTCTGGAACGCCGCGATCGGGGCCTGCTCGCCGAAGTCGAGCAGGGTGACCCCGTAGGACATGCTGCGCACCCGCCGGTCACCGGTGGCGGCGAGGTGGTTGAGCACGGTGGTGGCGATGATCCCGCCCGCGCAGAACCCGACGAGGTTCACGTCGTCGCTGCCGGTGATCTCGCGGACCGTGTCGATCGCGGACGACACCCGGGCGGCGTAGGTGTCGAGGTCCCAGTCGCCCTGCTCGGCGGTCGGGTTGCGCCAGCTGAGCAGGAACGTCTGCAGCTCCTGGCCGACCGCGTACTCGACGAAGCTGCGGCCCGGGCGCAAGTCCAGGAAGTAGTACCGCCCGATCGGCGGCGGCACGACCAGCACCGGCCGCCGGCGTACCCGTTCGGTGCTCGGCCGGTACTGGATCAGCTCGCCCACGGGTTCGCGGTCCACGACCGCGCCCGGTGTCGCCGCGAGGTCGCGGCCCACCTCGAACACCCCGCGCTCCACCATCGACGGCATCCCGCCGTTGTGCCGCACGTCGCCGGCGATGTTGCGCAGCCCGCGCAGCAGGCTCCGCCCTCCGGTGTCGAAGGCGCGTTTGAGCGCCGCCGGATTGGTGGGCAGGAAGTTCGTCGGGGCGAGGGCGCTGGTCAGGATGCCGGTGGCGAACCGGGCCTGCTCGACTCGGTGGGGGTCGGTGCCGCGCTCGGCCAGCGCGTCGGTCAGGTTGTCCACCGCACGCGTGGTGGCGAGGTAGCCGCGTCCGATCCGGTCGTAGACCGGGTTCTGCGACCACGCCGGGTCGGTGAACCGCCGGTCGCCCTTGGCCGGTGCGACCGAGGAGCGGCCCAGCGCGACCCGCACGAGCTCCCCGCCCAGTGCCGCGGCCTCGCGGGCGACGACCTGTCCCTGGCCCAGCGCCGCGGCCAGGCCACCGACCGCCTCCCCGAGCGACGGCATGCCGACCACCTCACCGCCGTCCGCGGTCGCGGCGGCGTCCGGGGGCGTGTCCGCGTTCCCGTCCCGATCGCCGTGAGGACGATCGCCCCGCCGCCGGCCGGCCATCACCGGCCGGCTTCGGCGTCGGCGTCGACCAGGCCGGCGTACTGCTCGCGCAGGTCGCGCTTGAGCACCTTGCCGCTGGGGTTCTTGGGAAGCGACTCCGCGAGGACGACGTACTTCGGGCGCTTGTACGGCGCGAGCGTGGCCCGGGCAAAGTCCCGCACGTCGTCGACCGACAGCGTGCTGCCGTCCCGGGGAACGACGGCCGCGGCCACGGCCTCGATCCAGTGCGGGTGGCTGATCCCGAACACGGCGACCTCCGCCACCCCGCCGAGCTCGTAGAGCGCCTCCTCGACCTCGCGGCTGGCGACGTTCTCGCCCCCGGTCTTGATCATGTCCTTCTTGCGGTCGACGATCGTGAGACAGCCGTCGGCGGTCATGACGCCGAGGTCACCGGAGTGGAACCAGCCGCCCGCGAACGCCTCCGCCGTCTTCGCCTCGTCCTGGTAGTAGCCAAGCATGGCGTGCGAGCTGCGGTGCACGATCTCGCCGACCTCGCCGGGCGCGACCGGGCGGTCGTCGTCGTCGACGATGACCGTCTCCACGTTCAGTGCGGGCCGGCCCGCACTGCCCGCCCGTTCCAGCTGCTCGTCCGGCCCCAGGATCGCGGCCACCGGTGCCAGCTCGGTCTGGCCGTAGAAGTTCCACAACGCCACGTCGGGAAGCCGCTCCTGGATCTCCCGGAGCACCTCGACCGGCATCGGCGATGCCCCGTAGTAGCCCTTCCGCAGCGAGGAGAGATCCGCGGTGTCGAAGTCGGGGTGACGCAGCAGCGAGATCCACACCGTCGGCGGGCAGAACAGCTTGGTCACCTTCTCCCGCTCGATCGTGGCCAGCAGGGTGGCGGGATCCGGGCCGGGCAGGATGACCGACGTCGCGCCGAGGTAGACGTCCGGGCCGAAGAAGCAGTCCAGCTGCGCGCAGTGGTACATCGGCAGCGAGTGCACCTCGACGTCGTCGGCGGACATCCCGCCGCCGACGATGCAGCTGACGTACTGGGAGATCAGCGATCGGGAGGTGAGGAGCACGCCCTTCGGCCGGGACTCGGTGCCGGAGGTGTACATCAGGCGGAGCGGGTCGTCGTCGTTCACGGCGACGTCCGGCGGCTCGACCGGTCCGGCGCCCCACCACGGATCGACGTCCTCCCAGCCCTCGGCCGCGCCGCAGCCGGACGGGGAGATCCGCCCGCGGACCCCGCCCGTGACACCCGCGGTGGCCAGCGCCTTCTCCGCGGTGGGCACCAGGGCGTCCTCGACGATCATGCCGCCGGCGCCGGAGTGAGTCAGGATGTAGGCGATCTCGTCGGCGCCCAGCATGAAGTTCACCGGCACCAGCACCACGCCGAGCTTCGCGGTCGCGTACACGAGCACGGCGTACTGCCAGCAGTTGTGCGACAGCACCGCGAGCCGGTCACCCTTGACCAGGCCGCGGTCGGTCAGCGCGTGCGCGCACCGGTTGACGGCGGTGTCGAACTCGGCGTAGGTCACCCGGAGATCCCCGGCCACGACGGCGAGCTTGCCGGGCGTGCGGCGGACGGTGCGGTTCAGCAGGTCACCGATGCCCTGGCGGCGGGCACGCGCGGCGAGGGCGGTCGTCTCGGGGGTGAAGGAGGTGTCCATGGCGCTCTCCGGCTTCGCTGACGGATGGAACGGCAGGCCCGGCCCCTCTGCGGGCCCGGGCCTGCCGGGTCTGGGACTACTCGAAGACGATCATTCCGCGGATGTTGCGGCCGGCGTGCATGTCCTCGTACGCCTTGGCCACCTGGTCGAGCGAGTACTCGGTGGTGACGAGCTCGTCCAACTTGAGCTGCCCCGCCTGGTACATGCGCAGCAGGCTCGGGATGTCCCGGCGCGGGTTGGACTCCCCGAACAGCGATCCCTGCAGCCGCTTCTGGAACAGGGTGAGCTCGCCGAGCGCGATCGGGGCGCCGACCGCGGTGATGTCCCCGAGCCCGGTCACGACGACGGTGCCCGCCTTGCGGATCGAGGCGAGGGCCTGCCCGATGTGGTCGCCCTGGAGCACACCGATGGTGACGATGGTCGCGTCGGCGCCCTGACCGTTGGTGAGCGACCGGGCGAAGTCGGCCGCCTCCTCGATCGTGGTGTAGAAGTGGGTGGCCCCGAACTGCTGGGCCCACTCCCGCTTCTGCTCCACCGGGTCGACCGCGATCACCGTGGTGGCGCCGGCGTGGGCGGCGCCCTGCAGGGCGTTGGCACCGATGCCGCCGATGCCCATCACGATGACGGTGTCGCCGGGCTGGACGTTGCCCGACCGCACCGCGGACCCCCAGCCGGTGGGGACCGCGCAGCCCAGCAGCGCGGCGGCCCGGAGCGGCAGCTCCTTGTCGATCTTGATGACCGACGCGGTCGAGGCAGTGGTGTACTCGCTGAAGGTGGAGATGCCGCACTGCTGGCCGACGGGCGTGCCGTCGTCGAGGTGCATCCGGAAGCTCGTCGGGTCCTCCGCACGTGCGCCGGTGAGCAGCGAGGCGCCGAGGTCGCAGAGGTTCGACAGGCCGCGGGCGCAGAACTCGCAGCGCCCGCAGGCGGGGAGGAAGGAGAACACGACGTGGTCGCCGACCTCGTACCCGGGGGTGTCCGGGCCGACGGCGGTGATCACGCCCGAGCCCTCGTGGCCACCCGCGTAGGGGAAGACGGCGACCGGGACGTCCCCGGTGGCCACGTGGTCGTCGGAGTGGCACAGGCCGGACGCGGCGATCTTGACCGTCACCTCGTTCTGACGCGGGTCGTCGAGTTCCACCTCGACGGTCTCGTACTTGCCGGGTGAGGAGCGGACGACGGAGGTGCGGGTGCGGATGGGCATGGCGGTGCCTCTCGGTCAGGCGGGCAGGGGGTTCTTGGTGAGGAACTCGGTGACGAGTCCGGCCACGTCGTCGGGGCGCTCCAGGGGCGCCGCGTGGCTCGCGCCCGGGCCGGCGAGCTGCTCGAACCGGGCACCGGGGATCCGGTCGGCGACCGCCCGGCCCTGCCGGGGCGGGGTGAGCAGGTCGGACTCGGCGGCGATCACCAGGGTCGGCACGGTGATCCGGTCGATCCGGTCGAGGGCGTCGTGGGCGACGTCGGCGTCCCACTGCTCGGCCGCGGTCGCCATCTGCTCCGGTGTGCTGGGGAACAGCGGGCCGAGCTGCTCGAGCATGGCGGGGAACTGCTCGGAGTTGAGCAGCTCGGGGGAGAAGGCGATCCCGAGGGCGGCGAGGGCGACGTCCCGGTGCCCGGTCCGCCACGGGTGTCCGAGCGCGGTGAACACCGAGGCCTGGTACACGTCGGTCCGGCCCCAGGTGCCGACCAGGGCGAGGTCGGCGACCCGCTCCGGGTGGTTCAGCGCCAGCTCCTGGGCGACGGTGCTGCCCAGCGAGTAGCCCAGCACATGCGCCCGGTCGATCCCGAGCTCGCCCAGCAGCGCGGCCAGGTCGTCGGCGAGCGAGGCCATGCTGATCGGGCCCTCGCCGCGGGTGGAATCGCCGACACCGCGGTGGTCGTAGGTGATCACCCGGAAGCTCGCCGCCAGTGTCGGCAGCATCGGCGCCCAGAGCCGGTGGGACTGGGTCGTGCCGCAGACCAGTACGAGCGGCTCGCCCGAGCCGTACTCGCTGACCTGCAGGTTCACGCCGTCCGGCAGCGTGACCGTCCGGTCGGTGGGGGTGGGGGTCGTCATGTCCGATCAACTCACCATCTGGAATCCGTCGTAACCGTTCGCGGCGACCTCGTCGCACCGCTGCCGGTAGGGGCCGACCCCACCGAGGTAGGGCATGAAGATCCGCGGCTTGCCGGGCACGTTCGCGCCCACGTACCAGGAGTTCGCCCGGGGCAGCAGGGTCGAGTCGGCGACCTCGTTGACGTGCGCGACCCACTCCTCCTCGGCCTTCGGCTCGGCCTCGATGAGCCGCACACCGTCGGCGCGCGCCCGCTCGATCGCGTCGGCGATCCAGTCCACGTGCTGCTCGATGGACACGACCATGTTGCTGAACACCGAGGGGCTCCCGGGACCGGTGACCAGGAACATGTTCGGGAACCCGGCGATGGCCAGGCCCAGGTAGGTGCGCGGTCCCGCGGCCCACACCTCGGAGAGCGTCAGCTCGTCGTGGCCCCGGATGTCCATGGCGAGCAGCGCCCCGGTCATCGCGTCGAAGCCAGTGGCGAAGACGATGGCGTCGACCGCGTACTCGGTGTCGCCGGCCCGGATCCCGTCGGGCGTGACCCGCTCGACCGGGGCCTCCCGCAGGTCCACCAGCGTCACGTTGTCCCGGTTGTAGGTCTCGAAGTAGTCGGTGTCGACGCAGATGCGCTTGCCGCCGAACGGGTAGCTGGTGGGGGTCAGCTTCGCGGCCACCTCCGGGTCGGTGACCTTCTCCCGGATCTTCGCGCTGAAGAACTCGGCGGCCGTCGCGTTCGCCTTCTCGTCGACCAGCACGTCGGCGAACGCGCCGTACATGGCGAGCCCGCCCAGTCGCCAGCGCTCCTCGTAGACGGCCCGGCGCTGCTCGGGCGTCGACTCGTTCGCGAGCAGGCCGGTGTCCGGCACGGTCAGCCCGGTGAACGTGTCCTTCGCGAACGCGCGCTTCTCGGCGAACCGCTCGGTGCCGTCGCGCTGCTCCTCCGGGCTCAGCGGGTGGTTGCCGGCAGGCACGCTGTGGTTCGGGGTGCGCTGGAAGACGTACAGGTGCTCGGCCTGCTCGGCGATCAGCGGGATCGACTGGATGCCGGACGAGCCGGTGCCGAAGACCGCCACCCGCTTGCCGGTGAAGTCCACGCCCTCCTCCGGCCACGAGCTGGTGTGGTAGGTCGGACCGGCGAACTCCTCCAGTCCCTCGAAGGACGGGGTCCGCGGCACGGACAGGCAGCCGGTGGCCATCACGACGTAGGTCGCGGTGACGGCGGGGCCGTTGTCGGTCTCGACCACCCAGTGCCGGGCGTCGTCGTCGAACCTCGCCCCGGTGACCCGCGTGTTCAGCTGGATGTCGCGGCGCAGGTCGAACCGGTCGGCGACGTGGTTGAGGTAGGCGAGCAGCTCCTGCTGGGCCGGGTAGCGCTCGCTCCAGGTCCAGTCACGCAGCAGTTCCTCGGAGAACGAGTACTGGTAGTCGACGCTCTCCACGTCGCAGCGGGCACCCGGATAACGGTTCCAGTACCAGGTTCCGCCGACGCCGCCCCCGGCCTCGAAAACGCGCACCGACAGTCCCTGCTGGCGCAGGCGGTGCAGCATGTACATTCCGCCGAATCCGGCGCCGACCACGACGGCGTCGTACGAACCGGACTGCGGCTGAGGGTGATCGGACATGACAACTCCTCGACTCTGAGGCACAGTGATCACGAGCCACACGGTCGCAACCCTCCGGCGGATCGGATATCCGCAGGTCCAGGGCTTGCTGTTGGCTGATTCACAGTCAACCGCCTGGCCGGGCATCCGTCATCGGGCCAGCCGGGCAACTTGTGGCCGGTCCGTTGGTCTGCCGGCACAAATCGGCGATCTGGCTGTTCGCCACCGGCGTGCGACCGCTTATCGTCGCCACCGAAATCCTCCGCCGAAAGGGGCGACGATGCCGATATCCGTGCGCGATGCCGAGCCCACTGGTGCCATCCGGGAAAAGACAGAACATCTTCGGATGTGGGGTCTGGACGTCCACGTGTCCGTGCGTGCCGGCCATCCCGGGACCACCCCGCTCCTGCTGCTGATGGGGATCGGCGGCAACACCGGGATGTGGGAGCCTCTGCGCGGCCTGCTGGGCCGCGACCGGACGACGATCGCGTTCGACGTGCCCGGCACCGGACGGTCGTCCCCGACGGCGGTGCCGCTCCCGCTGCCGGTGGTCGGCCGCATCGCCACGCGCGTGCTCGACCACGTCAGCGTCGGCCGGGCGGACCTGCTCGGAGTCTCCTGGGGCGGCCTGCTCGCCCAGCAGGTCGCGCTGGTCTCCCGGGCACGGGTGCGCCGATCGGTGCTGGCGAACACCAACTTCGGCGTGACCAGCATCCCGCCCACCCCGTCGGCGCTGCGGACGCTGCTGTCCGGCCGTCGCTACCGCGACCCCGCCTCGTTCGCCGAGGCCCTGGTGCAGCTCGGCGGCGGGACGGCGACGGACGACCTGCGCGCGCACGTCGAGGCACGGTTCGCGCACCCGCCCACCCGGCGGGGCTACCTGTACCAGGCACTGGCGAGCGTGACCTGGACGAGCCTGCACGCGCTGCCGCTGCTGCGGACGCCGACCCTGCTGCTGGCCGGCGAGCACGACCAGGCCATCCCGCTGGCCAACGCCCGCATCATGCGACGTCTCATCCCCGGTGCCGAGCTGACGGTCGTTCCCGGCGGCGGGCATCTCATGCTGTTCGAGCGCGCCGCCGACCTCGCTCCGGTGATCACCGGCTTCCTCGACCGCGACGGATGATGCGCGACCGCCGCCGCCGGCCGCCGGTCAAGTGGTCGGCGGCGGGTACAGCACGGCGGCGCCCAGCCAGTGGCAGGTCTGCAACGCCAGCTCCAGGTCGACCCGGCGCTCCCGGATGCTGTGTCCCAGCATCTGTTCCGCGCGGCGGATCCGGTACTGCACGGTGTTCTTGTGGCAGCCCAGCCGTTCGGCGGCCGCGTTCAGGCTCCCGCCGGTGTCGAGGAACGCGATGATGCTCTCCCGGAGCCGGCCGTGTGCCTCGTCGTCCACGGCCAGGTCACCGAGTTCCTCCCGCACCCATTCGCGGGCCCGGTCGAGGTCCTGGCAGACGAAGCTGACCCCGGCCACCGACGCGTACGGGGTGACGGTCGCCGCTCCACCGCCCGCCGCCAGCGCGACGGACTGCGCGGTCGCGGCCCGGCGGTGGGTCCGCGCGAAGCCGTCGATCCCGGGGGCCGGGTCGCCTACCGCGCCACGCAGTGTCGTGCCGGCATCGACCAGGAGGGGGTTCAGCACGTCGGCACCGTTCCCGTGGCGGCCCGGCGGCAGCGTCAGCCAGGCCCACACCGTCGCCTGGTCGCGCGCCACGACCAGCGGCGGCTCGTGACACCCGAGCAGGCCGGCGTACCGGCCGACCAGGCGCTGCAGCTGCAGCAGTCCGGAGCCGTCCGGGCTCGCGCCGTCCCAGACGATCACTCCGAGGTGCCGGCCGGTCAACCGGTATCCCAGGGCCGCCTCCACCTGGGTCCGGTCACCGACGCGCCCGGCGAGCAGGTCCTCGATCCGCTCCGCGCGCACCGCGTCCTGCTGCCGCAGCCACCGCTGCCGCTCGACCTCGTAGCTCGACGCGACCCGCTCGCAGATGTGGTCGACGTAGGCGTTGAGCAGCGTGCTCGCCGTGGTCATGCGCCGGGCGAGCTCGTCGGTCGAGCCGCTGTCCCCGGCCAGCTCCTCGATGCTGAACTCCAGCACCCGTGCGGTGCACAGGTGGTAGGCCCGCCACAGGACGCTCAGCGGGATGCCCCGCTGGGCGAGCTGCAACGCCCACTGCAGCGCGCCCGCGGGCGGATCGACGAGCCGGACGTCGACCGGTTGCTCCCACAGGTGCTGGATCGCCGACACGTTCGACTCGATGCTGGCCCGCAGTCTGCCGACGACCTGCTCGTCACCGTCCTGCAGCTCGGTGATCTGGACCAGCAGCATGGCGACCATGTCGTCGACCAGCTCGGGACCGTGCCGGGCGAGGGCGTGGGCCAGCGGCGTCAGGTCCACGGTCCTCATCGACGTCGCCCCCGGAAGCCTTCGTTGCGGGCACCATGGCACCGGGACCACAGTGTCCGCAACGTGCGCAGGTGGATCACCCCGGCGAAGGGGGCTCCGTGGGGAGAACCGACCCGATCCGCTGCGGGGGAGTGATTCCTCCCTGCCGCAGCCCGGCGGGGGCGTCCAGGATGGGGCCATGAGTGGCCGTCATAGCGAGCTGGGGGAGTTCCTCAAGGTGCGTCGGGCCGAGATCGGCCCGCGCGAGGCGGGGCTACCCGACGTCGGCACACGCCGCGTGCCCGGCCTGCGCCGGGAAGAGGTCGCGTTGCTGGCGGCGATCAGCACTGACTACTACACGCGGATCGAGCAGGGCCGGATCCGCGCGTCGGAGCCGGTGCTCGAGGCCATCGCCCGGGTGCTGCAGCTCGACGAGGACCACCGCGGATACCTGTTCGAGCTGGCGGGCAAGGACCCTGCGCCCCCGCGCCGGCGGACGGCGCAACGCGTGCAGCCACAGCTGCGGCGGCTGCTCGACGACCTCACGACCACGCCGGCGGTCGTCCTCGGCCGGCGGATGGACGTGCTGGAGTGGAACCGGATGGCCGCGGCCCTGATCATCGACTTCGGAGGGATCCCGGTGCGGCACCGCAACTTCGTCCGGCTGGCGTTCCTGGAGCCGTCCGTGCGTGCGCTCTACCCGCAGTGGGACGACGTCGGGCACATGTGCGTGGCCCAGCTGCGAAGGGAGGCCGCACACGCCCCGGAGGACCCGCGGCTGGCCGAACTCGTCGGCGAGCTGTCGGTGCGCGACGAGGACTTCCGCCGCTGGTGGGGGACCCATCATGTGGCGACCCGCAGCGTCGGCACCAAGTTGTACCGTCACCCGGACGCCGGTGATCTGACACTGGACTGGGACACCCTGACGTGCACCACGGACCCCGAGCAGCAGCTGGTCGTCTGGACCGCGGAGCCCGGAAGCCGGTCCGAGGAGGGGCTGCGCTTCCTGGCGTCCTGGACGGCGGCCGACCGGGACCGCGTCGGGGAGACCACCTCGGGTCAGTGAGGCTCCCGGGTGGGCGGGGGCGGTGGGGTGAAGACCGGAACGGCCGCACCGGCCGGACCGGGAGCGTCCGGCCGCACGCGTGTCACCCCGCCGGTGAGCGCGTTGCGCACGAGCCGCTCGGCCGTGGCCACGGTCTCCTCGAGCCCGCCCCGCTCGGGTTTCCACCACTCCGGTGCCCAGTTCACCGCGCCCATCAGGAACATCCGGGCCCCGTGCGGGTCGAGCCCGGGGTCGAGCTCCCCGGCCTCGTGGGCAGCCATGATCAGGCTCCGCCAGAGATCGCCGTAGGCGCGGTGCTCCCGCAGCTGCCGTGCCCGCACGTCCGGGGGGAGTTGCGCCATGGTCCGCATCGCCGCCGCGGTGTAGGCGGACTCCTTGAGGACCATCTCGAGGTGGCCGCCGAACGCGGCGCAGATCCGGTCCATGGCCGTCGCGTCCGCCGGTAGTGCGGCCAGCTTGGCCCGCACGCGTTCCTCGGCCAGCCGTCCGCCGATGAGGACCACTTCCTCCAGGATCGCCTCGCGCGAGTCGAAATAGTAGTAGACGGCCGGAACACGGAGGTCCGCGGCCGCCGCGATCTCCGCCAGCCGGGTACCGGCGAACCCGTCCCGGCTGAGGATCTCCGCGGCGGCGTCGAGGATGCGGCGCCGGGTCTTCTCCGACTTGCGCTCCCGGCGGGCGCCATTCCCGGACGGTTCCGGCGTGGTGTTCACGGAGCCACCTTTCACGACGGTGTCGCGGACGGCCCGGCGCGGTCCGCGCCGGGGCGTCCAGTCTGACGGAGGGGTGGGGGTCGACGACCACCACGGGCCGTGTCCGGATCGACGGCCGGTGAGAGCGATTCTAACAGTCACTCGAGAGTCCTTGCGCAAATTTCGAGCGACTGCTAGAAAATAGGTCATCAGCGGCGGGTGGTGCAGTCCGGTGCACCACCCGGCCCGGTCGGAGCGGCGTGCCCGCCCGCCAGAGATACATCATGCACGATCGAACCCGGTTGCGGATGTCCAGGCGGAGAGCGCCGGACGCCGACAGCTCGTCCGGCCCGGAGCGGTCCGGACCCGTCCGAAGGGAAGTGCGCCGTGGCGCCCCAGCTCCGAACGCCCCTCTGTGACCTGCTCGGGATCGAGGTTCCGATCATGCAGGCGGGGATGGGCGGTGTCGCCTACGGCCGGCTGGCCGCGGCCGTCTCGAACGCGGGTGGACTCGGCTCGATCGGTGGGATCGACATCCCGCTGGAGGAGGTCGACGCCGAGATCCGGCTGTTCCGGTCGCTCAGCGACGGCCCGCTCTGCGTGGATCTCGGGTTCCCGGCCAACGCCCCGCAGGGGCTCGACGACGTCGAGGTCCCGCCGCTACCGGGTCCGCTGCGACAGCTCAAGCGCGAGCTCGACGAGCACGGCGTCGAGCTCGCCCCGACCCACGACCAGGCCATCAGCCTGGCCGACAACAAACGCAAGCTCGAGATCTCGCTCGACCACGGGGTCGAGGTGATCGCCTGCGGGCTCGGCACCCCGCGCTGGGTGGTCGACCTGTGCCACGAGCGGGGCGCGAAGGTGATGAGCATCGTCGGGCAGGCCAAGCACGCCCGCAGCGCCATCCGGAACGGCACCGACGTCGTCATCGTCCAGGGCACCGAGGGTGGCGGGCACAGCGGTGACGTCGGGCTGATCACGCTGCTTGCCGAGGTGCTGGAGTTCGCGACCGTACCGGTGGTGGCGGCCGGTGGGCTGGTGAAGGGCGATCAGATCGCGGCCTGCCTCACGATGGGCGCCCAGGGCGCCTGGGTCGGCACCCGGTTCCTGGCCAGCACCGAGGCCGGCTCGGAAGACGTCTTCAAGGAGGCCGTCGTCGACGCGGAGTACGACTCGACGCTCCGGTCGTTGCTGTTCGACGGCCTGTACGTCCGGATGCTGCGCAACCGGTTCACTGAGGTCTGGGAAGGCCACGAGGACGAGCTCAGCCCCTACCCCGTCCAGCGGGTACTCACGATGCCGTTCAAGTACGCCGCGATGAAGGCGAACCTCAAGTCGCACATGAGCCTGCCCTCCGGGGCGGGCGCCGGGATGATCATCGACATCCCGGGGGCCGCCGAGATCCTCGAGCGCCTGGTCACGGAGACCGTGGAGGCGCTCCGGTCGGTCGGCAAGACGGTCCAGTTCGGTTGAGCCGGACGCATCGGAGGGGAGAGACGACGATGGGGCCGCTCGAAGGTGTGCGGGTCGTGGAGCTCGGGTCGATCGGCCCCGGCCCGTGGTGCGCCATGATGCTCAGCGACATGGGCGCGGAGGTGATCCGTGTCGATCGTCCTGCCGACGTCGACGGCGGAGCCGGCCGGCCCTACGACTTCGTCCATCGCCGGGGGCGCCGCTCGATCGGGGTCGACCTGAAGCATCCGGGCGGCGCCGAGGTCGTGCTGCGGCTGGTCGAGCGCGCGGACGTGCTGATCGAGGGCAACCGCCCAGGAGTGGCCGAGCGGCTCGGTGTCGGGCCCGACGCCTGCCTGGAACGCAATCCTCGCCTCGTCTACGGCCGGATGACCGGCTGGGGCCAGGACGGGCCGCTGGCCCAGGTTCCCGGGCACGACATCAACTACCTGGCGCTGTCCGGGCTGCTGCACGCGATCGGGCCGGCCGACCGTCCGGTGCCACCGTTGAACCTGGTCGGCGACTACGGCGGTGGTGGGATGCTGCTGGCGTTCGGCGTCGTCTGTGCGGTGCTGGAGGCGGCCCGGTCCGGGCAGGGGCAGGTGGTCGACGCCGCGATGGTCGACGGTGCCTCGTTGCTCGGGTCGATGTTCCACGGCCTGGCGCAGGTCGGCGGCTGGCACGATCGCCGGGAGGCGAACCGCCTCGACGGCGGGGCACCGTTCTACGGAACCTACGAGACCGCCGACGGCCGCTGGCTCGCCGTCGCGGCGAACGAGCCGCAGTTCTACGCGGTCTTCGTCGAGGCGCTCGGGCTGTCGCTCGACGCACTGCCGCCGCAGATGGACGAGACCTCGTGGCCGGGGACCCGGGAGCGGTTCGCCCGGATCCTCCGTGGCCGGACCCGTGACGAGTGGGTCGAGCACTTCCGCGGTCGCGAGACGTGCGTGTCACCCGTCCTCACGCTGTCCGAGGCGCTGCACCACGAGCACAACGTCGACCGCGCCGCGTTCGTCCCGGTCGACGGCGTGCTGCAGGCCGCCCCCGCGCCGCGGTTCGGACGGACCCCGGGCGCCGTCGCCGGTGGGGCGGCGCGACCGGGCGAGCACACCGACGCCGTGCTCGCCGACTGGGGCTTCGTCCCCACCGAGATCGACCGACTCGGCCGGGCGGGAGCGGTCGTCCGGCTCGAGAACGCAGCCACCGGCTGAACCGACGCACGAAGCGAAGCGTGAGGAGACCGCGATGGCGCGGGACAGGCACACGACGACCACGGTCGACCAGCCCGGATCGTCCGGCACCACCGAGGCGCGCGAGTTGCGGGTCCCACACTCGGACGACGTGTTCGTCGGGGGCAGGTGGAGGGCCTCGTCCGGGGGCCGTCACACCACCGTCGTCTCACCGGCGACCGGGGAGGCCGTCGCGGACGTCCTGGCGCCGACGCCCGAGGACGCCACCGCCGCGGTGGACGCCGCCGTGGCGGCCGCGAACGGACCGTGGCCCACGACGGCGGTCGAGGACCGGGTGGCGGTGTGCCGCCGCTTCACCGGGCTCCTCGAGGAACGGCTCGACGAGATCGGGCGGACCTGGGCCCTGGAGTCCGGCATCCCGGTCCGCTGGGGGCGCACCCTGCACCGGTTCGCGGCCAGGGTGGCCTGGCGCACGGCCCTGGACGCCGCGCCGGCAGCCCTGGCCGCCGAGTGCCGATCGACCCCGGTCGGCGAGGTCGTGATCGAACGAGTCCCGGTCGGGCCGGTGCTGGCGGTCATGCCCTACAACGGGCCGTTGGCCACCCTCGGCAGCAAGGTCGTCCCGGCACTCCTGGCGGGGGCCCCCGTCGTGGTCAAGGCCGCGCCGGAGTCCGCACTGACGATGCGCGTGGTCGCCGAGTGCGCCGAGGCCGCCGGTTTCCCGGACGGCGTGCTGAGCATCCTCGCCGCGGACGTCGACGTCTCGCGGCACCTGGTACGGGACCCGCGCATCGAGCTGATCTCCTTCACCGGCGGACCCCGCACGGCGGCGGAGATCCTGCGGGAGACCGCCGACCGGTTGCCCCGCACGGTCTTCGAGCTCGGCGGCAAGTCGCCCGCGGTGCTGCTCGACGACGTGGACCTCGAGCGGGTCCTCCGCCCGCTGGTGGCCGGATCGATGAGCGGGTCCGGGCAGGTCTGCGCGACGCTGTCCCGGATCGTGGTGCCGGCACACCGGCACGACGAGATCGTCCACGCCCTCGCTGCGGCCTACCGCGGTCTGCGGATCGGAGACCCGTCGGACCCCGCCACGGAGCACGGCCCGCTGGTGAACCGGGCCGCGCTGGAGCGGGCGGCCGGGTTCGTGGACGCCGCGCGCGCCCGCGGCGCGCGGGTGGTGACGGGCGGTCGCCGCCCGGCGGGTTTCGACGCCGGCTGGTACTACGAGCCGACCCTGATCACCGGGGTCGGTGAGGACGACCCGCTGGTGCAGGACGAGGTCTTCGGGCCGGTCATCGTCGTCCAGCCGCACGCGGGTGTCGACGACGCGGTGCGGATCGCGAACGGCACCGCGTACGGCCTGGCCGCGAGCGTGTTCGGCACGGATACCGACCGCGCCCGTGCGGTGGCCCGCCGCGTCCGCGCCGGCTCGGTCGCGGTCAACACCTTCGGTCCGACGATGTCGGCGCCCTTCGGCGGGGTGAAGCGTTCGGGTTGGGGCCGCGAGTGCGGTCCGGAAGGCATCCGGGAGTTCACCGAGGTCAAGCAGGTTCAGCTGGGCTGAGCAGGCCCACCACCACATACGACGGACGACCGCAGGAGGACGACGAGCATGGCCGTACAGACCGCACTGGTGACCGGCGGGGCGAGCGGCATGGGCCGGGCGACCGTCGCCCGGCTCCTCGACCGCGGTTTCGACGTGGTGATCGCCGACCTGAACGAGGAGGTCGCGGACACGGCGCTCACCGAGCTCGCGCAGGACGGGGCGGGCGAGCGCGTGTCGTTCGTCCGCACCGACGTCAGCAGCGAGCCCGACTTCGAGGCCGCGATCGCGCGGGCCGTGGAGCGGCACGGGACGCTCGACGTCCTGGTCAACGCGGCCGGTGTCGGTGGGGCGTTCGGTCCGTTGACCGACATCGAGGTCGAGGACTGGGACTACACGTTCGACGTCCTGCTCCGGAGCGTGTTCATCGGGCTCAAGCATGCCGGGCGGGTCATGCGGGCGCAGGGCACCGGTGGCGCCATAGTGAACTTCGGGTCGATCGGCGCCCAGGCGGCGGGTGTCGGCCTGCAGCCGTACTCGGTCGCGAAGGCCGGCGTCGAGCACCTGACCCGGATGGCGGCCTACGAGTACGCGCCGGACAACATCCGGGTCAACGCGGTGTCGCCGGGCATCATCACGACGCCGCTGATCGGCCTCACCGAGGCCGACCTGCAGCCACTGCTCGGAACGGTGCAGCCGCTCCCGGTGGCCGGTGTTCCGGACCACGTCGCCGGCGTGGTGGCGTTCCTCGTCGGCGAGGACGCCCGCTTCATCACCGGCGAGGTCGTCACCGTCGACGGCGGGATCATGGCCGCCGGGCCGCAGCTGCGCGACCTCGTGAACAACAACCCCGCGCTGCGCGGCTACGTAGGCGTCAACCGGGGCAGTACCGGGGTCAAGGCGACCATCCACAAGAAGCTCGACGTGGCGGAGGGGTCCCGGTGAGCGCGTCGTCGATCGCCGAGCGCCGGGCCGATCTGGAGCGCGAGTTCGGGCCGTGGCGCCCGGTGACGACCGACGAGAACTTCGAGCGGGCCGCCGCCCGATTCGGGCCGCGCCCGTACCTCATCGCGGGGGACCGGAGCTTCACCTACGACGACGTCCTGGCGCGCACGCACCGGTACGCCGACGGCCTCGCCGCCCTCGGCGTCCGGCCGGGCGACCACGTGGCCGTGCTGATGGCGAACTACCCGGAGTACGCCCCGCTGAAGTTCGCGATCTCGCGGGCCGGGGCCGTGGCGATCCCGCTGAACTACCTGTACCGGACCCACGAGCTGGGCTACGTCCTGGAGCAGTCCTGCGTCCGCGTGCTGATCACCATGACCTCGTACCGGGACCTCGACTACCTCGCCATGCTCGACGAGCTCGCTCCCGGCTGGGAGGGTGAGGGCCCCACCGGTCTCGGCGAGCTGCAGCGTGTGATCACGTTCGCCCCGGACGGAAGGCAGGAGGGACGCGAGGGCGTCCTGGATCTCGACGGGCTGGAGTGCATCGGCCGGGAGAGCCCCGGTGCCACCACCGGCGGACTCCGCGGACCCGACGACGTCTCCGACATCATGTACACGTCGGGGACGACCGGCCAGCCGAAGGGCGTGCAGCTCACCCACGACGCTCTCCTGCGTCAGTCCTACGGGTCGGCCTACTGCCGCGCACTGCCCGACGGCAACCGCGTCGTCTACGCACTGCCCTGCTACCACATGTTCGCCTACGAGCAGGGCGTCACCGCGACGACGTTCGTCGGCGGGGCGATGCTGCCCCAGCCGCGGTTCGACCCGCGCGAGTACCTGGAGGCGATCGAACACCACCGCGTCACCGACGTTCTCGCAGTACCGACCATGAGCGTCGCACTCGTCGAACACCCGGACCGGGAGCGGTTCGACCTGAGTCCGCTGACCCGGATGCTCTCGGCCGCCGCGGTGGCGCCGACCTGGCTGTGGGGCCGGATCCGGGACGATCTCGGAGTCACCGAGCTCACCACGGCCTACGGCATGACCGAGGTCGGCGGTGCGACCGTCATGACCTCGCCGGACGACCCGCTGGAGGTGCCCGCGACCACGGTCGGCCGACCGAAGCCAGCCGGGGCCGCGGGACTGCCCGACCGGGACGGCCGGATCGTCGAGTACCGGCTGCTGGACCCGGTGACCGGCGAGGAGGTGGGCCCGGGCGAGGTCGGTGAACTGGTGTCCCGCGGGCCGACGACCATGGTCGGCTACTGGAACCGCCCGGACGCCACCGCCGAGGTGCTGCGCGGGGAGTGGATGCACTCCGGCGACCTCGGCCGGTTCACCCCGGACGGTTCCCTGGTCGTCACCGGTCGCTCCAAGGACCTGTTCAAGAGCGGCGGCGAGCTGGTCATGCCCAAGGAGGTCGAGGATCTCCTGACCGCCCAGCCCGGGGTCAGCCAGGCCTTCGTCGTCGGCGTGCCCGACGACCGCTGGGGCGAGGCCGGAGCCGCGTTCCTGGTCCCCGAGCCCGGTGCGACGCTCGACCCGGGGACCCTGCTCGAAATCTGCCGGGCGCACCTGGCCCGGTTCAAGGTGCCCCGGCACGTGTTCGTCGTCGACGGTGACCAGATCCCGCAGACCCCCACCGGCAAGGTCCGCAAGTTCGAGCTCGTTCCGAAGGCCCAGGAACTGCTCGGCCCGGACGGAGCAGCGCAGGTACGCACCCTGCACACCGTCGACCGCTGATCGCCGCAACTTCAAAGGAGAAGTCCATGGCCATCGCCCATCCCCGTCCCACCGAGCCGACCGTGTCCGTGCACCGGGAACCCGTCGACGGCACCTGCCGCCGCTGCAGCGCCGCCGAGCTGCAGGCCTACCCGGTGCTGACCGAGGGCGGCTGGTTCGACGTCGTGAAGTGCGCGAACTGCCTGCACGACGTGAGCCGGACGCCCGGGCCGCTGCTCGGGCCGATCGAACTGCTGGCCGACCGGATCTGAGGAGCAGACCAGTGGCAGACGAGAACGCCATGATCGGAGTCGATGTCGGCGGCACCTTCACCGACATCGTGTCCATCACCGACGGACGGATCGAGACCGTGAAGGTCGCGACCGACGTCGTCGAGACGTACAAGGGGGTGCTGGCAGGAGCCGAGGAGGTCGGCGTCGCGGACGCCGCGGTGTTCAACCACGCCAGCACCCACGGCCTCAACGCGATCATCACGCGGCGGGTGCCGAAGGTCGCGTTCCTGACCACCGAGGGGCACCGGGACATGCTGGACATGGCCCGCGCCTGGCGCCCGCCGGAGGCCAACACCGATCCCCGCTGGCACCGCAGCTTCGGTGACGTCACCGCGCCGGTCGTGCCGCGCTACCTGCGCCGGGGCATCCGGGAGCGGATCGGCGCCGACGGCTCGACGGTCATCGAGCTCGACGAGGCCCAGGCTCGCAAGGAGCTGCGGGTCCTGGCCCGGTGCGCGGTCGACGGGGTCGCGATCTGCCTGATGAACTCCTACGTGGACGGCCGACACGAACGGCGGCTGCGCGAGCTGGTGGCCGAGGAGCTCGGCGACGTGGCGGTCTCGGTCTCCAGCGAGGTCTCGCCGCTGGCGCGCGAGTACCCGCGGGCCTCGACGACGGTCGTCGACGTGCTGATGAAGCGGATCTACGGGCCGTACACCCGGGAGCTGGCGTCCGGCCTTGAGGGGCTCGGGTTCACCGGTGACCTGAACTTCGCCGACTGCGCGGCCATGCTGGCGCCGGTCGACGTCGCGATGCAGCGGCCGTCGCGGATCGTGTTCTCCGGACCGGCCGCCGGCACGGTGGCGTGCGCGCACCTGGGAACGCTGATCGACGAGCCGAACCTGCTCTGCGCCGACATCGGGGGCACCTCGACCGACATCAGCATCGTCACGGGGGGCAAGCCGTTCGTCAGCACGACGTTCGAGCTCGAGCACGACCTGATCGTGAACACGCTGTCGAACGAGATCGTCAGCGTCGGGGCCGGCGGCGGCAGCATCGTCAGCATCACCCCGACCGGTGAGGTGAAGGTCGGGCCGGAGAGCGCCGGCGCCGACCCCGGCCCGGCCTGCTACGGCCGCGGCGGCGAGGTGCCGACGACCACCGACACGTTCCTCATGCTGGGCGTGCTCGACCCCGACCGGTTCGCCGCCGGGCGGGCGCGGCTCGACGTCGACCTGGCACGGGCGGCGTTCGACAAGCTGGAGACGCAGACGAGCCTGAGCGAGCGGGTCCGGTTCGCCTACCGGATGGCGCTCAACAACGTCGCCGAGGGCATCGTCGACGTGCTCGTCAAGAACGGCGTCGACCCGCGCGACCACGCGCTGGTCGCCTACGGTGCGGCGGGCCCGATGATGCTCCCGGCCCTGCTCGAGCAGCTGCACGTCAAGAGCGTGATCGTCCCGCCGCACCCGGGCCTGTTCTCCGCGCTGGGGCTGGTGAGCGCCGACCAGGTGCACGCCGACAGCCGTACCTCCTACTCCGTCCTCACGCCGGACTCCGCCGGTGACATCGACGCGATCTACGCCGAGATGGAGGAGTCGATGCGCCGCTCGCTCGGTGCCGACGCCGACCGGGTGACCTTCACGCGGACGTTCGACGGCCAGCTCATGGGGCAGGTCTGGGAGACGCCGTTCGTCGACGTGCCGGGCGGGACGATCACGCCGGAAGCCGTCCAGACGATGATCACGAACTTCCACGACGCCTACGAGCAGCGCTCGGGCAACCGGTTCGAGGCCATGCCGGTGCAGGGCGTCACCTACCGGCTCACCGCCGTCGTGCCGACCGCCAAGGTCGACTACCCGCGTCCGGTGCAGCGGCCGGCGGACCAGCCGCTGCGCCCGTCCGGCTCGATCACGGTGCGGCACCTCGAGGACCACGATCTGCCCGCCGCCGAGTACGAGCGCGACGCCCTGATGCTCGGTGACGTCATCGAGGGCCCGGCCGTCGTCCGGGAAGCCATGTCGACCACGTTCGTCCCGCCGGGTCTGGTCGCGCGGGTCGGCACGGTCGGCGAACTCGTCATCACCCGCGCCGCCGAAGGAGCCGACGCATGACCACGATCGCACCCGAGCCGCTGCTGCGTGACCTGCCCGACGACGTCTTCGCCGAGCGCTACGACTGCGACCGGTTCACCGCATCGGTGCTGTCCAACCGGCTTCGCTACGCCGCCCAGCACGTGACCACCGGGCTGCTGCACCGGGCCTTCTCGCCGATCATCGCGCTCTGCTACGACTTCGCGGCCTGCGTGTGCGGACCGCCGGAGCAGGACTACGCGATGAGCGCGGTGACCAACGGCCTGTCGATCTTCCTCGGCACCATGTCTGCCGGGGTCAAGGTCGCGGTCGAGGAGTACGGGCCGGAGAACCTGCAGCCCGGTGACCTGCTGGTCTGCAACGACGTCTACCGGATGGGCAACCACTACAACGACGTCTGCTTCATCCGGCCGGTGTTCCACGAGGGCCGGATCGCGAGCTTCATCGCGCTGCGGGCCCACCAGCTCGACGTCGGCGGTGTCGCGCCCGGCGGGTTCTCGGCCTCGAAGCACAACATCTACGAGGACGGCCTGTCGATCAGCCCGCGGCTGCTCTACCGGGCCGGGAAGCCGGTCCGCGAGACGTTCTCACTGATCTTCGACAACGTGCGGATGGCGGAGATGATGCTCCCCGACTTCCACACGATGCAGGGCTGCTGCACCCTCGGCGAGCAGCTGATCCAGGAGATCATCTCCCGGTACGGGATCGAGGCCTACCTCGGCAGCCTGCGGTACAGCTGCGACGCCTCGGCCGAGAGCATGCGCCGCGCGTTCGCCGCGCTGCCCGACGGCGACTGGAGCGGCAGCGGTTCGCTGGACGCCGACGGGGTCGACGCCAGCGAGGAGTACACCGTCACCCTGACCCTCAAGAAGCGAGGGGAGAAGGTGGAGGTCGACTTCAGCGGCTCCTCGCGGCAGGCGCGCACCTGCATCAACGCCGGGGCACTCGACGCCAAGACCGCCGTCGGGGTTGCACTGAAGATGCTGCTCTCCCCGGAGAGCGAGTTCACCTCCGGCACGTTCCGCGGCGTCGACCTGGTCCTCCCTCCCGGCTCCATGGTCAGCGCGCTTCCGCCGGACGGCGCGGTGTTCTGCTACTACGAGGTGTCCGCGCTCATCAACACCGTGCTGTTCAAGGCACTCGGGTCGGTGCTCGGCGAGGCGGCGCTGGGTGGGGACTTCGGGGCCGCCTACGTGCACAACGCCAGCGGTGTGCACCCGGACGGCACGCCGTGGTTCTGCGCCGCGCTCGCGGGCGGCGAGCACGGGCCGCGCGGCGGTTCCAGCGCCGGTGACGGCGACGGGTTCTCCTGCAGTTACGTGTTCAACCTGATGTCGCCATCGTCGGAGTCGCTGGAGGCAGACTTCCCGTTGCGGATCATGCGTCGGGAGTTCGTCCCGGACACCGCCGGGCCCGGACTGAACCGGGGCGGGGCCTCCGTCGCCAAGGACGTCCTCTACACCGGTCCCGGGCAGCACCAGGCGATCCCGCTGCGGTTCCGGCACGCGGCCGGGGTCGGGGTCGACGGCGGCCGGGACGGCGCCCTGGGCGGAGTCTGGATCTTCGGTCGGGACGGCGCGCCCACCACCGGCGCCGACACCTTCATCGGGGTCGGTGAGCAGGACTACGCCGCCGCCACGGCGGTCGCGGGAACGCTGGACCCGGAGACCAAGGCCCCCGATCCGCAGGGGGAGTACTTCTACTACGCGCGCGAGGCCGTCTGGAACTCCGCGGCCGGTTCGACCTGGCGCTACCTCACCAACGGCGGCGGCGGGTGGGGTGACCCGTTCGCGCGCGATCCCGAGCGGGTCAAGCGCGACGTCCGCGACGAGTACGTGACGATCGAGGGCGCGGAGCGGGAGTTCGGCGTCGTGATCACCGGGGACCCGCACAACGATCCGGAGGGGCTGCAGGTCGACGTCGCCGCGACCGAGGCGCTCCGCGCGAAGCGCCGCGATGGCTGAGACGGCCCGCGGGTCGATCCTCGGGACCCGCGTGCGGCGGGTCGAGGACCTGGAGCTGATCACCGGGGCGTCGACGTTCGTCGGCAACCTGGCCGTCGACGGCCTGCTCCACGCCGTGTTCGTCCGCTCCCCGCTGGCCCACGGCCAGGTGCTCGGCATCGACACCGCTGCGGCGGTGTCGATGCCGGGCGTGGTGGCGGTGTTCACGGCTGCGGATCTCGACCTTCCCGCCCACCACTTCCACCGCTTCATGGTGCTGAACCCGGCGATGGCCCGACCGCCGCTGGCGGTCGACCGGGTCCGGTTCGCCGGCGAGGCGGTGGCGGTGGTCGTCGCCGAGTCGCGGGCCGCGGCGGTGGACGCCGCCGAGCTGGTGGAGGTCGACTACGACCCGCTTCGGGTCGTCGTGGACCCGGAGCAGGCCCTGGAGCCCGACTCCGAGCCGCAGTTCCCGGAGCACGGTTCGAACCTCGCTGCCGGTCTCCGCGCCGCCGACGGGCCGGACCCGCTCGCGGGTGCCGACGTCGTCGTCCGCGCCCGGATGGTGAACCAGCGGCTCGCCGTCGTGCCGATGGAGGGGGACGCGATCGTCGCCGACCCGTCCGGTGACGAGGCCCACGAGCTGGTGGTACACCTCGCCACCCAGCAGCCGCACGGCGTCCGCGACCAGCTGTGCGAGGTACTCGGACTCGAGCGAGAGCGGGTCCGTCTGATCGCGCCGCACGTCGGCGGCGGGTTCGGCGCGAAGGCCGGGCTGCTCGCCGAGCACACGGTCGTGATCGGCGCGGCACGCGCGCTGGGCTGTCCGGTCGCCTGGGTGCAGACGCGGTCGGAGAACATGGTGTCGATGCCCCACGGCCGCGGCCAGGTCGCGTACTACGAGCTCGGGTTGACCAGGTCCGGGCGGATCACCGGGCTGCGGGCCCGGGTCGTCGGCGACGCCGGCGCCTACGCCGGATTCGGCGGTGCGCTGCCGATCCATCTCACGTACCTGATGGCATCCGGGGTCTACGACATCCCGGTGGTCGCCTACGACGCCGCGGCCGCGGTGACCAACACGACCCCGACGGGTGCGTTCCGCGGTGCCGGGCGGCCCGAGGCGGCCGCCCACCTGGAACGGATCATGGACATGGCCGCCGTCGAGCTCGGGATCGACCCGGTCGAGCTCCGTCGCCGCAACCTGCTCGCTCCGACGGTGTTCCCGCACACGACCCCGACCGGGGCGATCTACGACAGCGGCGACTACGACAAGCCGCTCCGGGAGGCGTTGCGCCTGGCCGGCTACGACCGGCTCCGCGCGGAACAGCGCACCCGGCGGGAGAACGGCGACACCGTGCAGCTCGGTGTCGGCGTCGCGGTCTACGTGGAGATCACCGCGGTCGGAGCGCCCTCCGAGTACGGCTCGGTGCATGTGCACCCGGACGGATCGGCGACGGTCTCGGCCGGGACCTCCGCTCACGGGCAGGGGCACGCCACGTCGTTCGGCATGATCGTCTCGGACACACTAGGCATCCCGCTGGACCGGATCAGCTTCGTGCAGTCGGACACCGCGGCCGTTCCCCGCGGTGGCGGTACGGGCGGGTCACGCTCCCTGCAGCTCGGTGGTAGTGCCGTGTCGGGGGCGGCGCACGCCGTGCTGGAGCAGGCCCGCCGGCATGCGGCGACGATTCTCGAGGCGGCCGTCGACGACATCGAGCTCACCGCGGACGGTGCGTTCGGTGTGTCCGGGGTGCCGTCGGCGACGGTGACCTGGTTGCAGGTCGCCGCCACGGCGGCCGAGGCGGGGGAGGAGCTCGTCGCGGGCATCGACGTGACCCAGGACGGCTCCACCTACCCGTTCGGTGCCCACGTGGCGGTCGTCGAGGTGGACACCGACACGGGCCGGGTCACCCCGCTGCAGCACGTCGCCGTCGACGACTGCGGCCGCGTCCTGAACCCGCTGCTGGTCGAGGGGCAGCAGCACGGCGGACTCGCCCAGGGCATCGCCCAGGCGTTGTGGGAGGAGGTCCGCTACGACGAGGAGGGGCAACCGGTCACCTCGACCCTGGCCGACTACCGGATACCGAGCGCCGCGGACCTGTTCGGGTTCGACACCGCGACGACCGAGACCCCGACGCCACTCAACCCGCTGGGTGCCAAGGGGATCGGCGAGTCGGCGACGATCGGCTCCACGCCCGCCGTGCAGAACGCGGTGGTGGATGCGTTGGGCCACCTCGGTGTACGGCACATCGACCTGCCGTGCACCCCGGAGCGGGTGTGGCGGGCCGTCCAGGACGCCCGAGCCGGGTGCCTCGCCGATCCCTGGCGGGAGCCGCCCGCCGCGTTCGCGGACCTGCCGGTTCGCGGAAGCTGAGCGTGCCGCCACGAGTACCGGGCCCTGGCGGACTGGCGCTCCAGGGCGCAGGGTGGCCGCTCCAAGGTTGCTCGAGCTCGCCATCCAACGGTAGATTAAGTAAAATATTTAATACTTGGAGGTAGCGGATGCCGACGAGCGTGCGGGAGGCCAGAGAGGCGCTGCGGGTCGAGGCCGGCCGGCTCTTCATCGGTGGTGAGTGGGTCGACTGGGACGGACCGAGGTTCGACCAGCTGCACCCGTCCGACAACACCGCCGTGGCGAGCATTGTGGAGGCCGGCGCCCGAGGCGTGGATGCTGCGGTGGGCGCTGCTCGCTCCGCGTTCGACGACGGCCCGTGGCCGCGGATGCCGGCGCAGGACCGGAAGCGCGTCCTGCAGCAGTTCATCGAGCGCATCTTCGAGCTCGAGGACGAGCTGGCGGAGCTGCAGACGCTCGACAACGGGATCCCCATCTCGTTCGGTCGCGGCTCACGGGTGTCCGGCCGGGCGGCGGCCAATGTCTTCGACCACTACGCCGGCTGGGCCGACAAGATCAACGGCGAGACCTACCCGCAGTTCACGAGCGCCTCGAACATGCACTACATGTCGTACCGGGAGCCGGTCGGCGTGGTAGGTGTGATCCTGCCGTTCAACGGGCCGATGCTGACGTTCGCGACGAAGGTCGGTGCGGCGCTGGCGTGCGGTTGCACGGTCGTCGTGAAACCGTCGGAGTACACCAACCTGGCCGTCACGAGGCTGGCGGAGATCATCGCCGACAGTGACCTCCCGCCCGGTGTGTTCAACCTCGTCACCGGGGCCGGCGAGGCGGGCGCTGCGCTCGCGACACATCCTGGTGTGGACAAGGTGACGTTCACCGGCAGCAGCGCGGTGGGGGAGTCGATCGTGGCTGCGAGCGGCTCGAACATGAAGCGGCTGTCCCTGGAGCTCGGTGGCAAGAGCGCCGCGCTGGTCTTCCCGGACACGCGGAGCGTGGAGCGGACGGCGTCGACGCTGATGGGGCTGTGCTCCACCTTCCTGTCCGGGCAGATCTGCTCGACCCCGAGCCGCGCGGTCGTGCACCGGTCGATCGTGGACGAGTTCGTCCATCATGCCACCAACCAGGTCAAGCAGATGCGGTTCGGGGACCCCTTCGATCCCGCCACGACGTCCGCGCCGTTGATCTCCCGCCGGCAGCAGCGACGCGTCCTCGACTACATCGAGAGCGGCGTCGCGGAGGGTGCGACGCTCGCGTTCGGCGGCGACGCTCCCGGCGGTGACCTCGCGGACGGCAACTGGGTCAACCCGGCCCTGTTCACCGACGTGACGGCCGACATGCGCGTCGTGCGTGAGGAGATCTTCGGCCCGGTCCTCTGCGTCATCCCGTTCGACACCGAGGAGGAGGCGATCCGCATCGCGAACGACAGCGAGTACGGTCTGGCGGGGTGCGTGTTCTCCACCGACGTCACGCGTGCGTTCCGGGTCGCGCGTGCGATCCGGAGCGGCTCCATCGGGATCAACGGCTACGCGAGCGTCCCGAACGCGCCGATGGGTGGGGTGAAGCGGTCGGGTGTCGGTCGCGAAGGTGGCTGGGAGTCCATCGAGGCGTTCACCGAGCTGAAGACCATCAACATCAACTTCGACGCATAGCGGATCCCGGCTGACGGCCGGGGGCGCGTTCTCGGTACCGGCTCCCGGGCGGGCGGCGACGCCTGCCCGCGTCGGCTGCCCGGGCCGCAGCGCATCACCATGCTGCCACCGACACCGAGGGCCGTCCGGTGACCGCCGTGACCGTCCTGCATCGATCAGGACGTGATGCGGTTCCGCGTGACGAAGCGGAGCGGCGGGGTGACGTCCTCGTCGCTGTCGTGGAGGTCGACGTCGGTCGTGTCTCGACCTGTCGGGCGAGGAAGGCGCCGGGTCAGGAAGACTTCTGCTCGGTGTACATGTCGAAGTTACCTCCGAAGAACGCCCCGCGGCCGACCGGCTTCGCCCTGGTCACCGCGCAGAACATCACGGCGGGCTCGTCGCCGGTGGCCCGCCAGCTGTGCACGACACCGCGATCGATCACGATGTCGCCCTCGCTCAGCGAGACCGGGCCGGTCTCGAGCTCGAGCGTGACCTCGCCCTTGATCACGATCACGTAGTCGATGCTGTCCGTGGCGTGCCAGGCGGAGGGCTGGCCCGGAACAGCGGTGAACATGAGCAGGAAGCTGGAGGCGTTGAACGCGTCGGTCGTGAACGGCTCGGCTCGCTCGTCGTTGCGGCTGTTGTCCACCGGGAAGTCATCGGTCCGCCACAGAACGACCGGGTCTCCGTCAGCTCCGGGCACCTGCTCCACCGGGGAGTCGGAGATGACGCAGGACTTCTCTTCGTTGTTGATTCCGGTGACGACGCGGCGGTTCTTGAAAGACATTGCACTCCTCTTTCAGGTGATTGCGGACTGATCTTCGACCCTGGTCGGGGCGCCCGTCGGCGACGAGCCGACTCGGACTGCGACCGTCCGTTCCGGATGGTGTGCGCTGACGCCCTAGTCGTGGAGGATCACTCCGCGAATGATCTTGCCGTCGATCATGTCCTGGTAGCCCTCGTTGACGTCTTCGAGGCGGTAGGTCCTGGTTCGCAGCTCGTCGAGCTTGAGGATTCCTGCGTCGTAGAGCCGGAGCAGTTTGACGATGTCGTAGTGCGGGTTGAGGGTGCCGAACATCGAGCCCTTGATGGTTTTCTCGTACTTCGTCATGACTGCGCCCGATACGTGGATCGTCAGGTCCTCGGGGGCGCCGAGACCGGTCACCACGACCGTGCCGCCCTTGCCGACCACGTCGAACGCGTCCTGGACGACCTTCTCGCGAACGACGCCGACGGTGACCAGGGCCTGGTCCGCGCCCTGGCCCCAGGTGATCTCGTTGACCTTCTCGGCAGCCTCCACCGGGTCGGTGAACGCGTGGGTGGCGCCCAGCTTCAGCGCGGTCTCCCGCTTGAACTCGACCGGGTCCACGACGACGACGTACTTCGCGCCGGCGTGCGCGGCGCCCTGTACCGCGTTGATCCCGATCCCGCCGACCCCGTAGACGACCACGGTGTCCCCGACATGGACCGCACCGGCCGACGTCGCCGTGCCCCATCCGGTGGGCACCCCGCAGCCGACCAGGACCGCGGACTCCAGCGGCAGCCAGTCGTCGATCTTGATCACCGACTGCTGCTGCACCGTCGCGTACCGGGAGAAAGTGCCGAGCATCGCGATGCTGCCGTATCCACGACCGTCGTCGTCGGTGTACCGGAACTTCCCGTCCGGGAACGTCCCGTCCATCGAGTTCGCGCCCCAGTCACAGAGGCTGGTACGGCCGGTCGCGCAATACCGGCACGCACCGCATGCCGGCATGAAACTGCACACGACGTGGTCGCCGGGTGCGAGACGGGTGACCCCTGGCCCGACGGCCTCGATGACGCCGGCGCCCTCGTGGCCCACGACGATCGGTTTGCGACCACCGAGCACCGGTGTCCTCCCGTCCTTGACACCGTCGATCATGTGGAAGTCCGAGTGACACAACCCGGACGCCACGAATCGGATCTGGACCTCGTTCAGCCCGGGATCGGCAACGTTGAGTTCCCGCAGCGCGAATTCGGCACCGCCCTGGTCGACCACCGCAGCAAGGGTTCTCTTCATGAGCGATTCCTTCGTCATCGATACCGTGACCTGGGCGCGGCGGCGACCGCCACCCGGCTGCCGGCGTCACCACCAGCGGTCCCGCCGGACCGAAGATCGACCACCACACCGGGTGAGCGTCTGCGAGGCATCGCGTTCGGTGTGAGTTTTCTAGCAGGTGCTCGAAAGCTGCGCAACGCTCTGCCCTACGTGGAGTCGAGAGAGAGGGGGAGGGAAGTGTCCCTGCCGTCCGTCAGCCGGGGGGCGGAGAGTGGACGTCGGAGCGGGGTGGACCCCGGATCGATGCGACAGGAGAACGACGGACATGCAGACGACGGACGTGACCTTCCCCAGCGCGGGTCTCGCTCTGGCAGGGATCCTCTTCACCCCCGACGAGGCGGTGCCCGGCCGGATGCCCGCGATTGTGGTCTCCCACCCGGGTGGCGGCGTGAAGGAGCAGACCGCGAGCATCTACGCGCGGCGGCTGGCCGAGGCCGGATACGCCGCGCTGGTGTTCGACGCCGCGTACCAGGGCGAGAGCGAAGGTGCGCCACGCGGGCTGGAGAATCCCTTCCAGCGTTCCGAGGACGTGCGCGCGGCGGTCACCTACCTCACCACCCGTG
Organism: Pseudonocardia sp. C8; assembly: GCF_014267175.1. Classification (NCBI taxonomy): domain Bacteria; kingdom Bacillati; phylum Actinomycetota; class Actinomycetes; order Pseudonocardiales; family Pseudonocardiaceae; genus Pseudonocardia; species Pseudonocardia sp. C8. The sequence goes on from NZ_JACMTR010000002.1 coordinate 2,419,676, forward strand.
ACGACGTCGACCCCGAGCGGATCGGAGCGCTCGGTATCTGCGCCTCCGGTGGCTACGTGCCGTTTGCCGCGCAGACCGATCACCGGATGAAAGCGGTCGCCACGGTCAGCGCCGTGGACATTCGCAGCCTGCTCGTGGAGGGCCTCGGCCGGACGCAGGGGCCCGAGGTGCTGCAGGGCCTGCTCGAACAGGCCGGTGCGCTGCGGACCGCGGAGGCCGGCGGTGCGGCCCCGGCCGTCCTGAACTGGGCTCCGGAGGGCCCGGAGGGGTTGGAGGAGGCGCCGACGCTGTACCGGGAGGCGCAGGACTACTACCGGACCCCTCGGGGCGGACACGAACGGTCGACCAACGAGTGGCCGCTGCGCAGCATCGACCAGATCGCGCAGTTCGATCCGTACGCGATGATCGATCTGATCGCTCCGCGGCCGCTGCTGATGATCGTCGGGTCTGATGCGGACACCGCATACTTCAGCCGGGAAGCGGTCGAGAAGGCGGCCGAGCCGAAGGAACTGTTCGAGATCGACGGTGCCACCCACGTCTCGCTGTACGACCGCGACGAGCACGTGACCCCGGCGGTGGCCAAGCTGACCGACTTCTTCGGCAAGCACCTCGCCGGCTGACGGCCCCGATGGCGGGGCGGCGCCTGCTCCCCAGCAGGCGCCGCCGCTTTCGCAGGGTGGCGACGCGTCGCCGTCCGATCGTGCGAGGGTCGATGGCGGCGGCGCTGTCGACGAGAGCCACCATCTGGACCGTTCCGAGGACTCCTCGCTGATCGACGAGGTTCGTCCGCCCCACGGCGATACCGTCGGTCTCGGTGCGTTCCTCGGCGATCAGCCCGATCCCGCTGCCGGGCTCGGGTAGCCGCGTGATCCCCGAGCGTGAGGTCGGCGTTGATGAAGTGCAGCCCCTCGCTTCCCCAGTTCACCACCAGGTTCGAGGTGTCGGCGGCCGTCGCGAGCTGCTGGAACGGCGTGGGGGCCTCATCCTCGACGAGCGGTTCGGGCAGCTGCCAGACAATCTTCCTCGCCGCGTTCTGGTGCGGGCCCGGATCGTCGGTCCAGCCGACGTCCGAGCTGTAGTACAGCCGCGGCTCGGCGGTCGCCGGCCGAAGATCGGGTACCGGCGGCAGGACCGTGTGCCGAGGACTCCACACCTGACCGGGGGCCGGGGCGCCGTCGACGGCCAGCAACAACGCCGACGCCCGGGCAATGACGTCGTCGTCCCGGACGAACATGGCGTCGACCAGCCGCAGCCGTCGTCCGCAGCGGATCACTGTTGCCGTGGTGCTCGCGAGCGCCGCGCGGGCCGGGCGGAAGAGATCGAGCGTCCATCGAGCGGGACGGAAACGGTTCGCGTCCGGCCAGGTCGTGGGCGTCCGTTCCGCGGCACGCGCGAGCACGCCGCTGACCGCGGCCTGTCGAGCGCACTCGACCTGGCCGTCCCGGTGTCGACCGACCCGACCGGGTCGGCGGTAATCGTGCCTGCGTCCGCAGACTTCAGCCGGGACGCCGTCGAAGCGCTGTGCTGCGACCAGCTCGCCTCGTACAAGCGCCCCCGGCACTACATGGTTCGCGACGAGCCGCTGCCCCGCAACGCCAATGCGAAGATCCTCAAGCGGGAGCTGCGGCCGTGGCTGGTCGCCGAGCTCGAGATCGGCAGCGGTGATGCTGCGCCGTGCGACGGCGCGTCAGCTGAATTGTGGACCGACGTCGGCCGGGGCGCGGCCGGGCACGCTCACCGGCACGAACCCGCTCAGTTCGGTGTGGTCGGGACGTCCGGCCGACGGACCGAGATGCACGCCAAGGTCTCGGTCCGTCCGGATGAGGAGTGACCGAGAGCCCGGAACGGATCCGGTCGCCGTCGGGTCGAGGGCGACCGCGCGGCTGAGACGGACGCGCTCGCGCCGGGGCGCGCCGTCCGAGCGGACTCGTCACCGCGTGCCGGTGAGCTCGGCGACCGGGATGACCTCGGAGGCGGCGACCAGGTCCCCGACGGCGCCGGCCGGGCAGAGCTCGAGCGGGCAGTCGCCGCGAACCGAGCGGCGGACCCAGCCGCGCGGGAACCCAATGTCGCGGTGGGCTGCAGGTCGGCGACGTCCCAGCCCGCGGCGCGCATCGCGGTGATCGTCGTCGTGAGGTCGTCGCACTCCATGGCCAGCATCTGTTGTCCGTGTCCCAGTGTCTCGCCGAGCACGTGGAGAGGACCGCCGTCGACGGTCTCGATCAGTTCGAAATAGACCCTGTCGCCCGCGGTGATGAAGGAGTTGCGCACGCCGAGCTCGGGGATCGTCATGACGCGCACAGTGGTGGTTCCGACCAGTGCGGCGTAGGAGGCACACCTGTCTCCAGATGCGGCACCGGTATGGCCACGTGGCTGAGCCGAGCTGTCATGAGATCTCCGATCGATCGGTCCTCGTGTCGGCCGTGGCAATGGCGCCTGGTCACGACATCGGTCAATTTATTATACTAGTTTGAGTTGTCCGACCACGGTGATGCCGGCCGGTCCCGGCGGCGGAACCAGCCCGAGGGGTGAGCGCATGCGCAGATTCGTCGTGACCGGAGGCGCCAGTGGCATCGGCCGTGCCACAGTGCTGGCGATGATCGACCGAGGGTGGTCCGTCGGTGTCATCGACCTGAACGAGCACGCGCTGGCCGCCCTCGCCGAGGAGCGCGCCGAGGCCACTGCCGAGGGCAGGCTGGTGACCAGTCGCGCCGACGTCTCCGCCGAGCCGGAGATGCAGGACGCCGTCGAGTCCTTCGCAGGGGGCTTCGGCGGCCTCGACGGCATCGTCAACAACGCCGGCGTCGGCGGAGCGTTCGGGCCGGTCGTCGACCTGCGCGTCGAGGACTGGGACGCCACGTTCGCGGTGCTGACCCGAGGGGTGTTCCTCGGCATCAAGCACACCGCGCGGATCCTGATTCGGCAGGGGGGCGGCGGGTCCATCGTGAACGTCGGGTCCGCCGCGGGCATGGTGGGCGACGCCGGCCCCCAGGCGTACTCGGCGGCGAAGGCGGCGGTCGTGCACATGGGACGGGTCTTCGCCGCCGAGCTCGCACCGCACCGGATCAGTGTCAATACCGTCAACCCGGGGCTGATCGAGACTCCGCTCAACCCGACCAGTGGCTCGCGGCCGGAGTCGATGTTCGCCACGGCACAGCCGTGGCCCGAGGTGGGGCGGCCCGAGCATCTCGCGCAGGCCATCCTGTTCTTCGCATCGGAGGAGACCGGGTTCATCACCGGCGAGGCGCTCTGCATCGACGGCGGACTGACCTCCGTCGGGGCACGGCTGGGCACGGTGACCGGCACCAACTCGCTCGGGTTCGGTGTGGTCGGGATGAACCACGGGACGACCGGCAGGAAGCCCGAGGTGCACGGCGAGGCCTCGGCTCCGCCGGGCGAGGTGTGACCGGGGCGTCCGCGCCTCGTCCACCGGTCGTCGCGGGAGGTCGCTCCCGCGCCGGTGTCGACTGACCGGCGCGGGGAGCGACCGGTACTACGCGTTCGCCGCCTCGACGTCGCGGGTGTCGTTCGCCACGCGCATGGACCGCTGCAGCAGCATCGAGCACACGACCGCCAGCCCCATCGGGATCAGCACTCCCAGGAACATGGCGTTGGGGGAGACCAGCGTGACGACGTAGCCACCGATGATCGGCGCGACGATGGCGCCGACCCGCCCCATCCCGAGCATCGTGCCGTAGCCCGACGCCCGTCCGGCGGCCGGGTACACGGTGCCCGAGGCCCCCGCGTAGGCCGACAGGGCGACGAACAGGCCGGCGCTCATCACGACCGCCATGCCCAGGGCGAAGAATCCCTGCAGGACGAGCGCGAACCCGACGAGCGCGACCATGGCGATCGCGACCGACACCCAGGACAGGAACGCCGCAGGCCGGCGCAGTCCCAGGTACCCGAAGAGCAGCGCACCCGCCATCGTGCCGACGCTGACCATGACTCCGGCGAGGGCGCCCGCGCCCTTGTCGCCGCTGGCGTTGCTGATGAGCTGCGGGGTCCACGAGCCGATGAAGTAGAACGCCGCGGTGAGGAAGGTGTAGCCGGTCCACAGGTACAGCGTCTGCGCGCGGTACCGGCGGCCGAGCAGCCGTACCTTCTCCGAGCCGGTCGCCTCCGAGGGAGCCCTGGCCGGCTCCTCCTCGAGGTGCATGCGCCCGGCGAGCGCCCGGTACTTCTCCTGCGAGGCGGCGTCCGGCTTCTTCTGCAGGAACATCACCGACTCCGGCATGAAGACGATGCAGACGACGAGCAGCAGTCCGCTGAGCAGGGTCCCCAGCCAGAAGAACCCCTGCCACGCGCCACCGAACAGGCCGAGCACGGCCGTCCCGAACGTTCCCGCGACGAAGCTCCCCACGGGATAGCCGAACATCACCATGCCGACCGCCATGCTCCGCTTGGACGCCGGCGCCATCTCCTGGCAGGTGACGATGCAGACCGTGCCGATCACGCCGACCGCCAGGCCGGTGAAGAACCGCGAGGTGAGCAGGACCCCGAAGTTCGGCGCCAGCGCCGACCCGAGCAGCCCCGCGGTGTTCAGGAGGAGGCCGGCGATGAACACGGGGCGCCGGCCGTAGATGTCGGCGAACCGCGCCAGGAACATGGCTCCCACGCCCAGGCCGACGAGTGCCGAGCTCAGCAGGTAGCCCTTATCCACCGGTGAGGCCAGTTCGGCGGGAAGGTACGGCAGCGCGTAGCCCATGATGAACACGTCGTAGCCGTCCAGCGCGTTCACCGCGACGCAGAACAAGATCGTTGCGAGTTGGTATGGCGTTGTCTTCACGTACGCACCCACGCCTTCGTGTGTGTCGTCGGATCTTCCGGCCGGTTCACCGACGCCGGTCCGTGTCCCGTCGTCGCAGCGTCCGGAGCGTGAAGCCGGCCCGTGGGTCGGCTGCCGAGGGATGCGAGAGGACATCGACGCGGTAAAGTTTGTGTATGATGCACGATCCATAGAGCACGAGCAAGGCTAGCGGCCGGTGCAACGGTCGAGGTGCGCGCCATCGTGACCAGGAGGAGTGGGTCGCACACGGTGCGTGCCCCTCGGTGGCGGGCGATTGGTGACGGTGCTCTGTCATGTCGCCGGCCGGACGAGCGGCGCTGGGCAGATCGGCGGTTGCGCGCACCTCATGCATTTAATATTTTGCATCGCGCGACGCTCGTCGCGGGTGGGCAGCGGGACCGAAGGTGGTGCACGGCATGCGAGGATCGATTCTCGGGACCCGGGTTCGCAGGGTGGAGGACGCCGACCTGATCACCGGCGCCTCGTCGTTCGTGGGCAACCTGCAGCTCGAGGGCCTCCTGCATGCCGTGTTCGTCCGGTCGCCGCTGGCGCACGGGCGGATCACCGGCATCGACGTGGCGGCCGCGGCATCGGCGCCGGGGGTGGTCGCCGTGTTCACCGCCGCGGATCTGGACCTGCCGGCGCACCACGGCTACATGGTCGTGAACCCGCAGCTGCCGCGGCCGCCGCTGGCCACGGACCGGGTGCGGTTCGTCGGCGAGCCGGTGGCGCTCGTCGTCGCGGAGTCGAAGGCGGCCGCCGTCGACGCGGCCGAACTGGTGGAGGTCGACTACGACCCGTTGCCCGCCGTCGTCGACCCGGAGGCGGCGCTCGAGCAGGGCGCCGAGCTGCAGTTCCCGGAGCTCGGCACGAACCTGGTGGCCGGGGCGCGCTCGGCACCCGAGCCGGACCCGCTCGCCGACGCGGAGCTCGTGGTTCGGGCGCGAATGGTCAACCAGCGGATCGCGGTCGTGCCGATGGAGGGCAACGCCGTCGTCGCCGACCCGACCGGGGACGGGGAGCACGAGCTGGTCGTGCACATCTCCACGCAGATGCCGCACGGCGTCCGCGCCCAGCTGTGCGACGTGTTCGGGCTGCCCGCGGAGAAGGTGCGGGTGATCGCGCCGCACGTCGGAGGCGGGTTCGGGGGCAAGCCGGCGATCACCGCCGAGCACACCGCGACCGTCGGTGCCGCGCGTGCCCTGGGCCGGCCGGTCGCGTGGGTGGAGACACGGTCGGAGAACCTCGTGTCGATGCCGCACGGGCGGGGCCAGGTCGGCTACTACGAGCTGGGCCTGACGCGGCAGGGGAAGATCACCGGGTTGCGGGCCAGGGTGCTCGGCGACGCCGGCGGCTGGGCCGGTTTCGGCGGGGTGCTGCCGATCTACATGACCTACCTGATGGCGCCCGGGGTGTACGACGTCCCGGTGGTCGGATACGACGCCGCGGCGGTGGTCACCAACACCACGCCGATGGGCGCGTTCCGCGGCGCGGGCCGGCCGGAGGCCGCCGCCCACCTGGAACGGATCATGGACATCGCGGCCGCGGAGCTGGACATGGACCCGGTGGAGCTCCGCAGGCGCAACCTCCTGGACCCGGCGTCCTTCCCGTTCACGACGCGGACGGGCGCGGTGTACGACAGCGGCGACTACGACCTGCCGCTGACCGAGGCGCTGCGCCTGGCCGGCTACGAGAAGCTGCGGGAGGAACAGGCCACCCGCCGCGCGAACGGCGACCCGGTGCAACTCGGTATCGGTGTGGGCGTCTACGTCGAGGTCACCTCGCCCGGCGGCGGATCCGAGTTCGGCTCGGTGCAGGTGTACCCGGACGGTTCGGCGACGGTGTCGGCCGGGACCTCCGCGCACGGTCAGGGGCACGCGACGGCGTTCGCGATGCTCGTCTCCGACACGCTCGGCATCCCGCTGGACAAGATCAGCTACGTGCAGTCCGACACGGCCGTGGTGCCGCGCGGTGGCGGCACCGGCGGCTCGAAATCCCTGCAGCTGGGCGGTAGCGCCGTCTCGGCGGCCGCCACCGACGTGCTGGAGCAGGCCCGCCGGCAGGCCGCGGCGCTGCTGGAGGCCGCGGTCGACGACATCGAGCTCACCGAGGACGGGCGCTTCGGCGTGGCCGGGGTGCCGAGCGCCGCGGTCACGTGGGTGCAGGTTGCCGCCGCCGCGCAGGAGGCGGGGAAGGAGCTGGCCGCCGGCCTGGACGTCGCCCAGGGCGGGGCGACCTTCCCGTTCGGCGCGCACGTGTCGGTGGTCGAGGTGGACACCGAGACCGGTCGGGTGACCCCGCGCCAGCACGTCGCGGTCGACGACTGCGGGCGGATCCTGAACCCGCTGCTCGTGGAGGGCCAGCAGCACGGTGGTCTGGCCCAGGGCATCGCGCAGGCGCTGTACGAGGAGGTCGTGTACGACCCCGAGGGGCAGCCGCTGACCGCGACCCTGGCCGACTACCGGATGCCCAGCGCGGCGGACCTGTTCGACTTCGAGACCGCCACGACCGAGACCCCGACGGCGCTGAACGCGCTCGGCGCGAAGGGAATCGGGGAGTCGGCCACGATCGGCTCGACCCCGGCCGTGCAGAACGCCGTGGTCGACGCGCTGAGCCACCTCGGTGTGAGGCACATCGACCTGCCGTGCACCCCGGAACGGGTGTGGCGGGCGGTGCAGGACGCCCGCGCCGGTCGGCTGCCCGACCTGTGGAGCGAGCCGCCGCCCGCGGTGTTCGACGACCTGCCGATCCGTGGGGGTGCCGAGCCGGAGGACGCCGGCGGGATCTGACCGTGCCGTTGTCGTGCCGGAGGGCGGCCCGGCGCGGTGGCCCGGTCACGAGGTCAGCGCGACGAGGACGAAGCCGAGCGGCGGCGCCACCAGCACCATCGTGACGCAGTAGCGGAGGAGCTGCCGCTGGAACGCGGCCCGGTCGTCGACCTCCGCGCTGGCCAGCACCAGGACGCCGTTGCTCGAGAACGGGCTGATGTCGACGACGATCGTGCAGAACGCGAGGGCCGCGACGACGGCGAGCGTGCTCACGCCGCCGGTGGCGAGCAGCGGGCCCGCCAGGGGGAGCACGACCCCGAGGGTGCCGATCGACGAGCCGACGGCGGAGAGCGCGGCGACCGTGCAGCAGAGGACGAAGGCGGTCAGCAGGGGACTGCCGAGGCCGGCGGCCGCGTTCCCGAGCAACTCCAGGGTGCCGTTCTGCTCGAGCACGCCCATGAAGGTGAGCATCCCGCACACCAGAAGGACCGCGGGCCAGGCGATCCCGTCGGTCGCCGTCCGGTGGCGCTGCGGTGCGACGAGCAGGAGGACGGTGGCGATGCACAGCGATCCGACCCCGACGTCGACGCCGAACCCTGCGGTGCCGACCAGCAGCCCGACGAGACCGAGGAGCGTGAGCCCCTGCAGCGCGTCGACGCGGGTGCGGGCCGTCCCGGCGCCGGCCTGCAGGGGGTCGCCGGCACCGGCCGGTGCCGTTCGCACCGGTGGGTCGCCCCCGTCCCCGTCGTCGACCCGGTCGGCACCACGGAGCAGACCTCGGCCCCGGATCAGGAACACCGCCAGTGCGATGACGAAGCTGAGCCCCAGCGGGATCAGGTAGAGCGCGAGCGGGTCGGTCGGGAGCCCGGCGCGGCTCAGCCAGCCGTTGACGAACCCGCCGTAGAGCGTGATCGGGGAGAACGCGGCACCGAGGGCACCGTGGGCGAGGATCACGCCCATCAGGAGCGGGTCGATCCGGTACCTGCGGGCGATCGGCATCGCGATCGGCGCCAGCATGCCGACCGCCAGGACCGCGCCCAGCGACATGAGCACCGCCCCGAGGGCGAACATCGCCCAGAGGACCGCCCAGCGGCGCCCGCGCACGGTGCCGATCAGCAGGGACACGAGAAAGTCCAGGGTCCCGTTGGCCCGGGCGATCCCGAACAGCAGCGTGACCCCCACGACGATCAGGAAGATGTCGCCGGGGAAATGCGCCACGACGTCGTCGGGCGGGACGCCCGAGACGACGGCACCCACGAGGAAGGCCGCGGCGAAGGCGAGGACCCCGAGACTGACCGGGGTCGTCGTGGCCAGGACGAACACGGTCACCAGCACGGCCACGGAGACGGCGTGGGTCATCGTCGACCTCTCGGTGCGGGACGGGGTGGCCGGCGCGTGATGACGTCGGCGACGGATCGGGCCAACCCCGAAACAAGTATCAGAGTTCACGGCGGTGCTCAACGCCGCGCGGGTGGAGGTCGGCAGGTCGGCGGCCGGTCGACCGCGGGTAGCGAGACCGGAGTCACGCCACCGCGTCCGGGTGGGTGCCGGAGCCGGTGTCACGGCGTCGTCGCTGCTCGGAGTGCGGTCGGCCGAGCCGGGACAGCCGGCCGTTGACACAAATTATGATCCTTATTAATGTGATACTTGTTAGCTGGTTCACACCGATCCCGCGTCCCCACCACGCGAAGGGTGTTCTCTTCATGGCCATCACCACGGAGGAGCAGGAGCTCCTCGTCCGCACCGGTCCCGGCACGCCGATGGGGGAGCTCTTCCGTCGCTACTGGATGCCCGCGTTCCTCGCCGAGCGGCTCCCGGAGGCGGACTGCCCGCCGATCGCGATCAAGATCCTCGGTGAGCGCCTCGTGGCGTTCCGCGACTCGTCCGGCCGGGTCGGCATCCTCGACGAGGCGTGCCCGCACCGCGGGGCGTCACTGGCCTACGGTCGCTGCGAGGAGGGCGGCCTTCGTTGCATCTACCACGGCTGGAAGGTCGACGCCGACGGCAACCTCCTCGAGGCGCCGCCTGAGCGCAACCAGGAACTGTTCGCCGGGAAGATCAAGCAGACGTCCTACCCGACCCGCGAGGCCGGGGGTCTCATCTGGGTCTACATGGGACCCCGTGAGGAGATGCCGGAGTTCCCGCACTGGCGGTTCTGCGACCTGCCCGACGACCACATCATGGCGGTGCACTACAACCAGCCGACGAACTGGTTCCAGGCGCTCGAGGGTGACATCGACGCCCCGCACGCGTCCTACCTGCACCTGTCGATGAAGGCCTACCGCGAGCGGCACACCGTCGAGGACGCGTTCGCGGCGTTCTTCGGGTTCCACCGCTCCCCGGACGGGCACGCCAAGCACATGCCCTGGGGTGTCGAGACGATCTGGGGCTACCCGATGGAGGACCCGGAGCGCCCGGGTGAGACCCGGACCGACGTCGAGGCCTTCCTCGTCCACCCCTACATCGCCCCGGCATCCAGCATCGTCGCCGGTGGTGAGGCACTGGGCATCCCGTTCATCTGGCACGGCTGGACCCCGATCGACGACGAGAACCACCTCGTCTACTACGTCCACTACGACCCGGACAAGCCGCTCACCCCGGAGATCCGGGAGGAGATCAACCACGACTTCGGCCACCACAAGATCGACAAGGACGACGAGTACCGCACGATCGCGAACCTGCGGAACCACCACTTCCAGGACCGCAAGAAGCAGAAGACCGAGACGTACTCCGGGATCGACGGGATCGCCGCCCAGGACATCGCCGTCATCCAGTCCCAGGGCCGGATCCTCGACCGGAGCACCGAGCACCTCGGCGTCGAGGACATCGGGGTGACCGCCGTCCGCAAGTTCCTGCTGCGGGCGATCAAGGCGGTACAGGACGGCAGACCGGCACCGAAGGCCCTGTCGGCCGAGCACTACGCCCAGCTCGACGGCTACGTCGGCGTCGTCCCGAAGGGCAGCGACTGGCGCGAGCTCGCCCGCAACCAGACCGCCGCGGAGCCCACCGCCGCGGTCTGACCGACCCCCCACACACGGACGCGGGTCGCCCGTCGGCGGCCCTGCGTGCGCTCCCGCCCGACCGAACGAGAAAGAGGCAGTACCAGCATGACCAGTAGCGTGAACTTCGTCCACGAGCGTCACCGGGCCTCGGCCGGCATCCCCGCCGAGGAGGAGTACCGGTTCTCCCGTGCGGTGCGGGTCGGCGACCGGGTGATCGTGTCCGGTTGCCCGGCCATCGGTCCGGACGGCCAGCTGGACCCGGCGCTCAAGGGCGACATGTACGGGCAGTGCCGGGTGGCGATCGAGATGATCGAGAAGGTGCTCGGTGACCTCGACTCGTCGCTCGACCACGTGGTGAAGGTGAACTTCTACATCACCGACGCGCAGTACGGTGCGGACGCGGTACGGGCCATGCGGGACTTCTTCGGGCGCGCGCGCCCGGCCGCCACGCTGGTGGGCACCCCGTTCCTGTTCGGATCGGACTTCCTCGTCGAGATCGAGGTCGAGGCGGTTGACTGACCTCGACACGGCGCCCGCCACCGTACGGACGCGCGAGCTGCAGATGCTGATCGGCGGGGAGTGGGTGGACTCCCGCACCGGCGACCGGTTCGACTCGGTCGACCCCTACACCGGCACGACCTGGGCCTCCGTGCCCTCGGCCGGGCCCGACGACGTGGACCGGGCCGTCCGGGCGGCCCGGTCCGCCCTCGACGGACCCTGGGGCGCGCTGACGGCGACGGCCCGTGGCAGGCTCGTCCGGCGGCTGGGGGAGCTCCTGGCCCGGCACGCCGACGAGCTCGGTGCGGTGGAGACCACCGACAACGGCAAGCTGCTGCGCGAGATGGTCGGGCAGGTCCGGTCGCTGCCCGACTGGTACGACTACTACGGCGGGCTCGCCGACAAGATCGAAGGCACCACCCCGCCGGACACCAAGCCGTCGATCTTCGCCTACACCCGGCCGGAGCCGGTGGGGGTGGTCGGCGCGATCGCGCCGTGGAACAGCCCGCTGCTGATCACGACGCTGAAGCTGGCCCCGGCGCTGGCAGCCGGCTGCACCTTCGTGGTCAAGCCCAGCGAGCACACCCCGGTGTCGACACTGGAGTTCGCGCGGCTGGTCGACGAGGCCGGCATCCCTCCCGGCGTGGTCAACGTCGTCACCGGTGACGGGGTCACCGGCCGTGCACTGGCCGCGCACCCCGGCGTGGACAAGGTGGCGTTCACCGGCTCCAGCACCAACGGCGTGAACGTGATGAAGTCCGCGGCGGAGCACGTCGCCCGGGTCACGCTGGAACTCGGTGGCAAGTCGCCGAACGTGGTGTTCGCGGACGCCGACCTGGCCGCGGCAGCGAACGGCGTGATCGCCGGGGTGTTCGCCGCGACCGGGCAGAGCTGCAACTCGGGCAGCAGGCTGCTGGTCGAGCGGAGCGTGCACGACGAGCTGGTCGCGCGGGTCGCCGAGCGCGCGCGCACGATCCGGATGGGCGACCCGCGGGCCGACTCCACGGAGATGGGGCCGATCGCGTTCGCCCAGCAGCTCGACAAGGTCCTCCACTACGTCGACCTGGCCTCGACCGAGGGGGCCACCGTGCACTGTGGTGGCCGGCGACCCGGCGACGGGGAACTGGCCGGCGGCTACTTCTACGAGCCGACGATCCTCACCGGCGTCCGCAACGACATGCAGGTCGCCCAGGAGGAGATCTTCGGCCCGGTGCTGTCGGTCATCCCGTTCGACAGTGAGGACGAGGCGTTGCGGATCGCCAACGACACCCGGTACGGGCTGGCCGCCGGGATCTGGACCGACGACGTCCGCCGGGCCCACCGGGTCGCGCACCGGGTGAAGGCCGGAATGGTGTGGATCAACTGCTACCGCACGATCAGCTACAACGTCCCGATCGGCGGCTTCAAGCACAGCGGCATCGGCCGCGAAGGCGGGATCGACGCGGTGCGCGAGTACACCGAGACCAAGGCGGTCTGGGTGAACATGTCGGACCAGACCCGGGACCCGTTCGTCGTCGGCTGAGCCGGGATCGCACGAACGCCCACGAACCGAAGGGCATGACAATGGTCGTCACTGCGACCGACGAAGACCGGCGGGTCGCCGTCGAGGGGCTGGACCGCCTCGCAGGGTTCGCCACCGGTATCGAGTTCGCGACGCTGCCCGAGGACGTGACCCGCCGGGCGCGGCACGTCCTGCTGAACAACGCCGGCTGCGCGCTCCTGGGCAGCGAGAACGTCCGGCTCGAGCGTCTCGACACGCTCACCGCCTTCTTCGGCGACGCCGACGAGGCCACCGTGATCGGGACCGGGAGACGCACCTCCGCACCGGTCGCGGCGATGATCAACGCCGCGCGGATCAACGCCACGGAGCTGTCCGAAGGCGTCTCCAAGGGATCGGTACACCCGGGAACCGTGATCGTGCCCGCGGTCCTGGCCGAGGGCGAGCGGATCGGCGCGGCCGGGCGGGATCTGGTCCGCGCGGTCGTCGTCGGGTACGAGGTCCTCATCCGGGTCGCCTGGGCGCTCTCCCACGACCCGGACCAGCCCGCCGACACCATCCAGGCCCAGTCGCTGCACCAGGGGTGGTACCCGCCCGCGGTGCTCGGCGGGTTCGGTGCGGCCGCCGCGGTCGGCGTGCTGCACGGACTGTCCCGCCAGGAGATGGTGGAGGCCTTCGGCATCGTCGGCAACCTCGCGCCGACCACCACGTTCGCCTCGTTCCGGGGCGGCGCTGACGTGAAACCGCTGGGCTCCGGATGGTCCTCGGCGCTGGGGATCCTGGCCGCCCGGCTCGCGAAGGAGGGCCTCACCGGTGGCGGCCCGGAGATCGCGGCCGACCTGTTCCCGCTCCTGGTCACCCCGATCGACTACGGCTGCCTGACGGCGGGGCTCGGCGAGACCTGGGAGATCATGAGCCTGGACATCAAGTTCATCGCGGCGGGCCCGGTGCAGTCCGAGATCGAGTGCGCGCTCCAGCTGCGGGCCGCCGAGGAGTTCGACGTCGCCGACATCGAACGCATCGAGGTGGACACCAACGCCCGCACGATGCTCTGCAACCGGCGCCGCCCGACGACCCCGTCCGGTGCGAAGTCCAGCGCCGCCTACGGCGTCGCGCAGGCGCTGCTGGGCCGGTCCCGCGCGGACCTGGTCACCCGGGCGTTCGAGCCGGACGTCATCACCCGCGACGACTGGCACCGGCTGGCGGACAAGGTGGAGATGCGCCTGGACGCGGAGTTCGACCGGACCTTCGAGACGAACCCGCCGCGCTTCCGGCCCAGCCGGCTGACCCTGACGATGCGTGACGGGCACCGGATCGTGCACCGGGTGGAGGGCTTCCACGGCCTGCCCGGGTTCCCGCCCTCGGAAGCGGACTTCGTCGCCAAGTACCGCTCCCTGGCGGGTCGCTCCTTCACCGAACCCGCCGTGGACGAGCAGGTCGACCGGCTGCTCGCGATCGACACCGTGGACGACGTCGGGTCGGTCGTCCGATTGCTGACGCCCGAGAAACCCCGTCCGGGATCGGAGGATCATGAAACCACCGCCGTTTGAGTACTGCGCCCCGCGCACGCTCACCGAGGCCGTCGGCCTGCTCGGTGAGGTGGAGGACGCCAAGGTGATCGCGGGCGGGCAGAGCCTGATCCCGCTGATGAACATGCGGCTGGCCCGGCCCGCCCGGCTGGTCGACGCGTGCCGGGTCCCCGAGCTCGGGGCGATCCGCCGCAACGGGCACCTCTCGATCGGTGCGACGGCCCGGCAGACCGCGGTGCTGCGGTCGGCCGAGGTGCGGGAGTTCGCGCCGATCATCCCGGAGGCGCTGTCGCACGTCGGTCACGCCGCGAACCGCAACCGCGGCACGTTCGGGGGGAGCGTCGCGCACGCCGACCCGGCCGCGGAGCTGCCGACCGTGCTCCGCGCGCTCGGCGCCGACATCGTCGTGCAGGGGCCGGCCGGGGAACGGGTGATCCCGGCCGACGACTTCTTCGTCTCCTACTTCACGACCGCGCTGTCCGAGGACGAGATCCTCACCGAGATCCGGCTGCCGCGCCGGCACGATCCCACCCGCGGGGTGTGGGCCTTCACCGAGGTCGCCCGCCGGCACGGCGACTTCGCGCTGGTCGGCGTGGCACTCGTGGCGGAGCTCGACGACGACCGGCGGGTCACCGCGGCCCGGATCTGCCTCAACGGCGTGGCCGAGCGCCCGCACCGGGCCGAGGCCGCCGAGCAGTACCTGCACGGCCGGCGGCTCGACGACCCGGACGTCGCCCGCGAGGCGGGCCGGCTGGCCGCGGCGGACCTGCAACCGCCGTCGGACCTGCACGCCTCGGACCGGTACCGCAAGGACGCGGCAGCGGCCCTGGTGGCCCGCGCCGTCGGCAGCGCCGACGCTCGTTCCGCCGGCGCTGCGCCCGGCGCCGCACGACAGGAGGACGGACAGTGAGCACGGAGATCATCAACGGCGAGACGGTCGTCCGGCTCACCGTCAACGGGGAGCCGCACAGCGGGATCGCCGAGCCGCGGACGCTGCTCAGCGACTTCCTGCGGCACACGCTGGGCCTGACCGGGACGCACGTCGGGTGCGAGCAGGGGGCGTGCGGTGCCTGCACGGTCCGGCTCGACGGCGAGATCGTGCGCTCCTGCATCACCTTCGCGGTGGCGGCCGACGGTGCCGAGGTGGAGACGGTCGAGGGTCTGGCGGGGCCGGACGGCCTGCACCCGATCCAGGAGGCGTTCCGGGCGAACCACGGCCTGCAGTGCGGGTTCTGCACGCCCGGGATGCTGCTGACCACGCAGGCCCTGCTCGAGGAGAACCCGGCACCGACCGACGGTGAGATCCGCGAGCACCTGTCCGGCAACGTCTGCCGGTGCACCGGATACCAGGGGATCGTGGCCGCGGTGAAGGACGCCGCCGGCCGGCTCGAGAAGGAGGGACGATCGTGACGGGTGACGTGGCGGCGGCACGGCCGCCCCAGTACGTCGGGGCCCGGGTGCCCCGGGTCGAGGACCCGCGGTTCCTCGCCGGCGGGCACGGCTACCTGGACGACATCACGCGTCCCGGCCTGCTGCACGCCGCCTTCGTGCGCAGCCCGCACGCCCACGCCCGGATCCGCTCCGTCGACACCACGGAGGCGGCGGCCGTCCCCGGCGTGGTCGGGGTGTTCACGGCCGACGACCTGCAGGGCGTCCAGCCCATCGTGACCGCGCTCGACCGGCCGGAGGCGACCCCGGTGAGCCGGTCGGCCCTGGCGAAGGACAAGGTGCGCTTCGTCGGCGACGTGGTCGCCGTCGTGGTCGCCCGCTCCCGCTACCTGGCCGAGGACGGCGCCGACCTGGTCGACGTGGACTACGAGCCGCTCCCGGCCGTGCTCGACGCCGAGAAGGCGCTGGCGGCCGACGCCCCGGTCCTGGACGAGGAGCTGGGGCACAACAACTTCATCCACACCGAGGACTCGGCCGGTGACGTCGAGCAGGCGTTCGCCGACGCCGCGCACGTGTTCGCCAAGCGGTTCCGGGTCGGCCGCAGCGCGGGCGCGCCGCTGGAGACCCGCGGCACCATGGCCGACTACGACGTCGCGTCGGGCCGGCTGACGGTGTGGTGCTCGACCCAGCTCCCGCACCTGCTGCGGACGTTCCTGGCACCGACCATCGGCGTGTCCGAGGGCAAGCTCACGGTGATCTCGCCGGACCTCGGCGGCGGCTTCGGCACCAAGGCGCACATCAACTTCCCGGACGAGGTGATCATCCCGGCGCTGAGCCGGCAGCTCCGCAGGCCGGTGAAGTGGATCGAGGACCGGTACGAGAGCCTGGCCGCCAGCGTCCACTCCAAGGAGCTGATCGGCGACATCGAGATCGCGGTGGACGCCGACGGGACGTTCCGCGCGTTCCGCGGCCGCTTCATCGGCAACAGCGGCGCCTACGCCGTCGTCCCGTGGTCCGGGATGGTCGACCCGGCCTGCGCGGCGACGATGCTGCCCAGCATCTACGACGTGCGCAACGTCGCGTGGTCCGCGGACACCGTGCTGACCAACAAGTGCCCGACCGGCGCCGTCCGCGGTGTCGGATGGACCCCCGGCCAGCTCATTCGGGAGTCCCTGATCGAGGACGTCGCCCGGGCACTGGAGATCGATCCGGTGGAGCTGCGGGTGAAGAACGCGATCGGCCCCGAGCCGTACGTGACCGCGCTCGGTGCGCGCTACGACGGCGGCAGCTACGTCGAGTCGATGCGGGTGGCGCAGAAGGCGATCGACTACGAGAACACCCGGCGGCGGCAGCAGGAGCTCCGCGGGCAGGGCCGCTATCTCGGCATCGGGTTCAGCCCGTTCGTGGAACCCACCGGGTTCGCGTCGAAGGGGGCCCACCAGGTCGGCTACCCGATCCACTTCCACGACCAGACGTCGGTGACGATGGAACCGGACGGCTCGGTCACGGTGAAGACCGGGATGCACAGCCACGGGCAGGGCCACGAGACGACCTTCGCCCAGGTCGTCGCCGACCGCCTCGGCGTGCGGCTGGACGACGTCCGGGTGGTCCGGGGCGACACCGACCACTCCCCGTACGGCATGGGCACCTACGCCAGCCGGAGCGCCGTGATCGCCAACGGTGCGCTGAGCTACGCGGCTGCCGACGTGCGGGCCAAGCTGGTCCGGCTCGCGTCCGTCCTGCTGGAGGCGAGCCCGGACGACATCGAGCTGCACGACGGCCAGGCGTCGGTCCGCGGCGTTCCGGGCCAGGCCGTGCCACTGGCCTCGGTCGCGGGGTTCGGTTACTTCGGGCCGAAGGAGGTCGTCGCGGCCGACGGGACCGAACCCGCGCTGACCGCGACGCGCACCTACGACCCGGAGGAGAACTACGCCAACGGCACCTGCGCGGTCGTCCTCGAGGTCGATCCCGAGCTCGGGACGATCCGGATCGAGCGGATCGTCGCCGTCGAGGACTGCGGCGTCATGCTCAACCCGACGATCGTCGAGGGGCAGATCTCCGGGGCGATCGCCCAGGCACTCGGCCTCACGTTGCTGGAGGAGGCGGCGTACGCCGACGACGGCAACTTCCTCGCCGGCAGCCTCATGGACTACCTCTACCCGACCGCGGCCGACGTCCCGGAGATCACGATGGAGCACATCGAGACCCCGTCCGCCGTCACCGAGAGCGGGGTCAAGGGGGTCGGTGAGGCCGGCACGGTGTCGGCACCGGCCGCCGTCGTCAACGCGATCACCGATGCGCTGGCCCCGTTCGGGGTGACGGTCGACCGCACCCCGGTGACCCCCAGCTACATCCGCGACCTGATCCGTGGCGCGACCACCTGACCGGGCGGTGCGGTGACGTGGCCCGCGGCGGCGCGGGTCCTGCCCGTCGTGACCTGGAGGGACGATGACCGGCACGATGACCGAAGTCGAGACGACCGTCGAGGTCGTGCAGCGGGTGCGGGCCGCCGACGGGGTGGTCCGGCTCGTCCTGCGGAATCCCGAGGGCGAGATGTTCCCGCCGTGGGAACCGGGCGCCCACGTCGACCTCGTCCTGGGCGAGGGGATGATCCGCCAGTACTCGCTCTGCGGGAACCCGGCCGACCGGCACACCTACGAGGTCGCCGTGCTCCGGGAGCCCGACGGTCGTGGCGGATCGGCCTTCGTCCACGACCGGCTCGAGGCGGGGGCGACGATCCGGCTCCGGGGCCCGCGGAACCACTTCCCGCTGGTGCCGGCAGCCCGGTACCGGTTCGTCGCCGGCGGGATCGGCATCACGCCGATCCTGCCGATGCTGCGGGCACTCGGTCCCTCCGCGGACTGGACCCTGCTCTACGGCGGGCGGACCCGCCGCTCGATGGCCTTTGCCGACGAGCTGCAGGACCGCTATCCCGGCCGGGTGGCGATCTGCCCCCAGGACGAGACCGGTCTGCTCGACCTCGACCGGGCCCTCGCCGACCCGGACCTGGGGACCGTGGTCTACTGCTGCGGTCCGGGGCCGTTGCTGGACGCGGTGACGGCGCGGTGCACCCACTGGCCGGAGGGGACGCTGCACGTCGAACGGTTCGCACCGGCCGAACAGGTGGATCGTCCTGCCACCGCGTTCGTCGTCGAATGCGAGCGCTCCGGGATGACGCTTCCGGTGCCGCCGGACCGCCGGATCGTCGACGTGCTCGACGAGGCGGGGATCGACGTCGACGTCTCGTGCGAGGAAGGCATCTGCGGCACCTGCGAGACCGCGGTGCTGGACGGCGTCCCCGAGCACCGGGACTCCATCCAGACCGAGGCGGACCGCCGCCGGAACGACACGATCTTCGTGTGCGTGTCCCGAAGCTGCTCGCCCCGACTGAGGCTCGACCTGTGAGCGCCGGGCGCCGGGAGCCGGCGGTTACCGTGGTCGAGGCCGGGGATGCCCGGCCCTCGACCCCGGTGACGCGGGGTGAGGAGCGAGAGGGGAGGGCGCACGAGGTGGCCGCTTCCGAGCGCCCGGTCCGGCGCGGAGCGTTGCCCGCCCACACGGCGCGGCGCATCATGCGGGACTTCCTCGACCGCGGCCTGCGACCCGGCGACGCGCTCGCCGGCGAGGCCACCCTCGTGGAGCGCTACGGGGTGTCGCGGGGGACCCTGCGCGAGGCACTGCGGCTGCTCACCCACCTCGGGGCGGTCACGGTCAAGGTCGGCCCGTTCGGTGGACCGCGGCTCACCACCCCCGGACCCGACGTGGTCGGGAGTGCACTGGGGATGGTGGTGCAGTTCCGGGGGGCCACCCTGCAGACGGTGTTCGAGGCCCGGCTCGCGATCGATCCCGCGGTCGCGGCCCTCGCCGCCGTGCACCGGGACGACACGGACCTGGCGGCGCTCGACGCCTCGGTGGCGGCGCTCGCCTCGGCGCAGCAGCGGCGTGGACCGCAGTACGCCAAGCTCGCCGGGCGGCACATGGTGCGCGTGGCCGAGGCGTCGCACAACGCGATGCTCGCGACGATCGTGCCCGCACTCGCCGCGATGCACGCGTCCGTGCCCTGGCGGTACCCGGCCGGGAGCCGGGTCGAGCTGACCGAGCGCGTGCAGGCCAGTGTCGAGGCGATCCGGATGCAGGACGCCGAGGCGGCGAGCGAGATCACCAGGAGCATGCTGACGCTGCTCATCGAGGACATCGCCTCCAACCAGCGGCCGCAGCTCGAGAGCCCGATCCTCTGGCCCGACGTGGACGAGGTCGTGTCCGGGACCGACGGCGACTGACCCGCGGACGACCTACCCGGCACCCGGTCCCGCGTGGCCTTGAGCTTCGTCCGTGTCCGTGTAATTATGATACTAATTGAGTCGACGTGAGGTAGCACGATGGGTTCACTGGCAAAGAAGGTCTGCGTCGTCACCGGCGCCGGACGGGGGATCGGCCGCGCGATCGCGGCGCGGGCCGCCTCGGCCGGCGGCGTGGTGGTCGTCGCCGACATCGACCGCGCCGCCGCGGACGAGATGGCGGAGGCGTTGGGCGGTGACGCGACCGGCGCCCACGTCGACGTGGCCTCGCGCGAGTCGGTGGACGCGCTCGTCGGCGGGGTCGTCGATCGTTTCGGCCGGATCGACGTCCTGGTGAACAACGCGGGCTGGGACAAGGCCGGCCCGTTCGTCGACTCCGACCCCGCCGACTGGGACCGGATCATCCGGATCAACCTCTACGGCGTGCTGCACACCTCGCGGGCGGTGCTGCCGCTGATGGCCGAGCAAGGCCACGGATCGGTCGTGAACATCGCGTCTGACGCCGGTCGCGTCGGCTCGTCGGGCGAGGCGGTCTACTCGGCGACCAAGGGCGGGATCATCGCGTTCACGAAGACGACGGCCCGCGAGCTCGCCCGCAGCGGCGTGCGCGTCAACTGCGTGTGCCCCGGACCGACCGACACCGACCTGCTCGCGTCGTTCGCGGGGGAGAAGCTGCGCAACGCGCTCGTCAAGGCCATCCCGCTGGGTCGGGTCGGTGACCCGGCCGACGTCGCGAACGCTGTCGTCTTCCTCGCCGGCGACGAGGCCGGGTTCGTGACCGGGCAGACCCTGAGCGTCAGCGGCGGCCTGACGATGGTCTGACCGGCCGGCCCCTCCGCACCACGGAACTCGCAGAAAGGTCAGCCATGAGCAACGAGGCATCAGTGGCGACGGCCGAGCGCCCCGCGCCGGACACCGCGGTCGCGGTGCCGCGGGTCACCGCGACGCTGACCTCGGCGTTCGCCGAGGTCTACCGGCGCTACCCCGACCGGATCGCCGTCCGGTCGCTCGACGGGACCGCCTGCACGTACGCCGAGCTGGGCGCGCGGGCGCGCCGGCTGGCGTCCGGTCTCGCCGGCCTGGGCATGCGCCCGGGGGACCGGGCGATCGTCCTGATGAAGAACCGTCCGGAGAGCATCGTCATCGACCACGCGCTCGCCGCGGGCGGGTTCGTGCGGGTGGCGCTGAGCTACCGCCTGCACGGCCGCGAGGTCGTCGGCGTCGTGCGGGACTGCACCCCGACCGTCGTGTTCGTCGACGACGAGCGCGAGTCCGACCTCGCCGCGGCCCTGACCGAGGCCGGCCTGGACGTGCAGGTGGTGGCGGTGGACGCGCCGCGCACCCGGGGGGCGGTCGGCATCGGCTCGCTCCTCGACCAGCCGGAGATCGAGTCGCCGCCGGTCGCCACCGAGGACCTGGCCTGGCTGCCGTACACGTCGGGGACCACCGGCGAGCCGAAGGGAGTGATGCTCAGCCACCGCAGCCTGCTGGCGTGTGCCCGCAACCTCATGGTGGTCCTGGACGCGATCGAGTCCGACGACGTCGTGTACCACGTGGCCCCGCTGACCCACCTGTCCGGCTACCTGTCTATCCCCTACACCCTGCGTGGGGCCACCCACGTGTGCGTGCCGAAGTTCGAGCCGGCCGAGACCCTGCGCGCGGTCGGCGAGCTCGGCGTCACCGTGCTGCCGATGGTGCCGACGATGCTGAACATGTTGCTGTCCGAGCTGGACTCCGGGGGCTGGGACACCCGGAGCCTGCACACCGTCCTCTACGGAGGATCGGCGATCGCGCCGAGCCGGCTGACCCGGCTGGTGGGACACCTGGGGGATGTCTTCGTGCAGGCCTACGGGCTGACCGAGATCCCGTTCCCGCTCGCGTCGCTGTCCAAGCACGACCACCGCTTCGACCCGGACGGTCCTCCACCTGCCCGGCTGGCCTCGGCCGGGCGGATCACCCCGTTCGTCGAGATCCGGTTGCGGACCCCGGACGGCGGTGCGGCCGCGGACGGCGAGGAAGGGGAGATCCAGGCCCGCGGGGACACCACGATGATCGGGTACTGGAACCGGCCCGAGGCCACCGCGCAGGTCCTGCTGGAGGACGGGTGGGCGGCCAGCGGGGACGTCGGGCGGATGCAGGACGGCTACCTGCACATCGTCGACCGCAAGAAGGACATGATCGTCTCCGGTGGGTTCAACATCTTCCCGGCCGAGATCGAGAACGCCATCGCGGTGCTGGAGGGCGTGGACGAGGTGGCGGTGGTCGGCGTGCCGGACGCCCGGTGGGGCGAGGCGGTCAAGGCCGTCGTCGTGGTCCGGGACGGGTTTGCGGTGACCGAGGCCGACATCGATCGCGTGTGCCGGGAGCAGGTCGCGTCCTACAAGCGGCCGCGCTCGGTCGAGTTCGTCGACAAGCTGCCGAAGACCGGGTCCGGGAAGATCCAGCGCCACGAGATCCGGGCCCGGTACTGGGCGGGGGAGGAGCGCCGTGTCGGCAGCTGAGACTGTGCCGCTCCCGGACGCCCTGCTGGAGTTCCAGCGCACCCTGGCCCCGCCGGCCTCGGGATCCGCGAAGGATCTGCTCGCGGCCTTCGACGCCTACACCAACCAGGGGATACCGGACTCGGTCGAGACCACCCGGGGCCTCCCGATCCGCGAGGTCGACGGTTGGCGGGTCACCGCCGACGTCCACCGCCCGGCCGGCGAGGGTCCCTTCCCGGTCCTGGTCCACCTGCACGGCGGCGCCTGGGTCCTCGGCACGCCGGGCACCCACCGGCGGCTGGCCGGCGACCTCGCCGAGCTGGGCCTGCTCACGGTCGTGGTCGACTACCGCCGGGCTCCGAAGCACCGGTTCCCGGCCGCGGTCGACGACGCGGTGCACGCGGTGAACTGGGCGCGGCAGCACGCGAGCCGTCTCGGTGGGGACCCCGACCGGATCCTGGTCGGCGGTGACTCGGCCGGGGCGAACCTGGCGGCGGCGGCGCTGGCGGCCGGTGGGATCGGACCGATCACCGCGGCGCTGCTGTTCTACGGCGTCTACGACGTGCACCGGGCGCTCCCGGCGCTCCGCCACCTGGTGGGCGGCGACACGCCCGAGACCCAGCTCTACCTCGAGCCCGATGACGCCCGGACCCTGCTCGACGACCCCCGCCTGCACCCTGAGCGGTACTGCACCGGATTCCCGCCGAGCCTGGTCCTGACCGGTGCCGACGACCCGCTCGCCGCCGAGTCGGCCGGGCTCGCCGAGCGGCTCTCGTCGGTGGGCGTGGACCACGAGCTCGTCGTGCTGGCCGGTGCGCCACACGGCATCCTGCAGCTCCCGACCCATCCGGGGCACCGCGCGGGGCTGGACCGCGTCGCGGACTTCCTGGACCGGCGCGGGATCCGGAGCCGCGCCCGCTGACCGCCCGCTGCCGGCCCTCCGGGGCCGCTCCGACGTGTGTGGCCGCCGCGCGCTGCCGCCGGAACGAGGAACGATGGAACAGACCCCGACAGCCACCCCCACCCCGACCGTGCTCGACGCCGTCGGTGACGACGACCTCCGCGCCGCGCTGGCCGAGGCCAACCTCCCGACGCTGCAGCTCGTCCTCGCCCAGCTGACCGGCGAGGAGGACTGGCTGGACGGCGAGTTCCGGCCGACGCGGACGGTGGCGCTGGACGACAACGACACGGCGGGTCTCCCGGCCGGGTCCCGCGCGAGGATCGTGGCGGCGGCCTTCGAGGTCCTGCGGGACGTCCGGGACGGTCGCCGGCCCCTGCCGGCCGCGCCCTCGGACGCGCAGCTGGTCGCGCTCCTGAGCCGTTCGTTGGGCGAGGATGTCCCGCCGGAGTACGGGCCGTCGATGGCCGAGGAGGCGGGGTTCCGTGCCCGGGAGGGCCTGGCCTGGACGGCCGCTCGGCCCGCGGCCGCCGACCGGACGCACGTCCTGGTGATCGGGGCCGGCGCCGCCGGGATCGCCACTGCGGTCCGCCTGCGCGCGCTCGGCATCCCGTTCACCGTCGTGGAGAAGAACGAGTCGGTGGGTGGGGTCTGGTACGAGAACACCTATCCCGGAGCCGGGGTCGACACGCCAGCCCACCTCTACTCGTTCTCGTTCTCGCCGCGGCGGGAGTGGTCGCGGTACTACGCCAAGCAGCCCGAGGTGCTGGAGTACCTCGCCGACACGGCGGCCCGGTTCGACCTGCACCGCCATATCCGGTTCGGTATCCGGGTCCGCGAGGCGCGCTGGGACGACGCGGTCGGGCGCTGGCAGGTCGTGCTCGACGGCCCGCGTGGTGCGCGCACCGAGCTGACGACCGACGCGGTCGTCAGCTGCGTCGGCACCCTGACCGAGCCGGTCGTTCCCGACCTGCCCGGGCTCGAGGAGTTCGCCGGACCGGCCTTCCACTCCGCTCGCTGGGACCACTCGGTCGACCTCACCGACAAGCGGGTCGCGGTGGTGGGCACCGGCGCGACGGCGATGCAGATCGTGCCGGCGATCGCGGACCGTGCCCGGGAGACGGTGGTCTTCCAGCGGACCCCGCAGTGGGTCGTGCCGAACGGCAACTACCTGCGGGACGTGCCCGCCGGCGTCCGGCTGCTGATGGAGCAGGTGCCCTACTACGCCGCGTTCTACCGCCTGCGGCTGGTGTGGCAGTTCCAGGACAAGCTGTTGACGACGCTGCGCCGGGATCCGGAGTGGCCGCATCCCGAGCGGGCGGTGAACGCCACCAACGACCGCCATCGGGCGTTCATCACGCGCGCCATGGAGGAGCAGCTCGGCGAGGACGCCGACCGGCTGCGCGACGTCGTCGTCCCCGACTACCCGCCGTACAGCAAGCGGATCCTGATGGACAACGAGTGGATCCGGACCCTCCGCCGGGACGACGTCCTGCTCGTCCCGGAGCGGGTGACCGAGCTCGACGAGAAGCACGTGCTCACCGCCGGCGGCGACGCGCACCAGGTGGACGTGGTCGTGTTCGCGACCGGGTTCCGTTCCCGCAGGATGCTCGCGACGCTGGAGATCACCGGCCGGGACGGGACGACGTTGCGCGAGACGTGGGGAGACGACGACGCCGACGCCTACCTCGGCATCACCGTGCCGAACTTCCCGAACCTGTTCATCGTCGGCGGCCCGCAGACGACTCCCGCGCACGGCGGCAGCGCGATCTTCGTCGCCGAGTGCGCGGCGAACTACGCCGTCCAGATGATCGTGCGCATGATCGAGGACGGCATCGGCGCGGTCGAGGTGCGGCCGGAGGTGGCCGCCGAGTACAGCGCCCGCGTGGACGCCGAGCACGAGCAGCTGGTGTGGACGCACCCGGGCACGACGAACTGGTACCGCAACGCCCGCGGCCGGGTGGTCAACGCGCTGCCCTGGCGGGGCGTCGACTACTGGCGGATGACCCACCACCCGGACCTGGCGGACTACCTGGTCCGGCGAGCCGACGGGAGCACCTCGTGGACGACCGCCTCCGGCAGCTGATCGACAAGGACGAGATCCGGGATCTCATGGCCCGTTACGCCCGGGCCGTCGACCGCAACGACATGGATCTGCTGCGGGAGGTGTACCACCCGGACGCCTACGACGACCACGGCGACTACAAGGGGGATCTCGAGGGCCTGGTCGGCTTCGTGACCGACCGGGTCGGTGACGTCCCGCAGGTGATGCACTTCCTCGGGCAGTGCCACGTCGAGCTCGCCGGCCCGGACGTCGCGGTGGTCGAGACCCACTTCATGACCGCGCACACCCTCGGCCCCGAGGCGCAGGCCGCCTACGGGATCACCGACGGCGCGGGGTCGCTGCAGCTGTCCATGTTCGGCCGCTACGTCGACCGCGTCGAACGTCGCCTCGGGCGGTGGCGGATCGCCGTCCGCGACACCGTGTTCGAGGCCACCCGGTTGTTCACCGGCACCGTTCCGCCGATCAACCCGGAGTGGGCCCGGTTCCGCCGGGACCACGACGACCCGATCTTCCGGCGGCGGAGGGAGGCTGGGCTGTGACCGGACCCTCGACCGTGCGCGTCTTCGAGCTGCCCCGCACCGACCGGGTCGGATACGGCGCCGGGGCGGCCGAGCTCGCCGGGGACGAGGCCCGCCGGCTCGGGATGACGAGGCCGCTGGTGGTGGCGAGCCGGACGCTGGCCACGACGACCGACGCCGTCGACGAGCTGGCCGCGCGTGTCGGCGCCGCCGGGATCTTCCACGGCGTGTCCTCCCACGTGCCCCGGCCCACCGTGCTCGAGCTCGCGGAACGCTGTCGCGAGCTGGACGCCGACGGCCTCGTCAGCGTCGGCGGGGGATCACCGATCGACGCCGCCAAGGCCGCGGCCCTCTGCATCTCCGAGGGGATCGAGGACGAGGAGGGGCTCGCGGCGCTCCGCGTCCGCTACCGTCACCCCGGGCCGGCGGAGATCCCGGCGATCACCGGTCGGCCGCCGCCCCACCTCGCGCTGGGCACGACGCTGTCCGGCGCGGAGTTCACCTCGATCGCCGGCGTCACCGACCCGGCCCGCGGTGTGAAGGACCTGTTCACCGCCGACGCCCTGTGCCCGGCCTCGGTCCTGCTCGATCCCGAGCTCGCGGCCCACACACCGCGCAGCTTGTGGCTCCCGAGCGGGGTGCGCGCGATCGACCACGTCGTCGAAGGCGTCTACTCGGTGCGCCACACCCCGGTCACCGACGCGGTCCTGCTGGGCGCCCTGGAGATCCTGTCCCGGGACCTGCACCCGAGCTCCGACGATCCGGGCGACGCGGGCCTCCGGAGCCGCTGCCAGGTCGCCGCCTGGATGGCGATCATGCACCTGCGCAACGTCTCCACCGGCCTGAGTCACGGCCTCGGGCACCAGCTGGGTGCGCTCCTGGGGGTCCCGCACGGCGTGACGTCGTGCATCCTGCTTCCGCACGCGATGGACTTCAACCGGGCGGTCACCGCCGGCCGGCAGGCGCTGCTGGCGCCGGCGCTGGGAGTCGAGACCCGCGGCATGGACGACGAGCGGGCGGCCGAGGCCGCGGTGGGTGCGTTGCGCGCGCTGCTCGTCCGGATGGAGGTGCCGACGCGGCTCTCCGACGTCGGCGTCGAACGCCGGCATTTCGCCGCACTGGTCAGGGCGACGCTCGACGACATGATCGTGGCCGGGAACCCACGGCCGGTCACCGCCGACGACCTGCAGGCGGTCCTGGAGGCAGCCTTCTGAACCCGCCGAGGTGAACCGGCAATTGCCGGCACATTCAATGTGCGATATATTTTCTTCTAGTATAATAGTTCCGGATCGTGAAGGTCTCGTGCTCACGGAAGGACACCCAACATGGGTCTACTCGACGGCAAGGTCGCGCTCGTGACCGGCGCGGCCCGCGGCCAGGGCCGCGCTCACGCCCTCACCTGTGCCCGCGAGGGCGCCGATGTCATCGCGCTGGACACCGACAAGCAGCTCGCCTCGGTGCCCTACGGGATGGGGACGGCCGAGGAGCTCGCCGAGACCGCGAAGGCGGTCGAGCATCTCGGCCGCCGGGTGCTGACCGCGCGGGCCGACGTACGCGACCAGGCCGCGGTGGACGACGCCGTCGCCTGCGGTCTGTCCGAGTTCGGGCAGATCGACATCCTCATCGCCAACGCCGGCATCTGGACCCGCGGCGCGTTCTGGGAGCTCAGCGACGACCAGTGGGACGAGATGATCGGGGTCAACCTGACCGGGGTCTGGCGCACGGCCAAGGCCGTCGCTCCGCACATGATCGAGCGCCAGACCGGATCGATCGTGATCATCGCCTCGGCCAACGGCCTCGAGCCGGGGGCGAACTACGCGCACTACTGCTCCGCCAAGCACGGCGCCATCGGCTTGATGAAGAACATCGCGCTGGAACTCGCCCCGCACGGCATCCGGGCCAACGCCATCTGCCCGGGGGCGATCGAGACGCCCATGACCGACCACCAGGCCGTGTACGACATGTTCGCGGGTCATGAGGGCGGTACCCGCGAGGACAAGCTGGCGGGCGGCTACCACTTTCACGCGCTCAAGGGCGCCACGTTCCTCGATCCGCAGGTCATCGCCGACGCTGCGCTCTACCTCAACTCGCCCCTGGCGTCGGCGGTCACCGGTGTCGCGCTCCCGGTCGACGCCGGCCACATGATTCTCACCGGTCTCAACATGGCACCGGTCACGGGCTGAGCCACGGTTCCCACTGGTCGTGGGGCCGGCCCGTGCGGACGACGGCGACGGCCGGCCGCCGACGACCGCACCGGTCGTGATGCTTCTCCCGGATCGCACTCGGAACCCGTGCGCTGCCGTGGCAGATCGTGCATAATGCTCGATATATCTGGATCTGACCGTCGTGAGTCCGAGCGTGCCCGGCACGGCAGATCTCGAGAACGGCGCCACAACGATGCGGTGCCACCCGCGTCCCCCGGACGTGCCGACAGCACACGGTGGGGCGTGGGAGGCCCGGGAAGGTCTTCACCCGTGCACATATCGCCCCCGGCGAGAGGAATCCTGATCGGGTTGCTCCTCGCCCTCTGCCTCGTCCTCACCGGCTGCGGGGCCGGTCAGCTCCGCTCCGCCGACGGCACGTACCACCTGTCCGTCGCCGACTTCTTCCCGAACGGGCACGTCATCTCCGTGAACGGTGCCCGCCACTTCATCGCCCGGGCCGAGGAGCTCAGCGGCGGCACGGTGAAGTTCGACTACTTCCCGGCCGCGCAGATGGGCGACGCCGAGAACCTCGTGGACCTGACCCGGGCCGGTGTCGTGGACGTCGCGACCGCCGTACCGGCGTACGTGCCGGCGAAGCTCCCGCTGTCCGGTGTGGCCGACCTCCCCGGTGCCACCACCGATGCCTGTGACGGGTCGCTGGCCTTCGAACGGCTGTCCGCGCCGGGCGGAATCCTGTGGGAGAAGGACTTCACGCGCAACGACATCCGACCGCTGTTCGTGGCCGTCCTCCCCGGCTACGAGGTGATGACCCGCACCCGCCCGGCGCTGACCCCGGCCGACGTGCGGGGGATGACGCTGCGGTCCTCCGGCGGCACCGTCGACCGTGCGATCAGTGCCGCCGGGGCGGCGCCGGTGTCGATGTCGTCGACCGACACCTATCTCGCGGTGTCCCGCGGCACCGTGGACGGCCTGGTCTTCCCGCCCCTGAGCGCGTCGCCGTACCGGCTCGGCGAGGTCGTCGACCACATCACCCAGGGTGCGAACCTCGGCGCCGGCAGCATCACCTACTCGGTGAGCGAACGCGTCTGGCAGCAGCTGCCGCCGGAGGTCCAGCAGGCGCTGGAGCAGGCGGGCCGGGAGACGACGCGCCACCTGTGCCAGCAGGTGACGCGGAAGAACGCCGAGGCGCTCGCCGGTATGGCCCGGGACGGGGCGCGGGTGCACACCCTCACGCCCCAGCAGCGCGCGGCCTGGGCGCGTGAGATGGACACCGTGACGGCCACCTGGCGGTCCGAGATGGAGAGCGTCGGGCTGGCCGGCGACGCCGTGTACGCCGAGATGACCCGGGTCATGGCCGAGGTGCGGGAGGAGCGCCGATGAGCACGCCCGTCGAGACGACGACGCCCGACGGCGGCGTGCCGGCCCGGTCCGGCGCCTGTGCGGCCGGCCGACGGCTGGAGGGGGTCGCCACCGCGGTGAGCGGCACCGCGCTCGTGCTCATCGGCGTGGTGACGATCGCCGAGGTCGTCATGCGGTACGTGGTCGGCGCGCCGCTGTCGTGGGTGCTGGGTCTGATCACCGACTACCTGCTGCCGGCGATGTTCTTCTTCGGACTGTCCTACGCCTACCGGACCGGCTCGCATGTCAGCATCGACTTCCTCCACCGGACGTTCCCGCCTCGTGTGCGCCGCGTGGTCGACGTCATGGGGACCGTCCTCGCACTGGGGCTGTTCGTCCTGCTCGGCACGGCCGGGCTGCTCAGTACCCACGACGCATGGTCGGCCGGCGAGATCCCGCCGCCGGGCGGTGCCGAGTTGCCCTTGCCGACCTGGACGTCGCTCGTCCTCATCCCGCTCGGCGTGCTCGTGCTCGTCGTCCGGATCCTGCACACCCTGATCTCGCTCGTCCGTGGCGAGCAGCCCGAGGAGGACCGGTAATGCTCGCCGTCGGAGTCATCGCACTCATGTTCGTCCTCATGCTGTTGCGGATCCCGGTGGGCTTCGCGATCGGGATCTCGGCGGCCGTGGGGCTCTGGGTCCACGGCGGGACCCCGGTCCTGCTCGGCGTGTTCGAGACCGCACCGGCCTCGGCCGTGACCGAGCACGCGCTGGTGGCGATCCCGCTCTTCCTTCTCATGGCCCAGTTCATCCTGCGCAGCGGCGTGGCGGACCAGATGTTCGACGCCGCCCGGGTCTGGGTCGGGCGGACGCCGGCGGGGCTCGGTGTCGCCACGACCGGTGCCGGCGCACTGTTCGCCGCGATCTCCGGGTCGAGCACGGCATCCGCCGCGACGTTGGCGTCGACGTCGATCCCGCAGATGCGGGCCCAGGGCTACGAGACCCGGCTCGCGAGCGGGCTGGTCGCGGTCGTCGGCACGCTCGCCGCGATGATCCCGCCCAGCGTGGCGCTGATCCTCTACGCGATCCTCGCCGAGCAGAGCGTGGGGGAGATGCTGGTCGCCGGTGTCGTGCCGGGGATCCTGGTCGCCTTCGCGATCGTCGTCGCGACCTGGGCCATGGTCTGGCGGAACCCTGATCGCGCGCCACGTGGCTCCGGCTACCCGATGCGGGAGAAGCTGGCGAGCCTCGGTGGGCTGCTCCCGATCCTCCTGCTGTTCGTGCTGGTCACCGGCACGATCTTCTTCGGGGTGGCGACTCCCACCGAGGCGAGCGCGCTGGGGGCGCTGGGGGCGCTGCTGATCGGACTGTACGGGCGGAAGCTGCCGGGGCCGGCGCTGCGGACCTCCGTGCTCGAGGCGGTGTCCACCTCCGTGATGCTCCTGATGATCATCGTCGGGGCCTACCTGTTCAGCTACTTCCTGACCGCCACGCAGGTCACGCTGGACCTGGTCGCCTGGGTCGAGGCGCTCGCGGCGCCGCCGCTGGCGATCTTCGCGGTGATCGCGCTCGGGTACCTGGTGCTGGGCTTCTTCATGGACCAGGCGGCGATCCTGGCGTTGACCGTCCCGATCGTGTTGCCGGTGGTCGAGGCCCTGGGTTTCGACCCGGTGTGGTTCGGCGTCGTCCTCGTGGTCCTCGCCGAGATCGGCCTGGTCACGCCGCCGCTGGGCCTCAACGTGTTCGTCGTCGCCCGGACCACCGGGCTCGCGGTCGAGGACGTGTTCCGTGGCTCGGTGCCCTATGTGGTCGCGATGCTGCTGGTGGTCGTGCTGTTCACCCTGGTGCCGGGCATCGTCCTGTGGGGGCCCGCACTGATGTAGCCGAGGCGGGGCAGCACTCTCGACGACAGACGACATTTAATATATTGTGCGAGTGCGGCGGCGAGGCCGCACCAGGCCGAGCAGAGGAGCACGACCCCCGATGGACACGCCGCTGGTCGAGACCGTCCCGGCCGAGGACTTCGCGCACATCCGGGACCAGGTTCGCGACTTCGTCCGGAACGCGGTCGTCCCCCGCGAGCAGGAGATCGCCGAGAGCGACGCGATCCCCGCCGACATCCGCGAGCAGGCCGCCACGATGGGCCTGTTCGGGTACGCGCTGCCCGAGGAGTACGGCGGTCTGGGGCTGGCGATCACCCAGGACGTGGAGCTGGCGATGGAGTTCGGCTACACCGCGCTGTCGTTCCGGTCGCTGTTCGGGACCAACAACGGCATCGCCGGGCAGGTGTTGGTCGGGTGGGGGACCGAGGAGCAGCGCAAGCGCTGGCTGGAGCCGATGGCCGAGGGCCGGGTGATCGCGTCGTTCGCGCTGACCGAACCCGAAGCCGGGTCGGACCCGTCGGGGATGCGCAGCACCGCCACCTGGGGTGACGGTGGATGGACGATCGAGGGCCAGAAGCGGTTCATCACCAACGCCCCGCTGGCCGACCTCCTGGTCACCTTCGCCAAGGTCCGCGGCTACTCGGCCGACGACGAGGGGAAGGTCGCGGTCTTCCTCGTCCCCGCGGACGCCCCGGGCGTCACGGTCGGGCCCAAGGACCGCAAGATGGGCCAGGAGGGCGCCTCGACCTCGGACGTCACCTTCTCCGGGGTCCGGGTCGGCGCCGACGCGCTGGTCAGCGGCGAGGTGCGGGCCGGGTTCCGGGCCGCGATGAGCGTGCTGGCCCGCGGCCGGGTGCACATCTCGGCGCTCGCGATGGGACTGGCGCAGCGGGCGGTCGACGAGTCGGTCGCCTACTCGGCGCAGAACCGGCAGGGCGGTGTCCCGACCGGGGAACGGCAGCTGGTGCAGGCCATGCTCGCCGAGCAGCAGTCCCTCGTGCTGGCCGGGACCGCGATGGTGCGCGAGACCGCGCGGCGCTACCTCGACGGCAGCGA
This sequence comes from Pseudonocardia sp. C8, assembly GCF_014267175.1. Classification (NCBI taxonomy): domain Bacteria; kingdom Bacillati; phylum Actinomycetota; class Actinomycetes; order Pseudonocardiales; family Pseudonocardiaceae; genus Pseudonocardia; species Pseudonocardia sp. C8. The sequence goes on from NZ_JACMTR010000002.1 coordinate 2,451,849, forward strand.
CCGCCGGCTCGCCCCGTCCGCCACGAAGCTGTTCTGCACCGAGGCCGCCGGCCGGGTCGCCGACCTCGCCGTCCAGGTGCACGGCGGCAGCGGCTACATGCGCGAGATGCCGGTGGAGCGGATCTACCGCGACGTCCGGTTGCTGCGGCTCTACGAGGGCACCAGCGAGATCCAGAAGCTGATCGTCGGCCGCGAGCTGATGCGGCGCGAGAACGAGAGGACGGCACGTGGCTGACCGATACGACCGGTTCCCGAGCCTGCGGGTCGACGGGCCGGATGAGAACGGCGTCGTCGAGCTGGTGCTCGACGCCCCGAACCTCAACGCCGTGAGCGAGGACGCGCATGCCGAGCTCGCCGAGGTCTGGCGGGAGTTCGACGCCGACCCGGCCGTCCGCGCCGTGCTGCTGCGCGGGGAGGGCAAGGGCTTCTCCGCCGGCGGGTCGTTCGACCTGGTCGAGAAGCTGTCCACCGACTTCGCCGCGCGCAGCCGCACCATGCGCGAGGCCCGCGACCTCGTCTACAACGTGCTCGACTGCACCAAGCCCATCGTGTCGGCCATGCACGGTCCCGCCGTGGGGGCCGGCCTGGTCGCCGGCGTGCTCTCCGACGTCTCCGTGGTCTCCGCCCGCGCGAAGATCGTCGACGGCCACACCCGGCTCGGCGTGGCCGCCGGGGACCACGCCGCGATCTGCTGGCCGCTGCTGTGCGGGATGGCCAAGGCGAAGTACTACCTCATGACCTGCCGGCCGCTGTCCGGTGCGGAGGCCGAGCGGATCGGGCTCGTCTCGCTGTGCGTGGACGACGACGCCGAGCTGCTCCCGACCGCCCGTGAGGTCGCCCGCGAGCTCGCGCTCGGGGCGCCGACGGCGATCAGCTGGACCAAGCAGTCGCTCAACAACTGGTACCGGCACGTCGCCGGATCGATCTTCGACGCCTCGCTCGCGCTGGAGTTCTACGGCTTCGGCGGCCCCGAGGTCCGCGAGGGTCTCGCGTCCCACCGGGAGCGCCGCGCCCCCGACTTCTCAGGAGGAAACCCGCAGTGAAGCCCTACCGTTCGATGCTGTTCGTGCCGGGACACAAGGCGTCCTGGGCCGACAAGGCGATCGCGTCCGGTACCGACGCGGTCATCCTGGACCTGGAGGACTCGGTCCCGGCCGCCGAGAAGGCGGACGCCCGCAAGATCGTGCGGGAGACGATCGGGCGGCTGCACGCCGAGGGGGTGCGGGCCGACGTCTGGGTGCGGCCCAACCCCTACGACAGCGGCCTGTTCGGCACCGACGTCGAGGAGATCGCCGTCCCGGGCCTCGCCGGGCTGTTCCTGCCGAAGGTCTTCTCGGCGGAGGAGATCGTCCGGATCGACGCCGTCGTGTCGCACGTCGAGACGCGCGAGCAGCTCGAGGCTGGCTCGGTCGGTCTGATCGTGAGCTTCGAGACCGCGGAGTCCATGGCGCACTGCGAGGAGATCGCCGCCGCCAGCCCGCGGGTGTCCAGCCTGCTGGGGGCGACCGGGCCGAACGCCGATGTCGGCCGGGCGCTGGGCTTCGAGTTCACCCCGGAGGGGCTGGAGTCGCTGTACCTGCGCAGCCGGATCGTGCTGGCAGCCCGCGCCGCCGGGCTGCACCACCCGGTGACCGGGGTGTGGCAGGACATCAAGGACGTCGACGGCTTCCGCCGCTTCGCCATCGACGCCCGCCGGCTCGGCTACCGCGGCATGGTGTGCATCCACCCGTCGCACGTGGCGCTGTCCAACGAGCTCTTCACGCCGTCGGACGAGGTCGTGGCGTACTCCCGCCGGATGATCGAGGCGTTCCGGGCCGCCGAGGCGCAGGGCAGCGCCGCCGTCGACTTCGAGGGCCAGCACGTCGACATCGCCCACGTGAAGACCGCCGAGGGGATCATCGCGCTCGCCGACGCGCTCGAACGCTGAGTTCCGACCCGCCGGGCCCCGCCGGAGTGTGAGCGGGGTCCGGCGTTCCATCCCCGCGGCCACCACGGTGGCGGGCACCGAGCCCTCCACCACAGCCTGACCCGATCTCGACCCAGGAGGTGGATCCGTGCGCCGCGCGGCCATCGTCAGCCCCGTCCGAACCCCCGTCGGCGCCTTCGGTGGCGCGCTCCGCTCCGTGCCCGTGGAGGACCTGGCCGCCGCGGTGGTCACCGCCGTGGTCGAGCGTTCCGGGGTCGACCCCGAGCGGATCGACGACGTGGCGTTCGCCCAGTCGTACGCCAACTCGGAGACCCCGTGCGTCGGGCGCTGGGCCGCGTTGCACGCCGGGCTGCCGATCTCGGTGCCGGGTTTCCAGACCGACCGCCGCTGCGGCAGCGGGCTGCAGGCCCTGGTCACGGGCGCGATGATGGTCCAGACCGGGGCCAGCGACGTCGTGCTGGCCGGCGGGGTCGAGAGCATGTCGAACATCGAGTACTACTCGACGACGGCACGCTGGGGCGCCCGTGCGGGCACCGTGTCGCTGTACGACCGGCTCGACCGGGGCCGGGAGCGTTCGCAGCCGGTGCACCGGTTCGGCCGGATCTCCGGGATGATCGAGACGGCGGAGAACCTGGCCGAGCGCTACGGCATCACCCGTGAGCAGGCCGACGAGTTCGCGGCGGGCAGCCAGCGCAAGGCGGCGGCGGCCCAGGAGGCCGGCCGGTTCGACGACGAGATCGTTCCGATCTCCGTCCCGCAGCGTCGCGGTGAGCCCACGGTGGTCGACCGGGACGAGGGCGTGCGCCCGGACTCCACCCCGGAGAAGCTGGCGAAGCTGCGCACGATCACCCCGGGCGGGACGGTGACGGCGGGGAACGCCAGCCAGCAGAACGACGCCGCGGCGGCCTGCCTCGTCGTCGCCGAGGACGCGCTGGACGAGCTCGGGCTGGAACCGATCGCCTACCTCGAGGGCTGGGCGGCGGCCGGGTGCGACCCGGCGACGATGGGCATCGGTCCGGTCCCGGCGGTGGCGAAGCTGTTCGGCCGCACCGGCCTGTCGTTCGACGACCTCGACCTCGTCGAGATCAACGAGGCGTTCGCCGTCCAGGTGCTCTCCGTGCTCGCCGAGTGGGGCTGGCACGACGCGGAGCGGCTCAACGTCAACGGCTCGGGGATCTCGCTCGGGCACCCGGTGGGCGCGACCGGGATGCGCATCCTGACGACCGTGCTGCACGAGCTGCGCCGCCGCGGCGGGCGTCGTGCCCTGGAGACCATGTGCATCGGTGGCGGTCAGGGGATGGCCGCCTCGTTCGTCGCGCCCTGATCTCGGCGCCGGCCGGGCGTGCGGCGAGCTTGAACTGTTACACATAATATATTACGTTTGAGCCACACGCTGGCGTGATCGACGAGGGAGACAGCAATGGTGCGCACCCGCGGTGTCGTCGTCCGAGAAGTTCCGGGCAAGTTCGAGGTGGTGGACCTCGACGTCGAGGATCCGCGGCCGGACGAGGTCCAGGTCGAGCTGGTCGCCTCGGGCATGTGCCACTCCGACGACCACCACGTCACCGGGGACATCCCGCCCGCGATGTTCCCCTTCGCGCTCGGGCACGAGGGTGCCGGGATCGTGACGAAGGTCGGCGGGCCGAACCGCAAGGGGCTCCGGGAGGGCGACCACGTCGTGCTGTCGGCGATCCCGAGCTGCGGCAACTGCCGGTGGTGCATGACCGGCCGGCAGAACCTGTGCAACCTGGCCGCCGGGATCCTCGCAGGCCCGCGCTGGACCGACGGCACGTTCCGGCTGCACGAGCCGGACGGCACGCCGGTGGGTCAGCACTGCGGGATCTCCACGTTCGTCGAGACCACCACGGTGTCCGTGGACTCCTGCGTGAAGATCGACGACGACATCCCGCTGGAGGTCGCCTGCCTCGTGGGCTGCGGTGTCAGCACCGGATGGGGCTCGGCGGTCAACGCGGCGGGTGTCCGGCCGGGCGACACCGTCGTTGTGATGGGCATCGGCGGGATCGGGATCAACGCCGTGCAGGGAGCCCGGCACTGCGGCGCCGGTCAGATCATCGCCGTCGACCCGGTCGAGATGAAGCGGGAGAAGGCCCAGGAGTTCGGGGCGACCCACGCCGCGTCGTCGATGGAGGAGGCCACCGAGCTCGCCAAGCAGTTCACCGACGGCCAGGGCGCCGATGCGACGATCGTGACCGTCGGCGTCATGCGTCCCGAGTACGTGACGCAGGGGCTCGCCGCGACCCGCAAGGCCGGGACCTGCGTGGTGACCGCGGTCGGGGCGGTCGGTGAACACGCGGTGCAGATGAACCTGCACGAGCTCACGCTGGCGCAGAAGAGCCTGGTCGGCGCCCTGTTCGGGGCCACCCAGAGCACCTGGGACATCCCGCGGCTGCTGCAGCTGTACCGGGCCGGGGCGCTGAAGCTCGACGAGCTCGTCACCCGGACCTACTCGCTCGACGACATCGCCCAGGGCTACCGGGACATGCACGACGGCAAGAACATCCGCGGTGTCATTCGCTACCGCTCGTGAGCGGGTGTCGCGGCCGGGCGGGTGATCCGCACGCACGAGCCCCACGAAGGAGGGCCATCCCCATGCGTCCGTACTCCGCCACGCTGTGGAACGAGATCGAGGCCGCGCCCCCGGACGAGGCCCGGCGGGTCCAGGACCGGCAGGTGCGCGAGCAGATCGCCTACCTGGCCGCGCACAGCGCGTTCTACCGGGCGAAGTTCACCGAGCACGGCGTGGACCCGGACGCCGTCCGCGGGACCGACGACCTCGCCGGCCTGCCGTTCACCGAGAAGCAGGAGCTGCGCGACAGCCTCGCCGCGCACCCGCCGCTGGGCAGCCACGTCGCGGCCGAGCCGGACGAGATCGTGCAGATCCAGGCGTCCTCGGGGACGACCGGCAGCCCGTCCTACGTCGGGCTCACCGCCGGCGACGTCCAGGTCTGGTGCGAGCTCGGCGCCCGCGCGCTCTACGCGAACGGGTTCCGGCCCGGGGACCGGCTGCTGCACGGCTTCGGGATGAGCAAGGGGTTCGTCGGTGGCCTGCCGGTCGTGCAGATCGCGCAGTACATGGGGATCGTCGACATCCCGGTCGGTGCCGAGGCCGGCGCGGAGCGCCTCCTCCGGGTGGCCGCCGACCAGGCGCCGAACGCCCTGATCGGAACCCCGCACTTCCTGGCCTACCTGGCCGAGCAGGCACCTGCGATCGTGGGCCGGCCGGCCCGGGAGCTGAACGTCCGGACGATCAGCGTGGGTGGCGAGCCCGGCGGCGGGATGCCCACGGTGCGGGAGAACCTGGAGGCCCTCTGGGGCGCGACCTCCCGGGAGATGCTCGGCGGCACCGACATCGCCTGCACCTACTGGGGCGAGTGCGCGGAGGCCGCCGGCATGCACTTCCTGTCGCCGGACCTCATGGTCGCCGAGCTGATCGACCCGGACACCGGAGACCGGGTGGAGCCCGTCGAGGGCGCGAGCGGGGAGCTGGTCTACACCGCCCTGCAGCGGCGGGCGTCGCCGCTGCTGCGGTTCCGCACCCGCGACCACGTCGTCGTGACCGGGACGGACTGCCGGTGCGGGCGCACCGGATACAAGGTCCGCTGCGTGGGCCGGACCGACGACATGCTGATCGTGCGCGGGATCAACGTGTTCCCGTCGGCGGTGAAGGACCTGGTCAACGGGATGCGGCCGGAGGCGACGGGGGAGATGCGGATCCGCCCCGACTTCGACGGGCACTCCACCCAGAAGCCGCTGCCCGTCGTCGTCGAGCACGCGGCCGGGCTCGACGCCGAGCGGCAGGAGGCCCTGCGCCGCACCGTGTTCGACCGCGTCCGGTCGGCGCTGAACATCAGCACGACGGTCGAGCTGGTGCCGGAGGGGACGTTGAAGCGACCCGACCACGTCAAGGTCGCCCTGGTCGAACGGCTGTCGTCGTGAGCGGGCGCGCGGCCGCGCCGCTGGACGGGATCACCGTCGTCTCGCTGGAGCAGGCGATCTCGGCGCCGCTGTGCACACGTCACCTCGCCGACCTCGGCGCCCGGGTGATCAAGGTCGAGAACCCGGGGATCGGGGACACGGCCCGGCACTACGACGGCGTCGTCCGCGGCATGGCGGCCCATTTCGTGTGGCTCAACCACGGCAAGGAGTCGGTCGCCCTCTCACTGACCGACCCGGAGGACCGGGCCGTGTTCGACCGCGTCCTGGCCCGGGCCGACGTGTTCGTCTCCAACCTCGCGCCGGGCGCGCTGGGCCGGCTCGGCCTGGCCCCGGACGACCTGGTGGAGCAGCACCCGCGCCTGATCGTCGTCGACATCTCCGGGTACGGGACCGGCGGGCCGCTGGACCACAAGCGGGCCTACGACCTGCTGGTCCAGGCCGAGGGCGGGTCGTGCGCGATGACCGGCACGCCCGGCCACCCCGCCAAGTCCGGGGTCCCGGTGGCCGACGTGGGCACCGCCCTGTACGCCTACTCCGCGGTTCTCGCGGCCCTCTACACCCGCGAGCGGACCGGCCACGGGACCGTCGTGCCGATCGCGATGCTCGACGTCGTCGCCGAGATGACCGGCTTCGCACTCAACACCGTGCTGCACGGCGGCGACGAACCCGAACCGGTCGGGATGGGGTCGCCGATGGTCGCCCCGTACGGCGCCTACGCGACCGCCGACGGGCAGACCGTGGTGCTGGGCACGACCAGCGACCGCGAGTGGCGCCGGCTCGCCGGCGACCTGCTGGGCGACGCCGAGCTGGCCGCCGACCCCCGCTACGCCCGCAACGCGGACCGGGTGGCCTGCCGCCGCGAGCTGGACCGGATCGTCGGTGCCTGGTGCGCCGAGCGGACGCTGGAGGAGATCCAGCGGCTCGCCGACCGGGCCGGCATCGGGAACGCCCGGCTCAACGCGGTGCACGACCTCGCCGGACACCCGCAGCTGGCCGAGCGGAAGCGGTGGCGGGAGGTGGGCACCCCGACGGGGCCGGTCCCGGCCCTGCTGCCGCCGGCGCTCGGACGTGACTGGCCGACCCGGGACGGCCGCGTCCCGGCGCTGGGGGAGCACACCGAGGCGGTCCGGGCGGAGTTCGCGACACGTCCGGATTGCTGACACATAATATATTGTGTAATGTCGCAGTGACAGCGGACGACCCGCGGCGACGCCGCCGCGCCGAGCGAAGGAACCACGCATGAGCGGTCTGTACTTCGAGGAGTTCGAGCCGGGCCAGGCGATCGAGCACTCCACCCGCCGGACGGTGACCGAGACCGACAACGTGCTGTTCAGCACGCTGACGCTCAACCTCGCCCCGCTGCACCTCGACGCCGAGTACTCGAAGAACTCGATCCACGGGCAGCGCCTGGTGAACAGCCTGTTCATCCTGGGGCTCGTCTCGGGCATCACCGTCCCGGAGACCACCCAGGGCACGACGCTGGGCAACCTGGGCTTCAAGGAGATCAACTTCCCGAAGCCGGTGTTCCACGGCGACACCATCCGGGTGCGCACCGAGATCGTCGACAAGCGCGAGTCGCGCAGCCGGGACGACTCCGGGATCGTGACCTTCCGGCACCTGGGGATCAACCAGCGCGACGAGGTCGTCTGCGACGCGGTGCGGGTCGGGCTGATGATGAAGCGCCCGGCCTCCGAGCAGACCGGGTCCTGAGGAGGTCCACGATGACCCCAGCCTGGGTGCCCGACGACGCGCACCTGCGTCGCAGCCGGCTGCTCGACGCCGCCCGCCGGTGGGGGTATGCCGGGACCGCGGAGCTGCATCGCGGGTCGGTGGAGGACCCGGAGACGTTCTGGCCGCGCGCGGTCGAGGACCTCGGGGTCACGTTCAGCGAGCCGTTCGAGCGGGTCCTGGACGAGTCCGAGGGCCGGCCCTTCCCGCGCTGGTTCCCCGGCGGCCGGCTGAACGTCGCGGAGCTCTGCGCACACCGGCACGCCACCGGCCCGGGCGCGGGAAAGACCGCGGTGGTCTACGAGGGCGACGACGGGCAGCGCCGCACCCTCACCTACGCCGAGCTCGACGAGCAGGTTCGCCGGTTCGCGGCCAACCTGGCGCGGCTCGGGGTCGGGCGCGGTGACCGCGTCGTGCTCTTCCTGCCGGTCGTCCCGGAGGCGACCGTGGCGTTCCTGGCGATCGCGATGCTGGGTGCGGTGTCGGTGCCCGCGTTCACCGGCTACGGGGCCGAGGCCGTGGCCACCCGGCTGCGGGAGTCCGGTGCGGTCGCGATGATCACCGCCGACGCCACCACCCGGCGCGGGAAGCGGGTGGAGCTCAAGGCGATCGCCGACTCCGCCGTCGCGGCCGCGCCGTCGGTGCGCGCCGTCGTGGTCGTCCCGCACCTGGGACACGACGTCCCGATGACCCCGGACCGCGACCACTGGTGGGACGGGCTGGACCCGGTCCCGCCGCCCGTCGAGACGGTGGCGACCGGGTCGAACGATCCGCTGTGCATCGTCTACACCTCCGGCACGACCGGACTGCCCAAGGGCATCGTCCACTCGCACGCCGGGTTCGCGGTCAAGACCGCCGTCGACTTCGGCTACGGCTTCGACGTCCACGACGACGACGTCGTCGCCTGGATCGCCGACCTCGGCTGGCTGGTCGGCCCGATGCTCATCGTCGGCGTGCTGCAGCTCGGCGCCACCGTCGTGTTCACCGAGGGTGTGCCGACCCACCCGCGGCCGACCCGGCTCTTCGAGATCATCGAGCGCAACGGAGTGACCGTGCAGGGCATCGCGCCCACCGGTGCCCGCGGGATCCTGGCCGCCGGTGTCGAGTCCGCCGAGGGGCTGGATACCCTGCGCATGTTCGTCTCCACCGGTGAGGCCTGGGACGAGCCGACCTGGCGCTGGCTGTTCGAGGAGATCGGGCAGCGGACGCGTCCGATCGTCAACTTCACCGGCGGCACCGAGGTCGGCGGCGGGCTGCTCATCAGCTACCCGTTCGCGCCGATGGGGCCGGCGAGCTTCACCGCGGCCCTGCCCGGGGTCGACGCGGCCGTGTTCGACGCCGACGGCGAGCCGGTCACCGGCTCGATCGGTGAGCTGGTCGTCCGCAACACCTTCCCGGGGATGACCCACGGGTTCTGGGAGGACCGCGAGCGCTATCTCGCCACCTACTGGGACCGGTGGGACGGTGTCTGGGTGCACGGCGACCTGGCCAGCGTCGACGCCGACGGCGAGTGGCGGCTGCACGGCCGGTCGGACGACACGATCAAGGTGTCCGGCCGCCGGATCGGCCCGGCCGAGATCGAGGCCGGGGTGCTGCGGGACCCGCGCATCGCCGAGGCCGCCGCGATCGGCGTTCCCGACGAGCAGCGGGGACAGCGCATCACCGTGTTCGTCGTCGTCCGCGAGGGCATCACCGCCGACCCGGACGAGCTCACGGCGACCGCCGTCGCGAACGTCGGCCGGTCGTTCGCGCCGACCCTGTGCATCGTCCCCGCACTGCCGAAGACCACCAACGGAAAGATCATGCGGCGCGCGATCCGGTCCCGGTACCTCGGTACGCCGACCGGTGACCTGTCCTCGCTCGACGCCGCCACCTCGCTCGACGACATTCCCGTCCTCGAGCAGTCGCAGAGGAGTACGTCATGACCGCCACCGAGCCGTCCGACCTGGAGCTGATCCGCAGCACCGTGCGCGGGCTCGCCCGCAAGTTCGACTGGGACTACTGGCGGCGCTGCGACGCCAACCACGAGTACCCGTGGGAGTTCGTCAAGGCCTTCGCCGAGGGCGGCTGGCTCGGCGCGATGATCCCCGAGGAGTACGGCGGCCTGGGCCTGGGCATCACCGAAGCCGCGGTGATGATGGGTGAGATCGCCGCGTCCGGGGCCGGGATGAGCGGCGGGTCGGCGATCCACTTCTACGTCTTCCCGCCGGCACCGATCGTGCGCCACGGCTCGGAGAAGATGAAGCGGGAGTGGCTGCCCAAGCTGGCCGCCGGTGAGATCCTCTGCGCGTTCGGTGTCACCGAGCCGACCGCGGGCGTCGACACCTCCCGGATCACCACCCGGGCCGACAAGGTCGACGGGGGCTACGTCGTCAACGGGCAGAAGGTGTGGATCACCAACGCGCAGAACGCGCACAAGATCCTGCTGCTGGCCCGGACCTCGCCGCGGCGCGAGGACAAGCCGCTGCACGGCATGACGCTGTTCTTCACCGACCTGAACCGGGACCGGATCACGGTCAAGGAGATCGAGAAGCTCGGCCGCGCGGCGATCGACTCCAACGAGCTGTTCATCGACAACCTCGAGGTGCGCGACGACGAGGTCGTCGGCGAGGTCGACAAGGGCTTCTACTACCTCATCGACGGCCTGAACCCGGAGCGGATCGTCGTCGGCATGGAGGGCATCGGCCTGGGCCGCTCCGCGCTGGAGCTCTCCACCCAGTACGCCAAGGACCGGGTCGTGTTCGACCGGCCGATCGGCAAGAACCAGGCCGTCGCGCACCCGCTGGCGGACTCGTGGATCCGGCTGGAGGCCGCCGAGCTGGTCGCGATGAAGGCGGCCGCGCAGTTCGACGCGTCCGAGCCGTGCGGCGAGCTGTCGGCGGCGGCCAAGTTCCTCGGCGCCGAGGCCGGCTTCGAGGCCTGCGACCGCTCCATGTCCACCATGGGTGGCTACGCCTATGCCAAGGAATACCACGTCGAGCGGCTGTGGCGAGAGGTCCGGCTGCTCCGCAACGCGCCGTTCTCCCAGGAGATGGTGCTGAACTACATCTCCAACCAGGTCCTGAAGCTGCCGAGGGCCTACTGATGCCGGGGCTGCTCGACGGCCAGGTCGCCGTCGTCACCGGCGGGGCGCAGGGGATCGGGCTCGCGATCGCGGAGGCGATCACCGGGCACGGCGGCCGGGTGCTGGTCGCCGACGTCGACGGGGACAAGGCCGCCGAGGCCGTCGCCCCGCTGGCCTCCGCCGGTGCCGAGGTGGCCGCGGTGGCCTGCGACGTGACGTCGGCCGCCGACCAGGAGGCGATGATCCGGTCCTGCGTGGACCGGTTCGGCCGGGTCGACCTGCTGGTCAACAACGCCGGCGTGACCCGGGACGGCTACATCGCGAAGCTCGACGAGTCCGACTTCGACGCGGTCGTGGGCGTCAGCCTCAAGGGTGCCTGGCTGGGCACCCGCGCGGTCGCTCCGCTGTTCCGCGAGCAGCAGGGCGGCGGCATCGTGAACATGTCCTCGCTGTCGGGCAAGGTCGGCAACCCCGGCCAGACGAACTACAGCGCGGCCAAGGCGGGCCTGGTCGGCCTGACCAAGGCGTCGGCCAAGGAGATGGGCCGGTTCGGGGTGCGGGTGAACGCCGTGCAGCCCGGCCTGGTACGGACGGCGATGACCCTGGCCATGAAGCCCGAGGTGTACGCGGCGAAGGAGGCCGAGGTCCCGCTCGGCCGTGCGGGTACCCCGGAGGAGGTGGCGGGCGCTGTGGTGTTCCTGGCCTCGCCGCTCGCGTCGTACATCACGGGCTCGGTCATCGAGGTGACCGGCGGCCGCGGCATCTGAGGGGACTCGCCATGGAGGAGAAACCGGGCCCGCTGGCCGGCGTGCGCGTCGTCAGCCTGGCCGGGATGGGACCGACCCCGTTCGCCGGGATGCTGCTCGCCGACCTCGGCGCGGAGGTCGTCCGCGTGACCCGCCCGCCCAACCGGGCGGGCCGGGCGCTCGGGCAGACCGAGGGGCTGGCCGCCGAGCACGACCTCGCCAACCGCGGGGTGACCTCGGTGGCCCTGGACCTGAAGACGCCGGCCGGGATCGAGAAGGTCCTCGCGCTGGTCGCCGCGGCCGACGTGTTCATCGAGGGCTACCGGCCCGGGGTCACCGAGCGGCTCGGCCTCGGCCCCGAGCAGGTCCAGGCCCGCAACCCGGCCGTCGTGTACGCGCGGCTCACCGGGTACGGGCAGTGCGGTCCGCTCGCGCGGACCGCCGGGCACGACATCAACTACGTCGCGCAGACCGGGGCGCTGCACGCCATGGCCCGGGCCGGCGAGGCCCCCCGCCCGCCGATCAACCTGCTCGGTGACTACGCCGGTGGCGGGCTCGTGGCGGCGTTCGGCATCGTCTCGGCGGTGCTGGAGGCCCGCTCGTCCGGGCGGGGGCAGGTGATCGACGCCGCGATGGTCGACGGGGTCGCACTGCTCACCGCGAAGATCCAGGGTCTGCGGGCCGCCGGCCGGTACGACGACGAGCCGGGGACCAACTACCTGGACTCGGGCGCCCCGTTCTACGACACCTACCGGTGCGCCGACGGCGGCTACCTGGCCGTCGGCGCGCTCGAGCCGAGCTTCTACGCGGAGTTCGTCGGCCGGCTCGGCGCCGACACCACGGACTGGCCCGAGCAGGACGACCGGTCACGCTGGCCCGAGCTGCGCCGCCGGATCTCCGACGCGATCGCCGCCCGCACCCGCGACGAGTGGGCGTCGGTCTTCGAGGGCACCGACGCCTGCGTGACCCCCGTGCTGACCTTCGACGAGGCCGCCAAGCATCCGCACAACGTGGAACGCGGCCTCTACTCCGACGTCGGGGGCACGCTCCACCCGGCACCGGCACCGCGGTTCGACCGCACCCCCGGGCGGGCCCCCGAGCCGCCGACCGACCGCCTGACCGGTGTCGAGGACGTGCTGGCCGCCTGGTCCGGGACGGCGTGACCCCCACCCCTTCCGTCACGAGAGGTGACGCCATGCCGAGGTTCGAGAGGTCCGGGTCCGAGGACCCGATGAGCACGCTGTGCCGCATGGTGGTGCAGACCGGCTACGACGACCTGCCGGACGAGGTGCTCCGGCACGCCCGGCACACCCTGCTCGACGCCATGGGCGTGACGATCGGGGGCTCCGGGATGGACGGCATTCCGCAGATCGTGGAGCTGGTGCGGGACAAGGGCGGCAAGCCGGAGACGGTGCTGCCGTTCTACGGCGGCCGGGTCCCGGCCGCCGAGGCGGCCCTGGCGCTCGGCCCGATGCCTCGAGCGATGGACTGCGGTGACCTCCACGAGGAGGCCGGGCACATCAGCGAGTACATCGTGGCGAGCTTGCTCGCCGCCACCGGCCTGCGGCCGGCGGTGACGGGGCGGGAGTTCCTCACGGCGCTGGTGGTCGGCCAGGAGATCCTGGTCCGTGCCGGCTCGGCCTACAAGGTCATCAGCCGGGCGGTGAAGGACAACGACTGCGGGGGCCACTACATCTTCGGAGCGGTCGCCGCGGTGGGCAAGCTGCTCGGGTTCACCCAGGAACAGCTCGAGAACGCACAGGGGATCGCCCGGACGATGACCCAGCCGCACACGATGGGGATCTACGCCCCGGCGACGCTGATGGTGCGGGTGCACCACGGCCTGGTCTGCCAGTCCGCGATCACGGCGTGCCTGCTGGCACGGCGCGGCATCACCGGCCCGCGCCAGGAGGTGCTGACCGGGCCGAACGGTTTCCTGCGCACCGTCCGCTGGGAGACCGACCCGGACGCGCTGACCCGGGACCTGGGGGAGCGCTGGGAGATGACCCGGATCACCACCAAGGGCCACAGCGCCTGCTACTTCTCGCACTCGTCGATCGACGGCATCGTCGAGCAGATGCGTGACCACGGCTTCGGGCCGGGCGACATCGAGAGCATCCACATCGACGTGTCCACCCCCGGGTGGCGGGCGGTGTGCGAGCCGGTCGACGTCAAGTGGGAGCCCCGCACGGTGCCGGAGTGCCAGTTCAGCCTGGCCTACGTGGTGGCGACGGCCGCCGTCGACGGCGTGGTGTTCGTGCAGTCCTACTCCGAACGGGCCCGGGCGAACCCGGAGGTCCGGGCCCTGATGGGGCGGATCCGGGCGACCGAGGACCCGGCGATGCCGGACTGGGGCGCGCGGCTGCGGACCACGCTGCACGACGGGCGGACGATCACCACCGAGCACGTGTACGTCAAGGGGCACCCGGACAACCCGTTCGACGAGCAGGACTTCGTGGCCAAGTTCCGCTCCTGCGTGCCGTTCTCGGCGCTCCCGCTCGCCGACCGGACGGTCGAGGCCATGATCTCCGACGTGCTGCACCTCGAGAAGCGCGACGACGTGGCCGCCGTGCTGCTGGAGCCGCTCACCCCGCAGGCGCAGGCGGCGGGCGGCTGATCCCGCACCGCCGGCGTCCGGGCCCGACCGGCCCGATCCGGCCGGGCCGGGCCGGCACGGCCGGCACGACGAGGCCCCGCCACCGGATCTCCGGTGGCGGGGCCGTCGTGCGTTCCGGGGTCAGCCGTCGGCGTTGAGGATCCCCGCGCTGACCAGCTCGTCGATCCGGGCGGCGTCGTAGACCTCGCCGGCGATCTCGCGGGTGTGCTCCCCGATCCGCGGGGTCGGCCGGCCACGGTCCGGCCGCGCGCCGTCGAACCGCCACGGCGGGCGCAGCAGCTGCATCCCGCGCGGTCCCGGCTCGAACAGCTCCAGCCACTTGGTCTGGGGGTGGTCGACGTAGCCGGACATCGTCAGCACGGGCGCGAACGGCACGTCGTACTCGGTGAGGATCTCCTCCCACTCGTGCAGCGGCTTCGTCGCGAAGACTGCCTCCACGATCGGCACCAGCTGGAAGTAGTTGTCCTCCCGCACCCGGTACGGGTGGAACCGCGGGTCCTCGGCCAGCTCCGGCCGCTCCATCGCCGCGCAGAGGTTGCGCCAGAACTTCTCCGACGACGACAGGTGCACGGCGATGCTCTCGCCGGACGCCGTCGGCATGCAGAAGTTCTGCGCCTGCGGGTGCCGGGTCTGCCGGGTCGGGTCCGCGCCGGTGTCGAAGTACTGGCTCAGCGCGTCGGTGGCCAGCACGCTGACCGACTCCATCAGCGAGGTGTCGACGCGGGTCGCCCGCCCGGTACGGCCGCGCCCGACGAGCGCGGCCAGCACTCCGCTCGCCGTGGTCAGCCCGGTGACGACGTCGGCCAGGATCGTGCCGGTCAGGTTCGCGTGGTCGGGCTCGCCGAGGATCGAGTACAGGCCGCCGAACGCCTGGCCGATCGTGTCGTACGCCGGGCGGTCGCGCAGCGGCCCGCCGTCACCGAACCCGCTCGTCGAGCTGATGATCAGGTTCGGATTCAGCTCCGCGCACACCTCCGGCCCGAGCCCGAGCGCGGCGAGCTTGCCCGGGCGCATGTTCTCCAGGAGCGCGTCGAAGCGGGGGAGGAGTGCCTTGACCAGTTCGAGGCCCTCGGGCCGCTTGAGGTCTACGCTCAGGCTGCGCTTGCCGGCGTTGACCTGGACGAAGTAGGTGCTGCGGTCGTTGTCGCGCCGGCGGAAGTCGTCACCGGCGGTCGATTCGACCTTGACGACGTCGGCGCCGAGCGCGCTGAGCAGCGCCCCGCCCATCGGCATGGAGATGTAGCCGCCGACCTCGAGGATGCGGATACCGGTCAGGGGCTTCTGCGACGGTGGCTTCTCAGACAATGGTGTCCTCACTCGATCGGTCACGGTCACAGCACCAGCCGGTCCACGAGGGCGGCGGCGGGCTGCGAGGGATCCCCGGTGACGATCGCTCTGAGCAGCTCCTCGCTGCGCTCCGCACCGAGCCGCTCGACGGTGAGGTCCCGGAACTTGGCGTCGAGGTCGTCCTGCGAGATCGGATTCTCCGCCGTGCCCTGCGGGTTGTCCACGAACGCGGACTCGCGGGTGCCGTCGGTGTAGGTCACGGTGATGTCCCCGACCCACTTGCCGGGGTAGCCGGAGTCCAGCTCGGGTTTCGGCACGATGGTGATGCGGCGGGCGACGCCGGCGACGTCGCTGTCGTCGGTCAGCTTCAGCCGGCCGTCGAGGTAGGCGTGGTGGGTCGAGTAGCCGTTCCCGTGGCCGGTCAGGGCCAGCGCGACCTGGAAGGGCAGGCTGTACTGCAGCTGCTCGATGGTCTGCGGCGCCCAGGCGTGGGCGTTGCGGTTCCCGACGACGACGTCCGCGCCGGCCTGGATCCCCAGCTCGACGGCCTCGATGTCCTCGGCCCTGCCGGAGAGCGTCCGGGCGGCGTCGAGGTAGGCGTGGTTGCACCCGCAGCAGCAGTACGGCTTGATCCACAGCCGGGTGATCTCGAACGTGCGGTCCGGGGAGAAGGCCTCCGCGGCGTCGTCTCCGGTCGCGCGGCCGGCGAAGCAGGCGAGGTAGCCCTTCGACCCGGTCAGGAACGAGGCCGGGCCGGTGATCCCGGCCGCGGCCATCTCGGCGGCAAGGATGCCGTTGCGGGTGCCGATCCCGGCGTGCAGCCGCTTCACCGAGCCCCCCGCTGAGGTGTACTCGGTGGTGCCGGCGCTGTGGCTCATCGCGATGGACAGCGCGTGCAGGGTCTGCTCGGCGTCGTAGTTCCGCATCTTGGCGACCACGGCGGCGGCGCCGAACGGTGCCAGCTGGGCGTGCGGGTGGTTGCCGCGCTCGAGCAGCTCCGGCGCGGCGAGCACGCCGATGCGGGTGTAGGTCTCGTACCCCGCGACGATGCCGAGCAGGACCTCGCGCAGTGTCAGGTCGTCCTCCTCGCCGATCGCCAGCGCGGCGGACACCACGCAGCTGCCGGGGTGGCTGGAGCTGGCCCGGTGGGCGTCGTCGTACTCGAAGCTGTGGCCGAGCGTGCCGTTGACGAACGCCGCGTCGCCGGGGCTCATGCGGTCGCCGTGGACGACCGTCCGGGCCCGGCCCGGGGCGTGCCGGCTCCGTGCCAGCTCGACGACCGCGCGGCTCCACGGGAGTGCCTCGCAGCCCACCTGGAGGCCGAGCTGGTCCTGCATCAACCGGCGGGCACCGGTCAGCGCGTCCTCGGGGATCGCGTCGAAGGTCAGGTCGGCCACCAGCCGGGCAGCTGCGTCCTCGACCGGGGGAAGGTCGTTCATGTCGCCTCGCTCCACATCGAGCTGTCGTGTCGTCACATCATATATTGTGTGTGCTACGACGGGAAGGGTGAGGTTGCGCCGCCGCTGGGTGCGCGTGCGTGTGTCAGCCGATGACGCCGCGGTCGTGCAGCGCGCCGATCTCGGTGGCGGACAGGCCGAGCTCGTCGGCGAGGACCTGGTCGGTCTCGCGGCCCAGCTGCGGCGCGGTGCCGGGCTCGCCGTGCTCGCCGTTCCAGCGGATGGGGGTGCGGGCGGTGACGGCGGTGGGACCACCGGGGAGCGGGAGGTCGGCGAGCAGCGGGTGGTTGCCTGCCCGGTGCTCGCCGACGACGTGGGTCATGGGCTGGTACTGGCCCCACAGCACGCGGGCGTGGTTCAGCTCGGATTCGACGGTCTCCGAGTCGCGGGCGAGGAACCACGGCTTGAGGACGGCGGCGATGGTGTCGCGCAGCCGGTAGCGTTCGGTCTCGTCGGTGAGGTCGGCGTCGAGGGCCTTCTCCAGGGCGCTGAAGACGGCGTCGGTTCCGGTGACCGTGACCAGCGCGGTCCACTGGCCGGGGGTGAGCGCGACGACCATGACGCGGTGCCCGTCCGAGCAGGCGAAGTCGGTGCCGAAGCTGCCGTAGACGTGGTTGCCGTGGCGGGGGCGGTCGTGGCCGAGCTCGGCGGCCTCGGAGAGCCAGCCGAGGTTGGCCACACCGGCGAGCGCGACGTCGGACAGGGCGATCTCGGAGTACACGCCGCGGCCGGTGCGGGCGCGCTGGAGCAGGGCGGCGAGGACGGTCGTGGAGACGGTCAGGCCGGTGACCAGGTCCCAGGCGGGCAGCACGTGGTTGACCGGGGCGCCACCTTCCTCGCTGCCGGTGATCTGCGGGATGCCGACCTCGGCGTTCACGGTGTAGTCGACGGCGGGCCGGCCGTCCGGGTAGCCCTGGACGCGGACGTGGATCATGTCTGTCCGGCGTGCGGTGAGGACGTCGTTGGCCATCCAGCGGCGGCCGACGACGTTGTCGACGAGCACGCCGCGGTCCTCGCCGGGAGCGGTGGCGAGGGCGAGCACGAGCTCGCGGCCCTCGTCGGAGCGCATGTCGACGGTGATCGAGCGCTTGCCCTGGTTGAGCGAGGCCCAGTAGTAGGACGGGCCGGTGCCGTGCCCGGCGGCGGGCCAGCGTCCGTGGTCGGGGCCGCCGCCGATCGGGTCGATGCGGATCACCGAGGCGCCGAGCTGGGCGAGGGTCATCCCGCCGGTCGGGCCTGCGACGAAGCTCGCGCACTCCACGACCCGCAGGCCCGCGAGCGGGCGGTCGGTCACGAGGCGGACTCCCGGGCGTCCCACAGGCCCCGCTGCTCGAGCAGCTGGATGACACCGTCGGCGCCGGCGAGGATGTGCTTCTCGGTCAGCGAGCGGGCCTTGCGGACGCTGCGGCTGCGGAGAGCCTCGATGAGCTCGGGGTGGTCGTTGTGGGTGGCGGCGACCTGGCTCTCGATCGAGGCGTAGAAGCGGTTCGGCAGGTGCTTCACCACGGCGCTGAGCAGCAGGGTGAGCCGGCGGGAGTCGGCGGCGAGGTTGATCTCGCGGTGGAACTGGTGGCCGAGAGCGCCGAGGGCCTCGTGGTCCCCGGCGTCCTCGGCGGCACGGAACTCCTCGTCGATCTCCTCGAGCCGGGCGATCCGCTCGGAGGTGATCTTCTTGGCGGCGCGGGCGGCGAGTTCGGCGGCCAGCTGGGCCTGGGTCCAGAACAGATCACGGATGTCCTGCTGGGACACCGGGGCGACGACGAAGCCGCGACGGGGGACCAGCTCGACGAAGCCCTCACTGCTGAGTGTGAGCAGGCCTTCGCGGACCGGTGTGTTGCTGACCCCGACGGCCTCGGCGATGGGCTCCATGCGGAGGAACTCGCCGGGCCGGACCTCGCCGGACAGGATCAGCTCCCGCACGTAGCCGGCGACCTCCTCCGGCAGTTGCTGGCGCCGTGAGGAGTTGTCACGCATACGGATCACGTCCTTGGCCATCGCTCGCCCAATCCCTTCATCGAGATCTGAGCATGATATATATCAATGTCGATTATGGCACGCACCCTCCGGGATGTCGGCCGACCGGCCGTGCCGGACGTCGTCGCTCCGACGTGGTGTCGCCCGCCGGGTCGTCGGTGTCGGTCGTCGGTGTCGGCAGTGTGACCTCGACTGCCATACGACGACAGGATCATACATAATGCGTAATCTAAGGCATCGATCCGGTCCGGGATGAGTGGCCCGTCACCGTGATGCGGCGCGGCGTCCCGATCGTGGCTGCCCCATCGACGTGCAGGAGGTCGAAATGAAGATCGTGGCCCTGGTGAAGCAGGTGGCTGACACCTACTCGGAGCGGAAGCTGTCCGAGGCTGATCACACCCTCGACCGGGAGGGGACCGAGGCGGTCATCGACGAGATCAACGAGCGTGCTGTGGAGCAGGCGCTGCAGGTGAAGGAGGCCGCCGGCGAGGGCGAGGTGGTCGTGGTCTGCATGGGCCCGGACGGCGCGTCGGACGCGATCCGCAAGGCGCTGTCGATGGGCGCGGACTCGGCGGTGCACCTGTCGGATGAGGCGGTCCACGGTTCGGATGCGGTGCAGACCGCGCGGGCGCTGGCGTCGCTGATCGGGCGGGTCGAGGGCTGGGACCTGGTGATCGCCGGGAACTCGGCCTCGGACGGGCAGGTGGCCGCGGTGCCGGCGATGGTCGCCGACCTGCTCGGCGTGCCGGCGCTGACGTGGGCGAACGAGCTGTCGGTGGACGGGTCGACGGTGTCGGTGAAGCGGGAGACCGACGACGGCGTGACCCACCTGTCGGCCGGGCTGCCGGCGGTGGTGTCGGTGGGGGAGAAGTCGACCGAGCCGCGCTACCCCTCGTTCAAGGGGATCATGGCGGCGAAGAAGAAGCCGGTCGAGAAGCTGGACCTGGCCGGGGCCGGGATCGAGTCCTCGCAGGTGGGGCTGGCGAACGCGCTGGTCACGGTGACCAGCTCGGCGCCGAAGCCGCCGAAGCAGGCCGGTGAGAAGGTCGTCGACGAGGGCGACGGCGGCGCGAAGATCGCCGAGTACCTGGTCGGCCAGAAGCTCGTCTGAGCACCTGCGGTACCCCTTTACCTGCTTGGTTTGGAGATAGAGAGTCATGGCTGAGGTTCTGGTTCTCGTCGACCACGTCGACGGGGATGTCAAGAAGACCACCTACGAGCTGCTGACCGCCGCGAAGGCCCTCGGGTCGCCGTCCGCGGTGGTCGTGGGCGCCGCCGGCGTGGCCGACAAGCTGGCCGACGGGCTGGCCCAGCACGGCGCGGAGAAGATCTACGTCGCCGAGACCGACTCCACCGACTTCCTGGCCCCCGAGGTCGGGGTGCTGGAGTCCCTGGTCGGGTCGGTCGACCCGGCCGGGGTGCTGATCTCGGCGTCGGCGAACGGCAAGGAGGTCGCCGGCCGGCTGGCCGTGCGCACGAACTCCGGGCTGCTCTCCGACGTGGTCGGGGTGACTGCTGAGGGTGTTCAGCACTCGATCTTCGGTGGCGCCTACACCGCGGAGGCGAAGGCCAACACCGCGCACCCGGTGATCACGGTGCGGCCCGGTGCGGTCGACGTCGAGGCCACCGCGGGTGCCGGGGCCCGCGAGGGCGTCGAGGTGCCGGCGGTGTCCGGGCGGCAGGCCACGGTGACCGGCCGCGAGCCGCTCCAGGGCGGGTCGCGCCCGGACCTGACCGAGGCCACGGTGATCGTCTCCGGTGGTCGGGGTGTCGGGTCGGCCGAGGACTTCTCGGTCGTGGAGGGCCTGGCCGATGCGCTGGGTGCCGCGGTCGGGGCGTCGCGGGCGGCGGTGGACTCGGGCTACTACCCGCCGCAGTTCCAGGTCGGCCAGACCGGCAAGAGCGTGTCGCCGCAGCTCTACATCGCGCTCGGGATCTCCGGTGCGATCCAGCACCGGGCCGGGATGCAGACCTCGAAGACGATCGTCGCGGTGAACAAGGACGAGGAGGCGCCGATCTTCGAGATCGCCGACTTCGGCATCGTCGGCGACCTGTTCAAGGTCGCACCGCAGCTGCAGGACGAGGTCACCACGCGCAAGGGCTGATGTCGGCTCACCGACAAGGCGCGACTCCGGTCGGTGTCGCGGCATCCGGCACGGTCTGCGGACGGAGATGCACATGACCTGGGTGCAGTACACGCTGGGCACCGTCACGGTGGTGTCGGCGATCGTCGCGGTGGTGCTGGTCGCACGCACCGTCGCGAAGATGGTGTCGATCATCCGGCTGGGCCAGCTGGACCCGACGCGGACCGGCCCGTTCGGGCCGCGGTTCGCGACCATGCTCACCGAGACCCTGGGTCACACCAGGATGCTCAAGTGGAGCCACGTCGGGGTCTTCCACTGGCTGGTGATGGTCGGCTTCGGTGGGCTGTTCCTGGCGCTGGTCGAGGCGTTCGTCGAGGTGTGGAACCCGACGTACCACCTGCCGCTGCTGGGCGAGTGGAGCCTCTACAGCCTGTTCGTGGAGATCCTCGGTGTGGGCACCGTCGTCGGGATCGCCGTGCTGATCGTGATCCGCCAGCTGAACAGCCCGCGCACGCAGGGGCGGTTGTCGCGGTTCTACGGCTCGCACCAGGGCCGGGCGTACTTCGTCGAGGCGATCGTGTTCCTCGAGGGCCTGGGCATCCTGGTGGTGCGGGGCGCCAAGGAGGCGCTGGGTGTGTTCGACGTGCCGACCTGGTCGGCGCCGGTGTCGAAGGCGCTCGGGCTGGTCCTGCCGGCCTCGCCGACGCTGGTCACGATGTTCGCCACGGTGAAGGTGCTCTCGGCGACGGTGTGGCTGATCGTGATCGCGCTGACCCCGACGATGGGGGTGGCGTGGCACCGGTTCACCGCGTTCCCGAACATCTACTTCAAGCGCAACGACGACGGCTACAAGGCCCTCGGCGCGGTCAAGCCGATGATGTCGGGTGGCAAGCCGCTGGACTTCGAGGAGGCCGACCCGGACACCGACGTGTTCGGGGCCGGCCGGGTGGAGGACTTCACCTGGAAGGGGCTGCTGGACTTCACCACCTGCACCGAGTGCGGGCGGTGCCAGTCGCAGTGCCCGGCGTGGAACACCGAGAAGCCGCTCTCGCCGAAGCTGCTGGTCAACGCGCTGCGTGACCACGCATACGACAAGGCCCCGTACCTGCTGGCCGGTGGGTCCACGGACATGGCCGGCGACGAGGTCGGGATCACCGGCGACGACGCGGCGGCCCGGCTGGCCGCGATCCCGGAGTCGGCGCGCAAGGAGGCCGAGCGGCCGCTGATCGGCGGCCAGGACGTCCTGGGTGTGATCGACCCGGACATCCTGTGGTCCTGCACGATGTGCGGGGCGTGTGTCGAGCAGTGCCCGGTCGACATCGAGCACGTCGACCACATCGTGGACATGCGCCGCTACCAGGTCATGATCGAGTCCGAGTTCCCGACCGAGCTCAACTCGCTGTTCAAGAACCTGGAGAACAAGGGCAACCCCTGGGGACAGAACGCCAAGGACCGCCTGGAGTGGACCAAGGGCCTCGACTTCGAGGTCCCGGTGTTCGACGGCGAGCTGTCGCCGGACACGGAGTACCTGTTCTGGGTGGGCTGTGCCGGCGCGTTCGACGACGGCCAGAAGAAGACCATCCAGGCCACCGCCGAGCTGCTGCACCGCTCGGGCACCAAGTTCGTGGTGCTCGGCCCGGAGGAGACCTGCACCGGTGACCCGGCCCGGCGCTCGGGCAACGAGTTCGTCTTCCAGATGCTCGCCCAGCAGAACGTCGAGGTCCTCAACGGCGTGTTCGAGGGCCGCGAGCCGGGCACCCGCAAGATCGTCACGACCTGCCCGCACTGCCTCAACACCCTGGGCCGCGAGTACCCGCAGCTCGACGGGCACTACGAGGTCGTGCACCACACCCAGCTGCTGAACAAGCTGGTCCGCGACAGGAAGCTGATGCCGGTGTCGGCTCCGGCCGGGGAGGGCTCCGGCCCGGTCACCTACCACGACCCCTGCTACCTGGGCCGGCACAACGAGGTCTACGAAGAGCCCCGCGCCCTGGTCGGCGCCTCCGGCGCGACGCTGTCGGAGATGCCCCGGCACGCCGACCGGTCCATGTGCTGCGGCGCCGGCGGCGCCCGGATGTGGATGGAGGAGCGGATCGGCAAGCGGATCAACTTCACCCGCGCCGAGGAGGCCGCCGAGACCCTCACCCAGGCCGGCTCGAACGGCGAACCCTCCGGCACCCTCGCGGTCGGCTGCCCGTTCTGCCGCACGATGATGACCGACGGCGTCAACCAGACCGCCGGTGAGGCCGTCAAGGTCCAGGACGTCTCGCAGATGCTGCTCGCCGCCGTCCGCCGCGGCGACCCCGCCCCGGAACCCGGCACGCCGCCGGCCATGGGCGCCGCCGCAGACCGGCCGGACGGGCATTGACGCGGTGTCCGCCGGAGCTGGCGACCTGCCCGGCCCGGTGAAGGATCGTCCCCGTGCGCCAGGTTGCCTGGCGTAGCGTCAGCCCTGTCCAGGTCGCGGCCTCGGATGAGAGCACGAGCATCTGATGGATCTTGGCCTCGAACTTCATGTCGATCTGCACGGCTGGAGGAGGTGAACTGTCGCGGCTTATTTCCTGCAGAGCAGCGTGGTGCCGGTCGTGGTGCGAACGACGGGTGCGTGGTGCGAATCGTGCGACCGGTGTGGAGGCAATCTGCGACCATTGTTGCTGGTCAGGGCCTTGGTCGTCGGTGAGGAGCTTCCTGGGGGTCAAGGGGTCGCAGGTTCAAATCCTGTCGTCCCGACGCAGGTCAGGCCGGGTATCGAGATCATCGGTACCCGGCCTGACAGCTTTCTGGGACAGCAACGGCGTCATCCGCCCAGCTCCTCGTCCAGCTGATCGAGTGCAGTGCGCTGGGTATCCAGGTCGTGTGGCCGTAGACGTTCATTGTCGTCTCGGCCGGCGTGCGGCTGGTCGCCGTGGCCCGCCTGCTCACTGAGGACACGCGGGTGCTGCCGTGCTCACACCTGGACCCGGGACCATGTCCGGACGCAGGAGCTGCTATGACGGAACTGAAGTTCGGCGGTGTGGTGTCGGCCGGTGCGGGAACGGTCACGCTTCGCGCAGGCTCGTGGCGCGGGTCGGGCCCCTGTTCAACAACTGTTCCCGGTACCCGACCGTCCGACGTCGGCGACGTCGGGCCGGGCCGGCGACATTCAACCGGCCCTGCGCGCCAGTGACCAGCGGCGATCGTCCGGCCATCGCGATCGTCATCGGCCGCTGCCGAGCAGCCCGCCGAGCGTGAGATCGCGCAGTCGCGGATCATCGGGGTGCGCGAGCCGCGTGCTGGCGAGGTCGCTCAACGACCGGTCGGCGCCGGGCACGATCCCGTGCCGGTCGAGTGCGTCGAGCTCGTCGGCCACCAGCAGGGCGACGCGTCTGCGGTCGCCGGGGGTGAGGTCATCGCTGTTCCATGCGCGGGCGATCGCGTTCTTGCGTACGTCGTCGTACGTGTCACGGTGCCCACGGATCAGGGCGTCGCCGGCGGTGCGGACAAGAAGATCCAGCTCGGGGAACCGCCAGTCGTCGCGCTCGGTGCGGCACTCGATCCGGACGACGAGGTAGTCGAGTCCGACAGGTGGCTCGCACGACGTTGCGCTACGCAGATTCAACTGTCCGTTGTGGATCTCGGGCACCCCGGCGAGACCAGCCTCGTTGCTGTTCAACACGACGAGGTGTCCGGGGCGCAGGACGTTCGGGCCACCGCCGGGGCTGACCATCGTCGCGTGCAGGGCCAGTGCCGGCGCGCTGCCGGTTGCAGACACCACGGTGTCGAGTCCCTCGGAGACCTTCTCGGCGATGCTGGCGGCTGTGGCCAGCGGGGGCCCCATCAGGGCGGCGAACCCGCCGAGGAGATCGATCGCCGTGCCCAGCGGCCCATCCTCGCGAGCCTCGTAGAGTGCGGCTTCGACCTCGACGGTTCCACCGTTGAACGGCAGCAACGTCGTGATCGGGAAGTTGAGCTGGGCGCCCGGTGCGCGCCACGCGTCGGGTGGGCGGTTCAGGGTGGTGAACGTCGCCCTCTCCGAGCCGAGGAAGGTCAGTGACACTCCGCCGTGCAGCAGCGGGAATCGGTCGGCTCCCCACGTGCGCGCCAGCCCGAGGAACCCTTCCGCCAACCACATCCGCAGGTAACCGGCGTACGGCTGGATCGGTGGCGCGTCGTCGGGTATGAACCGCACGGTCACGTGCTCCGCGTTGGCGACGAACCACCCGGCGATGCGCTTCCACATCCCCTGGACGACGGTTTGGGTCATGGCGGTCTCCTGTTCGGTTCATCGAGATGTGACTCGTCGCGCGTTGGCGAACAGCAGGACGTCGCGCTCAGCCGGGGCGCCGCCGGCGGCGTTCGAGGCTGCGGCGATGCGGGCCCGTACGTCGAGTGCGAGATCGACGATGTGTACGGGGTGGGTGCGGTGCCCGTGGCGGACCGTTGCGGACCAGCAGGCGGAGGCGACGTCGGCCGCGACGGTGTCCGGCAGCGGCGGCACGACTAGTACTGCACCGGCGCCGGCGTCGCGGAACTCTGCGGCCAGATCGACCATGCCCTCGTACTGCTCGTCGAGCCGGCGGGGCGGTCCGTCGACCGGCTCGGCCTGCAGCACGACCAGGGCCGTGTTGTCGAGGGTCAGATCGTCCGGTCCGACCAGCTCGTCACCGAGGAAGGTACCGCGACCCTGCCGCTGGTACTCACCCTGTGCGGGCGCCCCGCCGGCGACCCGGAACCGGACTCCGGCCGAGGTGGGCACCGGGACGCCGATCAGGTGCTGGACGGCCGTCACACGGTGGCGCGGCCGGACCTCGCCGCCCGCCCGGGCTGCGTGCCCCTCCGGTACCAGGTGCCACGGGCCGCGGTAGTCGGACCCGATCGATGTGCCACGCGCCACTGGACCGGGCCAGACCTGCCAGGTCACCGGCGGTTTGGCCTGGCGGAATCGAATGCCCAGCGGGCTCGGTGGAGACGCCCCGCTGGTCGCGTACGGGTCGGGAGACCCGCCCCGCCGTGGGGCGAGGAGGACGACGATGGACCGGGTGGCGGCCGGGCGTCGGGCGGCCGCGCCCGCCAGGTCGAGTACGAGCGCACCGGACGTGGCCCGTAACCGGCACTCGAGCCGGTCGCCGCTGCCGGTGATGGCGACGACGAGCTGGTCCATACGTGGTCGGCGAAGGTGTGCCCAGCCGCGGGCGAGGTA
Organism: Pseudonocardia sp. C8; assembly: GCF_014267175.1. Taxonomy (NCBI): domain Bacteria; kingdom Bacillati; phylum Actinomycetota; class Actinomycetes; order Pseudonocardiales; family Pseudonocardiaceae; genus Pseudonocardia; species Pseudonocardia sp. C8. The sequence goes on from NZ_JACMTR010000002.1 coordinate 2,477,869, forward strand.
CGGCAGGGCGCGGACCAGGAGCACGATCGAGCCGGCGAGGACCAGCACGATCACCGCGATGCTCAGCGGCGTCGCGCCGTTCGAGCCGGTGGGCACCGGCACAGTGGTGGGCGCCGGCGCGGTGGTGGGCGCGGACGGCGCGGATGGCGGCGAGCTCGCGACTCCGAGCCTCAGGGCCAGCACGACCAGGACCGCCGAGAGGACGAGCGTGGCGGTCACGGTCGCGATGACCCACGGCCGCCCTGGCCGGGACAACCTCGCCGGTGGCGCCGGTGCATCCGACCGTGGACGGCGCGCGGGTGGGGGAGGCAGACCTGCGGGCAGCCCCGACATCGGGCCGGCCACGGACGGAGGCCACCCGGGGGAGGCCGACTCGACCGGGATTGCTGCAGCCCCGACGGGATCCTGCGGCGGGTCGACGCGGAGCTCGGGCGACGGTCCGGTGGCCCGCGGTAGCGGACCGCCGTCGAGCAGGCGGACGGCCAGCTCGGCCCGGTCCGCCCACCCCGTCGCGTCCGTGGCCGCACGCAGCAGCGCCCCGATGGCGACGCGGTCCGTCGCGGGTACCGGTCCGGCGTCTACTCCGGCGCGCGCGCAGCAGAGGACCCGAAGGGTCGCCGCCCGCCCGGCCAGCAACGGATCTCCGGCTGCGGTCGCGCGGTCGGCGGCGAGGCGCAACAGTCCGATCGCCGCCACCGGCAGCCGCAGGCTCAGCAGCTCCCCCTCCGCGAGAGCGGCCTCCGCCACGGCGCGGTCCGGCTGACCGTGGGTGATCGTGTCCGCCTCGGTGGGCCACCCGCACAAGGCGGCGACGCGGAGCGCCGACGCGAGGCCGCGACGCTGTCCATGGTCAGTCGGTATGGCGGCCCGGGTCAGCGCCTCGAACAGCGCGGGCTCGCGCGCGGCGAGATCACGGACGTCCTGGCCATGACACAGCGCGTACTCGAGGCGGTCGACGGGGGAGGTGCCCGGCGGCGGGGGATGCTCGGCGATTCGGCCGATGGGCGCGATCTGGGAACGCAGCCAGGTCGCCCAGTCGCCGGCATCGGCGGGCTCGCGCGGGGACTCGCCTTTTACCAGGGCGAGTGTCGCCCACGCGTCGAGCCGATCCTGGCCCGTGCCGTCCCATGCCATCCGGTGCACCGACGAGGTGAACGAGGTCGTCCGGAACTGCCGGCAGAGCCCGATCAGCGCCGACTCGCAGTCGGCGATCGTGGCCGGGTCCTCGCCGTCGGCGACGGCTTGCTCCCGGCGTTCGCGCAGGGCCGCGGCCGCGGCCGACGGATCCCCCACGGCAGCGGTCGCACGGGCGACGGTGGTCTGCAGTGAGGGCACGGCCGCATGCCACGGGCTCGTCGGTCGCTGCCGTGGGGTGTAGCGCTCGACCCCCGCGGTCTGCGCGACGACTCCCGGGTCGACCGGATGCCACGCCAGGCGCGCCGTGATCGTGGCCGAGGCGAGCCGTTCGGCGTCGATGTCGGAGAGTTCGGTCAGGGCGTCCGACCGCCACGTGTCCAGCGGGAGCGGAGTCAGCTCTTCGCCACGCGCCATGGCGAGGACGATGCGGGCGAGTCGGGGCCGATGGCGAAGTCCTGGCGGTGGTCCCCAATGCGCGTAGCGATGCGGCTCGACCGGTGCGGCGTCGGTCAGTGCGAGCGCCCGCTCGACGTCGGCCACCGCACCGACGAGATCGCCGCGTGAGAGCCCCTGCCACGCCCTGATCAACCGGGCCGAGGCGGCGATGTCGCGCGTGGCGGACGTGCACAGCTCGTCGAGCGGCACGCGCAGCGCGGCCGGGACTGAGGTCGGGGCGCGGCTCAGCTCCTCGAACGCGGCGATGGCGGAGTCGTCAGCCCCCACCGGGCGATCGGACCAGACCAGGCTCAGACGTGCGATCGCGGCCGGGTCGCCGGTCCCCGTCCGCGCGCAGAGGGCGCGGAAAGCGAGCAAGGCGGCGATGATCGGGTCGGGGTGACGTCCGGCGTGCCGCGCCACCTGGTCCCACAGCGCGGTACGACCCGGCCGCCCGCGGCGTGTGACGGCAGCTGCCTGGGTGGCGTGGATCGCGGCCAGGATCGTCGGGCCCTCCGCGGTGGCACGCGCCAGCTCGGCGGCGGCGGCTCGGGCGGTGGCGTGCTCGGCCCACGACCACGCCGCCGGGCCGGCGACGATCCGCCGTTCCAGCTCGTCCCACAGCGTCCCGAGATCGTGCACCGGGAGCAGCCGGATCGCGGTCTCCAGCGCGGTGATCCCGGGCTCGTCCATCGGCCCGGCGCGCAGGTACGCGGCCATGTCGGCACCCAGGCGGGCCCGGTCCAGCGGGAACCGTTGCGGATGGGCTGCGATCACCGCTCGCAGCCGGGGGCGGAGCTGACCGTCGATCTCGACGGTGTGCGGGCGGCCGGACTCGTCGAACGTCACGGCCGAGACCCACTCCTGCGCGGCCAGACCGGAGAACGCGCCGTCGGCGTCGATTCCGCGCCGGTGCAGCTCGGGGCCGATCAAGCTCCGGTCGAAACGGCCCAGCTCGACGGCGGCCGGCAGGCTGTCGCGGACGGTGCTCGACGGCAACCGGGCGATGATCCGCTGCTCCACGTAGGGGTCGCCGGCGGCGGTTCGCAGTTGCTCCGCGTCGAGATCGGGCTCAGCGAGTGCCCAGTCGCAGTAGCCGGCTACCTCGAACGGGTTGACGGTCGGACTACCCGGGATCGTGCTGCGTTCCACGATGGCGGCCCGCAGCGCGGGCGACACGGTGTCGCGGGGGTCGCGCAGCTCGAGGTAGGCCTGCACCTGGTCGGGGTCGAACCCACCGAGTGGCTCGACCCCGAGGTACGGTCGCGGTTCGAGGACGAGGTCGTGCCTGGGGGCACCGTCGGGGGGTGGCACCAGCCACCGACGTCCGGCGAGCACGACCCGCACGACGGGGGCGCGGTCGTGGATCCGTTCCAACATCGCGAACGTCGCGTCGACCGCGGCCGACCGGCCACCGGGCGGGTGCAGCTTCGCCAGCTCCTCGCAGGTGTCGAGGACGAGAACGACGAGGCCGCCGAAGGCCAGCACGTACCCGGTGAAGGCCTCGACCGAGTCGTCGAGCAGAGCCGCGACGTCTCCCGTTCCCGGGTCGGTCGACGCCTCGTGCAGCCGTGCGACGACGTCGTCGAAGTGCCGGTACCGGTACTCGGCCTCCCGCGTGGTGTTGTACGGCGCGAGCTCGCCTGCGAGTGCCGCCAGCAGCTCACCGGGACGGTCCTCGGGGTAACGCGGGTCGATGTGGTCGAAGTCGATACGGGCGATCGGGAACGGCGACATCCCGGCCCGGGTCGCGAACCGACCCGAGCACAGGTCGCGGATCGCCATCGTCTTGCCCACACCGCCGTCCCCCAGCAGGTGCAACGCCCACATCGACCCGTCACCGCCGAGCAGCCGCCCGATCGATTCCTCCAGCCCGGAGCGGCTGAGGTAGTAGGTCAGGCTCCGGGCGTCGAGCGCCTCGCGGTAGGCACGGTCGATCCGCCAGCGCGCGCGCCGGGTCGCGGAGCCGAGCGGACCGCCCAGCAGATCCGCGAGGGCCTGGGCGGAGCCCACGGTGCTCAGCGCCTCGGTCGTCCGGTCGTGCGCCACCAGGTCGTCGACGGCATCGAGGAGGCCGCCGCCGGTGACGTCGGTGAGCTGGTCGAGGACCCGCAACCAGGGGCGGAGCTGCGTGTGCGTCGACGGTAGGCCGCGCAGGATGTCCGCCAACGCGCGCAGCCGATCGGTGAGCGCCGCCGTCGACGCACCGGCACGCAGCAGCTCGCCGACCTCGCCGCGCACGGAGCCCGGGAGCCAGAACGCGGTGATGGTTCGACCGTCGGTGTCGACGTCGTCGCGTCGGGTGAGCAGCCCGGCCGCCTCCAACCGGTCGAGGAGCAGCCCGAGCGGCGTCGGGTCCGGCGGCGGTGGGAATCCGGCGGCTGCGGCCAGCGGTCCGGTCCACTCCGGGAGAGCGGCCAGCCAGAGCAGCGTGTCCGGCGCGAAGCGGGACAGCCTGCGGCGGCGGAACGCGGCGACCTGCTCGTCGAGATCGGTGCTCGGTTCGGGGAGCGCGATCACAGCCGGTATCCCGGGTTGTTGTCGACGTAGGTGCTCCAGGCTCCTTCGTCGTCGTCGCAGCGGAGCTTCTTCCAGTACGCTCCCTCGTCCGCGGCGGCGTACAGCCGGTCCCACACGATCGTCGGACGGCCAGCGAGCCCGCGCAGTCGCTGCTCCCACTCCGCGACGGACTCGGGCCTCGGCGTGTAGACGCCGCCGAAGACGGGATCGATGTCACGACGAGCCGTCCACGGGTGCAGCAGGACCCACTGGTAGCCGACGACGCGTTCCTCGGGGGTGAGGTCGTCCAGGGGGTAGCGACGCAGGCCCGTCGTGGCGTTCCGGCACCACTCGTCCACCGTCGTGCCGTCGCACTCCGTCGTGGAGGCGGTGAACACGACCGGGGCCGGCCGCTCCCGGCGTCCGAGGCCGTAGGCCGGATCGAGCATGTCCAGCAGGAACCGCAGGCCGCTGCGCGGTGGAGCCGCCCACGCGTGCACGTCGTCGCACAGCACGAGGACCCGCGTGTGCTCCCCGAAGGGCGCGCCCCATCCCGCTGCCCGCTCCGCGAGCCGCGCGAGGTCGGTGGCCAGCAGGTCGCGAACCGCCGCTGCGATCAGCTCGCCCGGAGCGTCTCGTAGCTGCAGCAGCCGACGCCGGATCGACGCGCGAGCCAGACCCGGCTCCGGTTGCGCGAGGTCGGCCTGCAGGTCGGACCGCTCCTCGGGAGTCAGCTCGGCCAGCAGCGCCAACGGTGCGAACGGGTCGATGCCCAGCTGCTCGGTCATCGTGACGGCCGTGTCCAGGAGAGTCTGAACGAGTGCCCTGCCGTGCGTCGGCGTCTTGGTCGCCTCCTGGAACGGCCCGAGCAGAAGGGGAACGTGCCCGTCGCGCAGCGCGCGCCAGCCGATCTCGCGCAGCAGGCGCGGCCCTCCCAGTCCGGCACTCGAACCGTTCGCCAGCACGGCGACGACACCCGTCGGCTCACCGGTTCCGAGCGTTGCGTCGGCTCGGGCGAGGATGTCGGCACGGCCGATGAAGACCGGTTCCTGGCGGAGCCGCAGCGAGTTCGCCAGCGCCGTCAACCGGCCCGACCGCTCGGCGTCGATCAAGCGCTGACCAGGATCGATGTGCTCGGCGAGGAACAACGCCGGCAACGCCCAGTCGATCTCGGTGCTCGGCTCCGCGCTGCCGATCAACGCGGCCCGGCGACCGTGCGCCGAAGCCTGTACCACCGGCAGCCCCCGGTGCAGTGCTGCCGCCAGACGCCGGGTGTAGAGGCGACACGCCGACTCGCGGATCTCGCCTGCCATCGCCGATACGACGGGGATTCCGCCGGCGACCAGCTGGGCGGCCAGTGGCGCGGTGTCGGTCGGGTCAGCAGGCTCGCCGGCACCTGCCCCGCCGGGTCCCGCCGTGTTGCAGGCCGACAGGGCCACCGCGACCGGACGGTGCTCGGTACTGGTCATCGCGCGGATCAGGGCGGCCGCGTCGGCCTCCCGTTCCATCCCGTCGTCGCCGCGCAGCATCAGCGCGCCCCGCCCGCCGTCGATCAGCACACCGTGGGCGACGAGGTGCACCAGGTCAGGTTTCCATCGGGCACAGGCCTCCTGCAGGTCGGCCACGGAGATCGCGTTGACGGCCCGCGCCCGGCAGTGGCCGGCGGAGTCCAGCTCCTGCAGCAGACCCATGTACATCGCGCCCGGACGGATCGTCGGGTCCGTCAGTGCCACGCTCGTGGCGAACAGCACGGACGGCACGCCGTCGATCGTGCCCACCGTCCGTGGTTCGGCCGGGACCAGCCGCGTGATCGCGACGACCATGTCGGGGTGGCCGGCGAGCGGCGCCCGGGTGTCACGCATCGACTCCCACACCATCCGGTGCAGGTCGGCTGCGGTGGCCGGCCAGGACAGCGCGAGTTCGACCGCATGGTCCACACTGATGTCGGGATGGCCCAGGATGACCTCCCAGGCCTCGCCGAGCAGGCATTCGAACAGCCACCGACCGTAGTCGCGCACATCGTCGGGGTCGTTCCGACGACGTCGGATGCGACTCAGCAGGGCGGCCAGCGCTTCGGGATCGCCCTCGCACAGCGGCGCGTGCGACCCAGCCACGGTGCCTGCCCGCTCCGGTGGCAGAGCGGGGACCCGACGCCCCGCGACGTCCGCCGCTGCCATCCGGTAGGGGGCGACCAGGTTCGTGCCCGGCGCGCCGCGGTGGGGCCCGACGAGCCGGACCGTCACCGTCCATCCGGCCGGACCGATCTCCTCGACCCCGACCACCACCCTGTGCATCACGGCCCCACTCTGGTCCCCGCGGTCGTGAAGAGGTGAGCGGTCAACCGCTCGGCGACGGCCACCGTGTCGGGCGGAGCCTGCGCTGCGAGTACGCCCGGCGGGCCACAGGAGGCGAGGAGCTCAGGCAGGGTCGCCGCCAGCCGGTGCCGGCGAGCCGCGACGTCACCGCCACCGGCCGCCTCCTCGACCAGTTCGCGGTAGGCGCGGACCCCGCCGGCGATGCCGTGTATCGCCGCCGTGGGGGCCTCGCGCCCGGGGATCGTCGGCCGTGCCGAGCGCAGCGCGGCCGTCCACCGCGCGACCGGGCCGTCGGCACCGAGAACGCCGGGAGCCCAGCCGCACACCTCGCGCAGGCTGATCCCGCCGACGTCGAGCGTGGCCAGCGCCTCCGCCACGGCCTGGGTTCGGTCGAGGTGGGCGGCGAGCGACTTACGGACCGGTGGCTCGACGATGGCCGGATCGACCGTCGCCAGCCATTTCCCGACCTCGCTCGGTCCCGGACCCGCGCCGGCCGCGCCGGCAACCTCGGCCAGCGCGCCGAGCAACGCGGTGCGCACCAGCGGCGGGGGGTACCGACGGCGCGCCGAAGGCATCGTGGCAATCCGGCCCGGCGGGCCGTGCTGCAGTTCCTCGACGGCCCATGCGGCGGCAGAACCGACGCTGAGAACGGCGAACGCATCTGCGAAGATCTCCTGCGCCCACGCCGCCCAGCACGGCTGGTGCTCACCGGCCACGTGGCCGACCGCTCCCACCGCGTCGCGGGTCCGCGCGATCGGATCATCGCCGAGCTCGTGGTGAATGTGGTGTGCGGTCTCGTGTGCGGCCACGACGAGCCACCACGGCTCGCTCCGGGCGGCGGCCGGCAGCGCGACGATCGGGATCGGCAGCTCCCGGACATACTCACCGATCACCGTGTCGTCCGCGGCACGTAGGTCCGACGGCACCGAGACCCGTGGCGTCGCCAAGGCGTCGAAGCGCACGTCCAGGTAGGCGAGCGGGCCGGGAGGAGCCGCCTTGTCGAGGGCGCCGAACGCTCCGGCCCAGCAGCTGCGGATCACCTCGTCGGCAGCGCGCAAGGTGAGGCCACCGGCGTCATCGAGACGCTGGTCGTACTTGTCCCGATACCATTCGAACAATCGGCGGACGATCGTGAGCCGCTCATCGGATTCCCGGCACCGCTCGTACACCTCGCCGCTCGGCCCAGCGGGATCGACCGAGTCCACATCGGCCCGGATCGCCGCGAGCATCCGGTCGAGCACGGCACGCAGGGCCGTGAAGTGTCCGGTGAACCGCGCGAACCGCGGGTCCGCAGAGCGGATCCCCAGCCATTCTCCGACCTGGCCGCTCACCTCCGCCGTGCTCCGGTGGCACCGGGCAACGCGCTCACGAGGCGCGTTGTCCGGCCACGTCATGACGTGCCCCGCGCCCTGCGGCTCGACCATTCCGGCCACCCGACACAACTCCTCGCCCACCACCTGCCGGCCGTCACGGACTACCTCGCGTGGTGGCACGAGAACGTTTCGTCACGGTGCCGGCCCACGGGCTGGGCTGGTCTCGTCGTCGTGCAGGACTCTCCGGGGACGTTCCGCTGAAGGCCTCGACCGCCGAACGGCGCCGTGAGCAGGGCCGGCAGCGCGGCCCGCTCCTGGGGACAGGTGCAGCCGGGCCGCGACGTCCGCGTTGGTCGAGCCGTCGGCGACCAGGCGCAGCACCTCGAACTCGCGGCCGGTGACGCCGAGCGCGCGTAGCCCGGGCAGGACGGCGGTGCGGTCCCGGCCCGGACGGGCACCGGCAGGCCGGGCATCACGACGCCCTCTGCATCGTCGTCGGCACCCACGGCGAGCATCCCGGCGAACTTTCTCCCGCCTCCTGCGCGGCCGGTCGGTCTCTCACGGTCTGCACGCGTCAGCCGACACCCCGTCCTCCTCGTGCCGCTTCCCGCCACCCGACCCGCCCGCGGGAGAGCGGACCGACGGTCCGGCGGAGGCGCCGCCGAGGCTGATTGCGGTGCGGACGGGTTGCGTTCAGGTATGGCCGTTCCTCCCATCGCGGCTGCTGCTACGGGGAGGCTGCGGCACCGCCGCGCCGTCGCCCGACGTCGCCCGGGGTGGGCCGTCCCAGCGCCGGTCAGGCTCCCGCCACCCGGATCTGGATCTTGGTGTCGGTCGGTCGGGCCTCGGCGCCGCGCTCGAAGGCGGCCACGGCGTCCTCGAAAGGATAGGTGGCACTGATCAGCGCGCCCAGATCCACGGCCGGCGAAGCGGCCAGCTCGATCGCGCGTGGGTAGGCGTTGGCGTAGCGGAACACGGTCTCGATGCGCAGCTCGCGGGCCTGCGCGGCGGCGACGTCCATGGGCACCGGATCCACCGGGATGCCCACCAGCACGACCGTCCCGCCCGGCGCGGGGGTCTCCCACAGCGAGCCGAAGACCCGCGGGTTACCGCTGGCCTCGAACACCACGTCGGCGCCCCAGCCCTCGGTGGTCTCCCGCACGACGTGGGCCAGGTCCTGCCGGGTGGCGTCGACGGGATGGATGGTCGGGTAGGCCTCGAGCGCGGCGAACTTCTCCGGGGCGACGTCGGAGATGTACACGCGGGACGCCCCACCGGCGGTGGCCGCGATGGCCGTGAGCACCCCGATGGTGCCGGCTCCGACGACGGCGACGACGTCGCCGGGTGTGATCCGGGCCTTGGTCACCGCGTGGACGGCCACGGCGAACGGCTCGATGAGCGCGCCCTCCTCCAGGGAGAGCTGGTCGGGCAACCGGTAGGTGAAGTCGGCCGGGTGGATGATCTCCGGCTGCAGGCAGCCGTCGACCGGCGGGGTGGCCCAGAACTGCACGCCGGGATCGACGTTGTAGATGCCCAGGCGGGCGGCACGCGAGCGGCGGTCGGGGATGCCCGGCTCCATGCAGACCCGGTCGCCCACGGCCAGGTGGGTGACGTCCGCGCCGGTCTCCAGGACCGTGCCGGATGCTTCGTGGCCCAGCACCATGGGGCGCTCGACGACGTAGGGCCCGATCCGCCCGTGCGTGTAGTAGTGGACGTCGCTGCCGCAGATGCCGACGGTGTGGACGCCGATCCGCACCTCGCCGGGACCCACCGGGCGCAACCCGGCGACGGGACGGATCCGGATCTCGTGCCGACGTTCGAGGACGACGGCGTCCATCGGCCTCTCCTGCGGGGTCGTGGCGGTCACAGGCGCTCGCCCGACTCCGGGTGGAACAGGTGCAGCCCCTCCACCGACGGCGTCAGCGCCACCCGCTCGCCGCGCCGGGCCCCGGACCGCCCGGAGGTCCGGACGACGACGGTGTCCGCCCCGGACCCGGTCAGCGCCGCCGTGTCGTCGGAGAGATCCCCGGACGACTCGGCGAGGGTGCCGTAGAGGAACGCGTCCGACCCCAGCTCCTCGACGACGTCGACCCGGGCCGGGATGCCGTCGCTGCCGTCGGGGTTCACCGACCACTGCTCGGGCCGGATGCCGAGGGTCACGGTGGTGAGCCGCTGGGCGCCGATCGCCGCCCGCGCGTCCTGGGTCAGGGTGATCTCGTGCCCGGCCAAGGACACACCGCGGTCGGTGACCGGCACGGTGAACAGGTTCATCGCGGGCGAGCCGATGAACCCGGCAACGAATGCGTTGGCGGGCCGGTCGTACAGGTCGGCGGGGGTGGCGAACTGCTGCAGCTTGCCGTCGGCGAGCAGCGCGACCCGGTCGCCCATTGTCATGGCCTCGACCTGGTCGTGGGTGACGTAGACGGTGGTGACGCCGAGCCGGCGCTGTAGTGCTGCGATCTCGGTGCGGGTGGAGACCCGCATCTTCGCGTCGAGGTTCGACAGCGGCTCGTCCATGAGGAACACCCGGGGCTCGCGGACGATCGCCCGGCCCATCGCGACCCGCTGCCGCTGCCCGCCGGACAGCGCCCGCGGCCTGCGGTCCAGGTAGTCGGTGAGCCCGAGGATCTTCGCCGCGTCGCGGACCTTCTCCGCCCGGGTCTCCTTGTCGATCCCGGCCATCTTCAGCGGAAAGGCCATGTTCTCGCCGACGGTCTTGTTCGGGTACAGCGCGTAGTTCTGGAACACCATCGCGATGTCGCGGTCCTTCGGCGACACCCCGACCATGTTCTCGCCGTCGATCCGGATCGCGCCGCTGTCGATGTCCTCGAGCCCGGCCAGCATCCGCAGCGCGGTCGACTTCCCGGAACCGGACGGTCCCACCAGCACGACGAACTCGCCGTCGTCGATCCTCAGGTCCAGCCGGTCCACGGCCGGCTTGGCGCCCGGGGTGTAGATCCGGCTCGCCTGGTCGAACACCACGTCAGCCACGGCGGGCTCCCCTCACGGAACTCACGGACAACGACTCGGTCACTTGACGGCCCCGAAGGACAGGCCCTGGACCAACTTGTTCTGTGCGATCCACCCGGCGACGACGACGGGCAGCGCGGCGACCGTGGCCGCGGCGCACAGGCTGGCGAAGTACAGGCCCTCGGAGGTGATGAACCCGACCAGGTACACCGGCACCGTCGCGGCCCGGGACGCGGTCAGGTTCACCGCGAAGAAGAACTCGTTCCAGCTGAAGATCATGCAGATCAGCGCGGTGGCGGCCATGCCCGGCGAGATGATCGGCAGCACGACCTCGCGCAGCGACCGGCCCAGCGAGGCGCCGTCCATGCTGGCGGCCTCGAGCAGCTCGCGCGGCACCTCGAGGAAGAACGACCGCATCATCCACACCGCGATCGGCAGGTTCATCGCCGTGTAGAGGACGATCAGCGTCCAGACGTTGTCGAGGGCGCCCATGTAGTTGACGACGACGTAGATCGGGACGATCGCCGCGACGACCGGCAGCATCTTCGTCGAGATGAAGAAGAACAGCACGTCCTGCGTCTTCTTGACCGGCCGCAGCGAGAGCGCGAAGGCGGCCGGGGTGCCGAGAAGCAGCACGAGCAGCGTCGACACCAGCGTCGCGAACACCGAGTTGAGCAGGTACGGCCCGACGCCGCCGGAGAACACCCCGGTGAAGTTGGCCAGGGTGGGGGCGAAGAACAGCGTCGGCGGGTCGGTGTAGGCGTCGGCCTCGGTCTTGAACGCGGTGAGGACCATCCACAGCACCGGGAAGAAGAATCCGATACCGACGATCCACGCCAGCACGGTGAGCAGCGCGCCGGAGCGGCGTCCCGACGAAGTGACGGCGACCGTCATCACGCCTCCTCGGCGGCGGAGAAGCTACGGAAGATCAGGCGCAGGGCCAGCGTCGCCACGATGATCGTCGCGACCACGGTGACCACGCCCATGGCGGCGGACTGGCCGATGTCGAAGCCCAGGAACGCCCGCTGGTAGATGTAGAAGGGCAGGTTCGCCGAGGCCGTCCCCGGCCCGCCCTGGGTCATCATGTAGATCGTGTCGAACGTGTTCACCAGGTAGATCGCGCCGAGCACGACGCCCAGCTCGATGAACCGGCGCAGGTGCGGCAGCGTCACCTCGCGGAACACCGCGAGGGTGCCCGCGCCGTCCATCCGGGCGGCCTCCAGGACCTCCGGGGGCTGCGACCCGAGCCCGGCGAGGATCAGCAGCATCATGAACGGCGTCCACTGCCACACCAACGCGACGATCACCGCGGCCCGCGGGAAGGTCGACACCCAGTCGGTCTGCCCGGCGCCGAACGGGCCGAGCACGAAGTTCACCAGGCCGTAGGTCGGGTCGAACAGCACCGTCTTCCACAGCAGTGCGCCGGCGACCGGCGTGATGAGGAACGGCGTGATGATGAGGGTCCGGACGACGCCGCGGCCGGCGAAGGCCCGGTTGAGCAGCAGCGCGATCGCCAGGCCGAGGATCATCGCGATGAAGACCGCGCCCAGCGTCAGCAGGATCGAGTTCAGTGCGACGCCGCGGAACTGCGAGTCCGTGAACACGGCCGCGTAGTTATCCAGGCCGACGAACCGCTGGCTGCCGGGCCGGACGAGGTTCCAGGACTGCAGCGAGTACCAGATCGTGACCAGGAACGGCAGCTGCGTGACGATGATCGTGAAGATCAGTGCCGGCAGCAGCGGCGCCCGGCGGATCCAGCCCTCCTTCCGCTCGGTGCCGCGCGCGGCCGGCCGGTCCGGTGGGGCCTGGGGTTTCGACTCCGTGACGGTCACGAGCCGGCTCCTTGCTGCTGGTAGCTCTCTCCGACGGTCGCGGCGTAGTTCTGGGCCTGTTCCAGGGCCTCGTCGACGGTCTGCTGCCCGGCGATCGCCGCCGAGACCTGCTGGCTGACCCGGGTGCCGAGGTCCTGGAACTCGGGGATGCCGACGAACTGCAGCCCGGTGTAGGGGACCGGGTCGCGGGTGGGCCGGTCCTGGTTCGCGGCGTTGATCGCGGCGAGGGTCTGCGGTGCGTAGGCCTTCGACGCGGCGACGTACTCCGGGATGGAGTAGGTCGACTGGCGGGCGCCGGGCGGCACCGAGGTCCAGCCCAGCTCCTCGCCGACGAGATGCTGGTAGGGCTTGGACGTCATCCAGGACAGGAACCGCCAGGTCGCGTCCACCTGCTCGGGGCCCTTCTCCGCGGTCGTCCGCGGGATCGCCAGGGACCACGCGTACAGCCAGGCCGAAGGTGTCCCGGCGACACCGGTCGGGGCCGGCGCGTAGCCGACCTTGCCGACGACGCGGGACTCCTCCGGGTTCTCGAGCAGGCCCGCGGCCACCGTCGCGTCGAACCACATCGCGGCGTTGCCCTGGCTGAACTGGGTGCCGCACTCGGAGAAGCCGGAGCCGGCGGCGCCGGGCTCGCCGTCACGGCGGACCAGGTCGACGTAGAAGTTGACGGCCCGGCGGACCTCGGGGGAGTCCAGCTGGGCGTTCCACCGGGCGTCGAACCAGCGGCCGCCGAAGGAGTTGACCATCGCGTTGAGCGGGGCCATCACCTCGCCCCAGCCCGGCTTGCCGCGCAGGCAGATGCCGGCCTGGTTCCGCTCCCGGTCGGTGAGGCGGTCGGCGAACCCGGCGACCTGTTCCCAGGTGGGGTTCGGCGGCATGGTCAGCCCGGCCTGCGCGAACAGGTCCTTGCGGTACATGAGGAACGCCGACTCGCCGTAGAACGGCACCGAGTACATGTGCCCGTCCGGGCCGGAGAGGGCGTTGCGGATGCTGGGCGTGAAGTCGGCGCGGTCGTAGCCCGGGGTCCGGGCCATCAGCGGGTCCAGGTCGACCAGCCAGCCGTTGCGCGCCCACTGCGGGGTCTCGTAGTTGCTGATCATCACCGCGTCGAACTCGTCCCCACCGGTGGCCACCGAGGCGGTGATCTTCGCGCGGGCCTCGTTCTCGGACAGGCTGACGAAGCGCAGCCGGACGTCGGGGTTCTCCGCCTCGAACCGGTGGGACAGCTCGATCGCATCCTCCATCTGCGGGTTCGACACGATCGCGATGGTCACGATCCGGGCGCCCTCGGGCAGGCCGAGCGTGCCGGCCCCGGCGCACCCGGAGAGCACCAGCGAGATCGCGGCGAGCAGCGCGGCGACGACGACGCCGGGTCGGCGGCGGGGCACGGTCGCGGGGGTCACCTCGGCAGATCCCGTTCGGCTCGGCCGTCGTCCACGGCACTCTCCCTCGTCGTCGAGGTGTCGATCGTTGTGATCCTGCGCACGCCCGGACGGTACGATAGGGCGAACGTAAGCGGTTGCGCAACCGCTTACGACTATCCTGCGTGCGTTCAGTGACCTGGAGGTGCCCGATCGCGACCATGGCCGAGGTCGCCCGGCTGGCCGGGGTGTCCACCGCGACCGTCTCGCACGTCCTCAACGGCACCCGCCCGGTGCGCGACCACACCCGCCGCCAGGTGCTCGCCGCGATGGATCGGGTCGGCTACGCGCCGAACGCCGCGGCCCGCTCGCTGGCGACGGCACGCACCCGCACGCTCGGACTCGCACTGTCCGCGATCTCCAACCCGTACCTCGGAGAGCTCCTGCACGCGGTCGAGGCCGAGTCCGCCGCGGCCGGCTACACACTGCTGCTCGCCGACCCGCACGACGACCCCGGCTACGAGGCGACGGCCGTGGCTCGCCTGCGCAGCCGGGTCGATGGCCTCCTGCTCGCTCCGTCCGCCGACTCGGCGCGCACCCTGGAGGCGCTGTCGGCGCAGCAGGTGCCGACCGTGCTCGTCGACCGCCTGCTCGGTGGCACGCACGACGAGGTCGGCACCGAGAACGTCGAGCCGGTCGCCGGGCTGGTCGCGCACCTCGCGGGGGCCGGGCACTCCCGGATCGGGTTCGTCGCCGGGCACGCGGGCCTCGCCACGACCGTCGAGCGCCTCGAGGGCTACCGAATCGGGTTGCGCCGCGCAGGGCTCGAGTACGCGCGGGTGATCGAGGGCCACTCGGAGGCCGAACCGGCCCGGCGCGCCGTGAGCGCCCTGCTCGCCGAGCCGGACCGGCCCGCTGCGCTGATCACCGGGAACAACGCCATGACGATCGGGGCGGTCCAGGCCGCGCACGACGCCGGCCTACGCATCCCGGCCGACGTCGCCCTGGCAGCATTCGACGACTTCCCCTGGGCCGACGCGTTCAGCCCGCGCCTCACCGTGGTGGCGCAGCCGTTCGCCGAGATCGGCCGGGAGGCGGTGCGGATGCTGCTACGGCGGATGGAGGAGCCGGGCGCCGAACCGCGCTCGGTCCGGCTGAAGACACGGTTCGTGCACCGGGCGTCCTGCGGCTGCGGGGGAGCACGTCACCGGAACGGTGTCCCGGACTCGGTACCGCCGCCTCCTCCGACGAACTGAGCTACGAACCTCCGCGGGGTCGTCCCGTTGCTCCGCGCCTCCCCGCGTGCTGGGGACCGGCTGCGGACCTTCGCCCCGGACCGGGCGCCGGTCCTCGGGGAGCGGCCGGGCCATCCCGGGTTCCACGTCGTCGCCGGGCAGGGCGGCTCCGGTATCGAGTCGGCGCCGGCGCTCGCCGCCCTGGCCGCAGCGGTGATCCTCGGACGCCCGGCACCGGACGACGTCGGGAGTGCGCTGGCGCGCTCGTGAGTGGTTGGTGGGGCCGGGGCCCGCGTATCCACTCACGGGCGCGTCAGCGCAGCGGTGCGCCGGTCTTGTCGCGGATCTCGGTTTCGGTGACGCCGGGGGCGGTCTCGACGAGTTGCAGGCCGTCGGGGGTCACGTCGATGACGGCGAGGTCGGTGACGATCCGGGTCACGCAGCCCTGCCCGGTGATCGGCAGGCTGCACCGTTCGACGATCTTCGGTGATCCGTCCTTGGAGACGTGGTCCATCATCACGATGACCCGGCGGGCGCCGTGGACGAGGTCCATTGCCCCGCCCATGCCTTTGATCATCTTGCCGGGGACGGCCCAGTTCGCGAGGTCGCCGTTGGCGGCGACCTCCATTCCGCCGAGCACGGCGACGTCGAGCTTGCCGGCGCGGATCTGGCCGAAGCTGTCCGAGGAGCCGAAGTAGGCGGCGCCGTCGTTGACGGTGACGGTCTCCTTGCCGGCGTTGATCAGGTCCGGGTCGACCTCGTCGTCTGTCGGGTAGGGGCCGACGCCGAGGATGCCGTTCTCGGAGTGCAGGATCACCGTGCGACCGGCCGGGATGTGCCCGGGGACCAGGGTCGGCATGCCGATGCCGAGGTTGACGTAGGAGCCGTCGGGCAGCTCCTCGGCGACCCGGGCGGCCATCTCGTCGCGAGTGAGAGCCATGATCAGCGCACCGTCCTGAATTCGACCGGCTTGTCGGCGTCGGGGACGTGCACGACGCGCTGGACGTGGATGCCGGGGGTGTGCACGTGGTCGGGGTCGATCTCGCCGGGTTCGGCCAGGTGCTCGACCTGGGCGATGGTGATCTGCCCGGCGGCGGCGGCGTCGGGGTTGAAGTTGCGGGCCGAGCGCCGGTAGACGAGGTTGCCGTGCCGGTCGCCCTTCCAGGCGTGGACCAGTGCGAAGTCGGGGGTCAGTGCCCGCTCGAGGACGTAGGAGGTGCCGTCGAACTCGCGGACCTCCTTGGTCGGTGACAGCACCGCGACCGAGCCGTCCGGGTGGTAGCGCCAGGGCAGGCCGCCCTCGGCGACGAGCGTGCCGACCCCGGCCGGGGTGTAGAACGCCGGGATCCCGGCCCCGCCCGCGCGCAGGCGCTCGGCCAGGGTGCCCTGCGGGGTCAGCTCGAGCTCCAGCTCGCCGGCCAGGTACTGGCGGGCGAACTCCTTGTTGTTGCCGACGTAGGAGCCGATCGTGCGCCGGATGCGGCCGGCGGCGAGCAGGGTGCCCAGGCCGAAGCCGTCGACGCCCAGGTTGTTCGAGATCGTCTCCAGATCGGTCGCGCCCTGCTCGAGCAGCGCCGCGATCAGCGCCGTCGGCACGCCGCACATGCCGAACCCGCCGACCGCCAACGACGCGCCGTCACCGATGTCGGCGACCGCCTCCGTCGCGGATGCCACCACCTTGTCCATCGTCAGCTCCGGTCGGCACCGACCGACGCCAGGTGTGCGGCCAGCAGCGCGTTGACCTGCTCGGGCCTCTCGGCGTTGAGCAGGTGCGCGCAGTCGGCGACCGTCTCGAACCGGCCGTCGGGGGCGCCGTCCGCGATCACCCGGACCATCTCCGGCGGGGTCGCCGGATCCTCGGCACCGGCGATGGCCAGCACCGGGACGTGCAGCGAGCCCAACCGGTCACGCACGTCGAACGTGGAGATCGCCTCGCAGCACCCGGCGTAGCCCTCGGCGGCGGTGGCGCGCAGCATCGCCAGCAGACGCTCGGCCTCGTCCGTTCCGGCGAAGGACGGCACGAACCAGGTCCCGGGGCGGCTGGCGACCATCACCTCGGTGCCGCCCTCCCGGACGGTGGCGGCCCGCTGCGGCCAGCTGTCCGGGTCGGCGAAGCGGGCCGCCGACGCCATCGCGGTCAGGCTCAGCACCCGGTCCGGGTGGTCGAGAGCGAGCTGCTGGCCGATCGCGCCGCCGATCGACACGCCGGCGTAGTGCACGCGGTCGACGTCGAGCAGGTCCAGCAGCGCGACGACGCGCTCCGCGAGACCGGCCATCGTGTACGGCCCGTCGGCGGCGGGGGTCCCGCCGTGACCGGGCAGGTCGAACCGGACGATCCGGTACCGGTCCGCGAACGCGGCGACCTGGGCGTCGAACAGGTGCAGGTCGGTACCCAGCGACGGGCCGAGCACGAGGACGGGTGCGTCGTCCGGGCCGTCGATCCGGTGGTGCAGTGCGGTGCCGGCGGTCATGCGAAGGGCCTCCCGGGGTAGGTGGCGGCGGCCGAGGTGACGGTGAAGCGGCCGTGGTCCCAGCCGTCGGTCAGCGGGACGAAGTAGTCGAACGAGACCTGCTTGGTGACGTAGCGCCAGTTGCCGTCCTCCCGACGCAGCGCGTCGGTGTAGCGCCCGGCCGCGATGTGCGGCTCGCCGTCCTGCACACAGGGCTGCCACAGGAACGAGCGGGCCCGGGCGGTGTCCGGGCCGTCGAGGTCGATCTCGAGGTTGGTCACGTGGTGCCAGAAGGCGGTGAGCCCGGCGCCGGCGAGGCCGGCGAAGAAGGCTCGCAGCTCGGCGTGGCCGCTGGCGCGGGACAGGCCGACGAACTCGCCGTCGTCGGTGAACAGCGAGACCAGGGTGTCCCAGTCGCCGTCGTCGAGGGCACGGCAGTACCGGGCGTCGAGCTCGCGGATCGCCTCGAGCGCCTCCAGCCGGGCGACCCGCTGCTCCAGGGTGGCGGTCACGCCTGCGCCTTCAGGCCCGAGGGATGTGTCGCCAGCGGGGTGACCTTGATCGTCATGTACGGGAAGAGCGGCAGCGACGACAGCAGTGCGTGCAGCTCGTCGCCGGAGCCGACATCGAAGACGCTGATGTTGGAGTACTCGCCGACGACCCGCCACAGGTGCGGCCACACACCGGAACGCTGCAGCTCCAGGGCGCGTGCCTTCTCCTCACCGACGATCTCGGCACGCCGCTCGGGGTCGAGGTCGTGCGGGATGGCGACGTCCATGCGGACGTGGAACAGCATGGTCATTTCCTCCGGAACGCGCGGATCTTGTCGGGGTCGAGCTCGACACCGAGCCCGGGGCCCTGGGGCAGGTGCAGGCCGTCGGCGTCGTAGACGAGCGGGTCGACGAGCATCTCCTCGGCCATCAGCAGGGGGCCGAACAGCTCGCTGCCCCACGGCGCGGCCGGGCTGGTGCAGGCGGCGTGCAACGAGGCAGCCGTCCCGACCGGGCTCTCGATCGAGGTCGCCGCGTAGCAGGGGACACCGGCCGCGGCGGCCACCTCGGCGATCGCGCGGCTCGCCCGCAGCCCGCCGGACTTGGTGGTCTTCACGGCGAAGATCCCGGCGGCCCGGGAGGTCACCAACCGCAGCGCGTCGGCCGGGGTGCGCAGGCTCTCGTCGGCCATGACCGGGATCGGCAGGGCGGCGCTGACGGCAGCCAGCGCATCGACGTCGTGGCCGGGGACGGGCTGCTCGACCATCTCGACGCCGGCGTCGGCGAGGGCGGGCAGGTGGGTCAGGGAGGTCAGCCGGTCCCACCGGGCGTTGAGATCGACGCGGACCCCGGCGACGCCGGCGAGCTTCTCGGCGACCGTCGTGATCCGGGCGACGTCGGCGGCCGGGTCCTGCGCGCCCATCTTCAGCTTGAACGAGGTGTGCCGCCCGGTGTCGAGCGTGGCCAGCGCCTCCTCGACGACGGTCTCGGCCGGCTCGGTGCCCAGTGCCCAGGTGACCGGCACGCTGGTCCGGGCCGGTCCACCGAGCAGCGTGTGCACCGGAACGCCCAGGTGGCGGGCCCACGCGTCGTGCAGGGCGACCTCGACGGCGGCCTTCGCGAACAGGTTCGCGGCGACCACGTCGGCGGCGTCGCGCAGGATGCCGGTGACGTCCTCGACCCCGCGGCCGAGCAGCACGGGGGCGATGTAGCGCTCGACGATCAGCTGCATGGTCTCCACGGACTCGCCGCCCCACCACGGCCCGCCGGGAACCACGCCCTCGCCGACGCCGGTGACCCCGCCGGCGGTGCGGACGAACACGTAGAGCACGGGCTGGGCGTCCATGCCGGCCCGGGCGAACCGGTGGGCGCGGCGCAGCGGGATGTCGACGATCACGGTCTCGACCCGGTCGATCCGCATCTCGCTCATGAGGTTCTCCGTTCCGGAAGGGGCGGGCGGTGGGAGGCGCCGGGGCCGGGACCGCACTCACCGGCCCCGGCGCCAGATCTCACGCGCGCTCGAGCACGAAGTCGTACTCGACCACGTGGGTCCCGTCGCCGGCGTCGACCGGGTCGAGGATCAGTTCGGGCTTGGTCGCCGACGCGACGTCGCTGTCGAGCCACTCCCCACCGCGGAAGTACAGCTGGGTGGTGATGGTGCGCATGCCCGGCGCGCCGACCAGGAGGTGCAGGTGCGCGGGCCGCCAGGGGTGCCAGGCCGCGGCCTCGATCAGCGTCCCGGTCGGTCCGTCGGTCGGGATCCGGTACGGCGCCGGCTCGATCGTGCGGATCTCGAACCGCCCGTCTGCGTCGGCGACGACCACGGCCCGCAGGTTGCCGTCGGGCACGTGCGGGGCGAACCCGGAGTAGTAGCCCTGCTCGTCGGCCTGCCAGATCTCGACCTCGGCACCCGGCAGCGGGGTGCCCTCGGTGTCCCGGACCTGCCCGGAGAGCGCCAGCGGGGTGCCCTTCTCGTCCGCGCGCCGGGGCAACGTCGCCGGCGAGTCGAGCCGGAGCTGGCCGGGCAGGTAGTACGGGCCGAGGATCGACCCCTTGGTGCCGTGCTGGTCGCGGGCGGCGACGTCCTCGACGACGTGCTCGACGAAGACGTCGAGCAGCAGCGGCCACTCTCCGCCCTCACCGACCTCGATCAGGAACTGCTTGGCGGCCCGGAACTCGTCGTAGGTCACCGACTCGGTGCGGATCGTCTCGTGGATCCCCGCCAGCAGCGAGGACACGACCGCCGAGACCCGCTCCGGCGGGACCCCCGTCGTGCCGGACGCGGTGGCCCGGGCCGCACGGAACGCCTCGGTGGCCGAGCTACCGGATCCGGCGGCGGTGGGTGAGGGCTGTGTGGTGGTCATGGCGTGTCCTCCTGCGTGGTCAGCGGCGGCCGAGGATCGACACGTCGTCGTTGTCGATCAGATCCGGGACGGTCCAGCCCTTGAGGTCGTACTCGGCCAGGCACTGGTCGGCGAGGCCCTTCATCGCGTCCGCGGTGCCCGACATCTGGGCGTCCACGAGCATCTCGGCGCGCACTCCCTCGTGATTGCCGGCGTAGTTGCGCTCGTAGAGCTCGTGGCGGCTGCCGAACTCCGACCCGATCGAGTCCCAGATCAGCTTCATCAGCTTGACCCGGTCCACGGCGTCGTAGCCGTTCGAGCCACGCACGTACTTGTCGAGGTAGGGCCGCACCTGGGCGGAGGCGAAGTCGGCGGCGTGACTGGGCAGGTAGATCAGCGAGGATCCCAGGTCCTGCATGATGATCTCGCGGATCCGCGGGTAGCCGACCGTCATGAACCAGCGGTAGGCCATGCCGTACTCGTGGTTGGGCAGCAGGGTTCCGGCGATCCACTCCTCGGGGTTGCCGATCATCCCGTCCGACAGGCCCCAGAACAGGTTGCGCCAGGCGATGACCTCGCCGACGCGGGTCTGGATGCCCCGGAAGTCCTTGGTGCCGGTGACCTCGAGGCCCTTCATCAGCAGCCCGGCGATGAAGTCCAGCTTGACCGCGAGCCGGGTGACGCCCTGGAACGTGAAGCGGTGCAGGAATCCGGATGCGGGGACGAAGCTCGAGGCCTTCTCCGGGTCGCCGTAGACGAACACGTTCTCCCACGGGATGAGGACCTTGTCGAGCACGAAGATCGTGTCGTTCTCGTCCAGACGGCTCGTCAGCGGGTAGTCGAACGGGCTACCGTTCACCGCGGCCTGGTGCGAGTACGACGAGCGGCAGATCAGCTTCATCCCGGGTGCGCCCATCGGCACGGTGCAGACCAGCGCGTATTCCCGCTTCTTGATCGGCAGGCCGTAGTGGGCGAGGAAGTTGAAGTGGGTGATCGCCGAGCCGGTGGCGACGACCTTGGCCCCGGAGACGACGACGCCGTTGTCGTTCTCCTCCTCGACGTGCATGAACACGTCGGAGACCTCGTCCGGATCGCGGTGCCGGTCCACCGGCGGGTTGACGATCGCGTGGTTCCAGTAGAGGACCTTCTCCTGCGACTCCTTGTACCAGCGCTGGGCGTTGTCCGAGTGCGGTGCCCAGAACTCGGGGTTGGCGCCGAGCGAACCGAGGAAGGACGCCTTGTAGTCGGGGCTGCGGCCCATGAACCCGTAGGTCATCCGGGCCCACTCGGCGATCGCCGCCTGGTCCTTGCGCATGTCCTCGATCGAGTGCGGGGCCCGGAAGAACGGGTGGGTGAATCCGCTGCTGCCGGTGTCGGTGGGAACCGTGAGCACGTCCTGCTTGTCCGGGTCGTGCAGGGCGTCGTAGAGGCGGGCGGTCATCCGCACCGCGTTTCGGAACGCGGGATGGGTGGTGACGTCGTCGACCTTCTCCCCGTGGAGGTAGATCTCGCGACCGTCGCGCAGGCTCTCGATGTACTCGTCACCGGTCAGCGGTCGGGTGACCGGGCCCGTCGCATCGGTCGGCACGCTGGTGTGGTCCTGCTGGAGCGTCATCGTCGACTCCTTCGTCTGTGAACCGTGCAGGTCATCGGGGAACGGTGGGGGTGGGTCAGGCCCGGCCGGCGGTGGGCCGGGCCGCGAAGAACGAGACGCCCGCGTTCGGCCCGTCGGCCGAGTCGTCCCACAGCAGCGGGTTGTGGTCGTCTCCGAGGTGGTGGAACTGCCCGCTGTGGAACAGCAGCGGCCGGCCGGGGTGGATGTGGAACTGCTGGACCTCGCCCAGGTAGAGGACGTGGTCCCCGCCGTCGTAGGCGCGCCACGGCGTGCAGGAGATGTGCGCCAGCGTGCCGTCCAGCCGCGGTGCGCCGCAGCCGCTGTCGGCGGCCCAGCGCACCTCCTGGTTCGGCCGGCCCGCGAAGTGCAGCGCCAGCTCCTTCTGCGCGGCGTCGAGCACGTTGACCGTGAACGGACGGGACTCGAGCAGCCCGCAGACCCGGGAGCGCCGGTCCAGCGAGACCAGCACCAGCGGCGGGTCCAGGGACACCGCGGTGAAGGCGTTGACCGTGGCGCCGTGCGGTGCGCCGTCCTCGCCGTGACAGGTGATCACGGTGACGCCGGTGGCGAAATGCCCCAGACACCGGCGGAGCTCTTTCGGATCGATCGCCATTGATTCCACCTCCGTGCACGCTCTCCGTGCATTCTGCACGCTCACCGTGCATCCGTGAGAAGGGTGCCGCGGTGTGTGCCGCCCGTCAACCCCGGAGCCGGGATTCGCCGGGCCGGGGGTGCGGGTCACGGAGTGCGAAGATGGAGGGGTGGACGACGTGGACGCCGACGCCGGCCCCAAGGACCGGATCCAGAGCATCGAGCGCGGTTTCGCGGTGCTGCTGGCCTTCGACGACGAGCGGACCAACCCGAGCCTGATCGAGATCGCGAAGGCGACCGGGCTCTCCCGGCCCGCGGTGCGGCGGATCCTGCTGACGCTGCAGCATCTCGGCTACGTCGAGCCCACCGGCGGGAGCCGCTGGCGCCTGACCCCGCGGGTGCTGACCATCGGCCAGCACTACGCCACCTCCAGCGCGGTCGTCGCGGTGTCCGAGCCGCACATGGGCCGGCTGGTCGAGGAGACCCACGAGACGGCGTCACTGTCCGCGCTGGACGGCGACGAGGTCGTCTACCTGGCCCGCGTACCGGCGAAGCGGGTACTGAACGTGACGGCTGCGGCCGGCACCCGGGTGCCGGCGCACGCGACCTCGATGGGGCGGGTGCTGCTGGCGGCCGCCCCGCCCGAGTTCGTCGAGCGGTACCTGGTCGACCCCGGGCTCCAGCCGCTGACCCCGCACACGATCACCGACCCCGACCAGTTCCGGGACGCCCTGGAGAAGGTGCGCCGGCAGGGCTGGGCGCTCGTGTCCGAGGAACGCGAGCGCGGGTTGATCGCGGTGTCCGCGCCGATCCGCGACCACACCGGACAGGTCGTCGCCGCGCTCTCGTCGTCGAGCTCCACCGGGCGGACCAGCCCGGGCCACATCGAGCGCTACGTCGTCCCGGTCCTGACCCGGATCGCGAAGGAGATCAGCAGCGACCTCGGGGGCTGAGCTGCGACGACGGTCCGAGGTGTCGGTGCCTCGGGCCAGGGTGGAGCACCACCTCGCCGGCCGAGGCGTTCGCCTTCTCCGGTTCGACGTGTCCCTCGGCCTCGATGGATATGACTCCCAGATGGTGAGATGGCGATCTCGCGACCCGTGCCGTCGTGATCGGGTCCGGGGTGGCGTGCGGGTCGGCGGGACGGCGTTGCGCCGACGCCGCGGTGCTCGCGGACGGGGGCCGGGGCGGGGCCCGGGGCGACGTCGAGGAGGCGGGCTCGGCGTACTGGATCCCCGGTGAGCTCAGCGGGTGCCGACGACCAGGTCGTCGTCCAGCCGGACGGTCAGGCCCGCTGCCCGCAGCTCGCCGGCCAGCTCGTCGGCGGAGACGATCCACCAGTCGTAGCCGGTGACGACGTGCTCGAGCTCGCGCTCGCCGTCGAGGGTCCGGTACTCCATCGTCCAGCGCACCGACTCCGGGCCGGTGGGTTCGGCACTACCGGTCCCCTGGTAGGCGAGCCCACCGTGCACGACCTCCATCGGCGGGAACGGGGGCACCGCGACCGCCGTGTCCGGCAGCTGCACCAGCAGCACGACCGGCGCTCCGGGGGCGAGCCGGGCAGCCACCGCGCCCCAGAGGGCGCGGCGGTCCGCCGGCGGCAGGTGCCCGACCATGTGCATGCCGACCACCGCGGACAGCCGGTCCGGCAACGGAACCTCCGCCGCCCCGGACGGGTGCACGGTGACCCGCTCCCCGCCCGGCACGCGATCGAGCCGGCCGAGCAGCACCGCCCGCAGGGCGGCCGACGGCTCCGCCGCCAGCACCGGCGCCCCGGGCACCGTCGCGAGGATCGTCTCGGTGCCCAGGCCACTGCCGGGGCTCAGCTCGAGGATCGTCCCGGCGCTCGGGTCCACGTCGGCGAGTGCCGCGGCCAGTCGCGGGCGGACGGGTTCCCACATCGGAACGCTGAGCAGGTGCACGTACGGTGCGGACGCGTCGTACTCGGGGTAGCTCACGGGTCGGCTCCTTCGGGGATCTCGGTGGCGATCGCTCGAGCGGCCGGTCTGTGCGTGAGCAGGCCGGACGGCTCCGAGCACGTGCTCACGGCCATCGTCAGAGCGCGATGCGGCTGAGTGCCCCCGAACGGTGGCCGACGATCACGTGTCCGTGCCGGGCCGCGACGGCGCCGACCGGGTCGTCACCGGTTCGGGTCCGGCTCGGGCGCAGCCGGGTCCCCGGCCCGGCGTCGGGACCGAGGTGCCAGACCGCGACGTCGCCGGTGGCATCACCGGTTACCAGGGTCCGCTGGGTGTCCGTGCTCCAGGCCAGTGCCGAGATGGAGCCGCGGTGTCCCTGTCCGAGCATGGCTTCCCGCCCGGTGGGGCCGGAGCCGGAGAAGTCCCAGAACGCGACGGTGTCGCCTCCGTCGCAGGCCATCCACCGACCCGTGCTGTCGAAGGCGAGGCGGGAGACGGTGGTGGGGAACCCGCTCATCTGGAAGTCGTCGCCGCCGGGGACCTTCCAGCCGTGCAGGGTCGCGTCCTGGCTCCCGCCGACGACCCACCGGCCGTGTGGGGAGACTGCGATGCCGGCGATCGCCCCGGGTGCCGGGAGGTGCTCGATGACCCGGTCGGTGGCCGGTTCGAGGATGCTGACCCCGCGGTAGGCGGCCGCGGCGATCCGCCGGCCGTCGCGGCGGAGCCAGGACAGGCCGGCCACGGTGGACCGCATGGCGGTCGAACCCCAGCGGGCGTTGCCGTCGCGGTCGAGCACCCGGACGTGCCGGCCGTCGCCGATCGCGATCCCATCACCGGATGCCGTCCAGGCCAGGGCCGAGCACCACCTCGCCGGGTGGTCGGCCAGCAGTCGGCCGGTGCCGACGTCCCAGATCCGCACCCGCTGGCCGCCACCGGCGGCCAGCCGGGTGCCGTCCTCGCTCAGGGCCAGCGAGAGCAGGAAGTCCCCGAGCTCCAGCCGGAACCGGACATCCCCGGAGGCGTCCACGACGGCGATCGTGCCCTCGGAGCCGCCGGCGACGGCGACGTCGTCACCGGCAGCGACCTCGACGACGGGTTCGTCGAGGCTCAGCGACCACACCGGTGTCGTGGCGGGGGCGCTCATCGGGCGCCCGCCTCGGCCGGCTGGTTGGTCAGGCAGGCGTGGAAGCCGTCGGTGAGCGCGGCGCGGTCGAGATCGCGCCCGATGAACACCATCCGGTTGGTGCGGGCCTCGCCCGCGCGCCACGGCGCGCCCAGCTCGCCGTCGTGCAGCATGTGGACGCCCTGGAACACGTAGCGGCGGTCGGATCCGGCGATGTTGAGCACGCCCTTGCTGCGGAACAGGTCCGGTCCGCGGGTGGCGAGCAGCTCGCCCAGCCAGCCGTTCAGCTTGTCCGGTTCGACGTATCCCTCGGCCTCGATACCGACGCTGGTGACACTCAGGTCGTGCTGGTGCTCGCCCGGGTCGAGGAAGTCGGGTTCGGTGTGCAGCACCGCGTCGAGGTCGAAGGCGTGGACGTCGAGGATCCGGCCGAGGTCGACGTCGCCGCGCACCGCCGGGAGCACGACCGTGTGCCCGTTGATCAGGCGGATCTGACGCTCGACATCGGCCAGGGTGTCGGTGTCGACGAGGTCGGTCTTGTTCAGCACGACCCGGTCGGCGAAGGCGATCTGCTCGACCGCCTCGTTCTCGACGCCGTCCGGTTTCTCGTCGTGCAGGTGGGCCAGGACGTGCTTGGCGTCGACCACGGTGACGATCGCGTCCAGGCGCAGCTGAGCGCGCAGAGCGTCGTCCATGAAGAAGGTCTGGGCGACCGGGGCGGGGTCGGCGAGCCCGGTGGTCTCGATCAGGATCGCGTCGAAGCGGTCGCGGCGGCGCAGCAGGGAGCCGAGGATGCGGATGAGGTCGCCGCGCACGGTGCAGCAGATGCAGCCGTTGTTCATCTCGAACACCTCCTCCTCCGAGTCCAGGACCAGTGCGTCGTCGACGCCGACCTCACCGAACTCGTTCTCGATCACCGCGATCCGGCGGCCGTGCTGCTCGGTGAGGATGCGGTTGAGCAGGGTCGTCTTACCCGAACCGAGGAAGCCGGTGAGCACGGTGACCGGGATCCGGTCGTCGTGGGGTGCGGATGCGTCAGGCATGGGTGTCTCCTTCGGGGTCGTTGCGCAGCAGGCCGACGACCAGCGCGTCGTCGACGTCGGCGAGGGGGCGGTGGATCGTCCAGCGGCGGCCGTCGGGTCCCAGCACGGCGATCACGGTCTCCACCGGCGGGCAGCCGGGCTCGCGGCAGGCCAGCTGGGAGACGGTCACGGCCGCCTCGTCGGGCAGTTCCAAGGTGGTGCGGACGAGGTCGGCGAGCTCGCTCGCGCGACGTGCACGGTCGCCGTCGCGCGCGGAGCCGCCGAGGATGCCGGGGAACGGGGGAGCAGCCACGCTGCACAGTGAACACGTATCGAATATCGTTTTCAAATAGTGAGATGGCCATCCCGCGACCGGTGTCCGCGACCGCGTTGCCGGCGGCCGGGTTGTCTCCACGGCCCAGCAGCAGCACGTCGCCGAGCCGACCGACACCGTCCTGCGGACGTCCGGCGAGCCGGTCCGCGACCAGGCCTGGCGCCGCGGACAGGCGGGGCCGCGCGAAGGTCGAGTCACAGCGACGACGACCGGGGCGGCAGCGGTGGGGTCAGGCGCCGGGTCGAGCTCGTCTCGTCCAGACTCGACGTCAGCTCGCAGCATCTGCGAGGTCTCGGAGACCCGTCGAGCCGACAGTCGACCGGGAGGCCGCCGAACGGTCGCCGGCCTGCGACGATGGACAGTCGATCAAACACATGTTCGAAGAATGAGGGCATGCCCAGCGACCGGCTCGCCGCCGCGCACCGCCTGCTCACCGAGGCGATCACCGCACTCGACGAGGCCGCGGGCCCGGCCGGCTCCGACGACGAGCTGCTGTCGGTGCTGACCCTGTGCGAGGGCGCGGTCCGCCGGTTGGACCGGGTCACCGTGGCCACGATCGCGACCCTGGAGCGGCGGGGCACGTTCACCGAGCGCGGCTACCGCACCCCGGCGGCAGGGTTGGCGGACCTGCTGAACTGGGAGCGTTCGGAGGCGCGGCGCCGCACCCGCGCCGCCGAACACGTCCACCCCCGTACCGGGTTGGATGGCGGCGTGCAGCCGCGGTTGCCGGCGACCGCGCAGCGGTTCGCCGAGGGCCGGGTCGGGCTGCGGCACGTGGACGTGATCGCCTCTGTGCTGGACTCGCACGCGGCACGGCGGGTGCATCCGGACCGGTTGGCCGCGGCCGAGGAGAAGATCGCCGAGCACGCCTGCGTGTACAACCCCTCCGAGCTGCACACCTGGGCGACCCGGCTGATCGAGGCCCTCGACCAGGACGGCCCGGAACCCGACGACACCCCGCCCCCGTCGGTGAACACCCTCACGGTGGTCGCGCACCGCAGCGGATCCGGGGGGCCGGATCACCGGCCGGTTCGACGACGCGGCCCGGTTCGACGCCATCGCCGCCGCCATCGACGCCCTGGCCGCACCGCGCGACCACCTCGACGACCGCCGCCCCGAACAACGCCAGGCCGACGCCCTGGCCGACCTGTGCACGCAGGCCCTCGAACGCGGGGAGCTGCCCGAGACCGGTGGACGGCGCCGATGCTGAACGTGCTGATCGGGCTGGAGGACCTGCAGCGGCGGGCGACGGGCGCGCTGCTGGACTTCGGCGGGCAGGTCAGCCCGGAGAGCCTGCGGATGCTGGCCTGCGACGCCGCCGTCGTGCCGATCGTGCTGAACGGCGCCGGCCAACCCCTCGACGTCGGCCGGGCCACGCGCACCATCCCGGACGGGTTGCGCCGCGCGGTCACCGCCCGCGACCGCGGCTGCGCCCACCCCGGATGTGACCGGCCCCCGTCCTGGTGCGAGGTCCACCACATCGTCCCGTGGGAGATCGGCGGACCGACCGCACTGTCGAACACGGTGATGGTGTGCAAGCTGCACCACCGGCTGCTGCACCACCCCGGATGGATCGTCCGGATCCGCGACGGGCTCCCCGAGTTCGTCCCACCCCGCTGGATCGACCCGCTGCAACAACCACGCCGCCGACCCCGCACCGCCACCGCGGCATGACCGTGGCGCGGAGCTGACTCGTCCGGTGTGGACGCAGCTTGCCGACCTCGAGCGAGCCCGCACCGTTCACGTTCCACGGGACCGTCGAGCCGCTCGTCACCCCCGTCCCACGCCGGCGAAGATGGTGTGGGTGATCGCCAGGAGTTGGGCACCGAGGGCGTCATGGTGCAGGTGTGGGATGCGGACGACGTCATCGACGACCGCGACCGCGGCGTGGACGAGCAGGACGCAGGTGGCACCGTCGAGTTCGGGCCGGGTCCGGTGGAGCAGCCCGGCCCATTCGGCGATGATGTCGGCTCGTGCGCGGCGGAGCTGGTCGTGGTCCTCGTCCGGTAGGTAGAGGACTTCGGTCACGGCGACCGAGACCAGGTCGGGGAACCGCAGGGCGAGCTCGATGTAGGACACGGTGAGCAACCGCAGTGCCTCTGCCGGATCGGTGGTGCGGCCCCGGGCGTTGAACAGCGCCAACGTGAGCCAGTCCTGGAAGCGGCGGACCAGGGTGACGAGGAGCTCCCCCTTGCTGGGGAAGTGGTGGTAGATGCTGGCCCCGAGGATGCCCGCACTCTCGCCGATGTCCTCCATGGTGACCGCGGGATAGCCGTGCTGGCGGAACAGCCGTGCCGATGCACGCAACAGGGTCTCCCGGCGCGAGGGGAGTGCTGGTTCCTGAACGTAGCCCTGCGGGCCGGCGGCGTCGGTCGCGCCGGGCGATCGCAGATCGGTGGTGACGACGGCGAGCGCCGCATGCCGGAGCAGGGCATCGGTCGCGGGTCGGGGGAGCGGCTCGCCGTGATGACCGGGGCTGGCCAGCACGGCCAGCGCGGCCCAGGCGAGCAGCTCCGTGTCCGGGTCGCCGGTGGGCCGGGACCGTGTGGCGGTGATCATCGCGGCGATGCGCTGAGCCACCTCGGCCACCCGGGCGCGGACGACGGCCCGCTGGTCCGGATCGAGGTGTCGAGCCTCGCGTTGCCAGAGCAGGGCGTGGGAACGGCCGTCGAGGGTGACCCCGGCGAGCCGCCCGACCGCGTCGACGAGGAGCTGGGCGGGATCGCGAGCGGGAACATCGCCCGGATCGGTGAGCGCGTCGAAGTACAGGTCCTGCAGGGCGGTCGTGACGTGGAACAGCAGCGCCCTCTTGTTGGGGTAATGCCGGTAGAGGGCGCGGGCGGTGACACCGACCGCGCCGGCGATGTCTTCCATGCGGACGGCAGGGAAGCCACGGGCGCTGAACATCTCGGCGGCGTGCCGGGCGACGAGCTCGCGGCGTTCCCGCGGTCGGCGCTGCACCTTCCGCACGGCGGTCGGCTCCGTGGGGTCCTGCGTGGTCACGGAACCGGACGCTACCGGCCAGCTCATGGGGTCATGGGTGCGCCCGCGTCGGCGTATCGGGCGCGAAGCTCCCGTTTGAGGATCTTGCCCGCAGCCGAGGTCGGAAGCTCGTCGACGAACGACACCGACCGCGGTGCCTTGTAGCCCGCGACCAGGGACTTGGCGAAGGTGCGCAGCTCGGCGGCGGTGACGTGGGCACCCTGCCGCAGGACGACGACGGCGTGGACGGCCTCGCCGTAGGTGTCGTCGGGAATGCCGATCACCGCGCAGGTCGCCACGGCCGGGTGCTGGTGGAGCGCATTCTCGACCTCCGTGGAGTAGACGTTCTCACCGCCCGTGATGATCATGTCCTTCACGCGGTCGACGAGCGACAGGTATCCGTCCTCGTCGAGGTAGCCGCCGTCGCCGGTGTGCATCCACCCACCGCGCAGCGCCTCGGCGGTCTCGTCGGGCTGGTTCCAGTATCCGAGCATGACGTGGCCTCCGCGCACGGTGATCTCGCCGACGACACCGGGCGGCACGTCGCGGTCGTCGCCGTCGACGATGCGGAGCTCGCTGTGCAGAGCCGGTACCCCGACGGTGCGTAGCCGTGGGCTGCCGGGTCGGTGCTGCTCGGGGGTGAGGATCGTGGCGACCGGGGAGAGCTCGGTCATGCCGTAGGTCTGCACGAGCTCCAGCTGCGGAATGCGTTCCATGGTGCGTCGCAGCACGGCATCCGAGATCGGCGCCGCGCCGTAGATCATTCGCCGCAGGCTGCTCAGATCCGTCTCGGCCGCCTGTGGGTGGTCGATCACCAGCTGGATCATGGTGGCGACGAGCAGCACGTCGGTGACGGCGTGGGCCTGCACCGCCCGCAGGAAGTCGGCCGGGTCGAAGCGCGGGATGACCACCTGGGTGTTGCCGAGGGCGAGATGGGCGAGCCAGCCGGTGAGATCGGCGAGGTGGAACATCGGCGCCGAGTGCAGGAACGCTCCGCCCGGCGTGGCGAACGTGCAGCTGGCCATCGAGCCGAACGTGGAGGTCATCAGATTGGCGTGGCTGAGCATGACGCCCTTGGACCGGCCGGTGGTCCCGCCGGTGTAGAACAGGGCGGCGAGGGAGTCGCCCCCGCGGCGTGCGTCCGGGACCGGCTCGTTGTCGGTGATCAGTTGCTCGTGGCCGAGCACCCCGTCGGCCGGGGTGGTCGCGAGATGGATGACGTGGGCCAGTTGCGGGCACCGGTCCCTCAGCGGTTCGACGAGATGCAGGAAGTCGTCGCCGACGAACAGCACGGTGGTCTGGCAGTCGACGAGCGACGCCGCGATCTCGGCCGTGCTCCAGCGCGTGTTCACCGTGTTGATCACGGCGTCGGCCCAGCACGTCGCCAGGAGGCACTCCAGGTACAGGTCACTGTTGAGTGCGAGCACGCCGACCCGGTCGCCACCGCCCACACCGAGGGCTCGCAGTCCGCCGGCGAGTCGAGCAACACGGTCGGCCGACTGGGCGTAGGTCCGCGTGCGATCACCGAAGACGGTGGCGATCCGATCGGGGTCGCGCTGGACGGCGCGGTGCAGGCTCTGTGTCAGATACATCCGCTTCCCCGGGAGTGTCAGCTCTTGGCAGAGATCATCGTCGCGACGAACGTCACGGGCTGATCGGTGCGGTTGCTCCAGGCGTGCTTGGTCCCGCGCTGGATCAGGCTGTCGCCCGGACGCAGCAAGGTCTCGCCGTCCTCGAGAACCGCGTAGACCTCGCCGGACACCACGACGATCACGTCGACGGTGTCGGTGGCGTGCATCCCCGAGCTGTCGTCGTGGTCGTCAGCAGCGGCGTCCGCCCCACCCATCGCCGACAGGGATTCCCCGAACCCTCCGCCGGAGGTCTTCCACTCCGCGTCCGGTGGGAGGGTCACCATGCGAACGAGGGCACCCGCCGGTGGCGGGTCGAGGGCGACGTTCCCGTCGAGGGAATCCGGGTCCTCGACGACGGCGGGCAACGACGGCACCGACCACAGGTCGACGACGGTGCAGATCGGAAGGACCGCCCGGGTAGTGGCCGGGCCGTCCTCGACGATGGTCGATCGGCCCACGTCGGTCGTACCGACGACGACCCGGCGGGCCTGGTAGTCAGCGGCGGTGGGGGGTGTCATGGCTCCTCCTGTGGATTCAGGTCGTGGCTCGGGCACGGGGCGGGCGTCGTCGGCGGGAAGCCGAGGTCAGCACATGAACATGCCCCCGTTGACGTTGATCGTCTCGCCGGTGATGTAGCTGGCCTTCTCGGAGATCAGGAACACCGCGACGTCGGCGATCTCCGTCGGTTCGGCGAACCTGCCGAGCGGGATCGCCGCGGGCAGGGCGTTCATGCGCTCGTCCCCGAGCGCCGCGCGGTACGCCTCGCTCATCGGGGTGTTGACCAGGCCGGGAGCGATGGCGTTCACCCGCACCCCGAGCGGTGCGCTCTGCGCGGCCAGGGTCATGGTGAGCCCGATGATGCCGCCGTTGGCGGCGCCGTAGCTGGGCGCGGTGAAGACCGACTTCGTGCGGCCGGACATCGAGGCGATATGCACGATGCCGCCGCCGCCGGCCGCGGCGATCAGCGGGATGGCGGCCTTGCTCACCAGGAACGCACCCTTGAGCTTGATGTCGACCAGCCGGTCCCATGACGCCTCGTCGATGTCGGCGGCAGTGCCGACATCGAAGACTCCGGCGGCGTGCACGACGCCTCGCAACGGTGCGTGTCGACCGGCGGCGTCGATGCCGTCGGCCACGGCCTCGGCGTCGAGCAGGTCAACCGGGATCGTCAGCACGTCGGCGCCCTCGGCCCGCAGCTTCTCGGCCTGCTGTTCCAGCAGCGTCGTGTCGCGGTCGAGCACGGCCACCGAGTAGCCCTCGGCGGCCAGCGCCCGGGCCGACGCCGCTCCGATGCCGCTCGCCGCCCCGGTGATCAGCGCCAGCTTTGTGTCGGCCATGGCCTCGTTGCCCTTCGTCGGTGGTTCCTGCGGTCTCCGGCGCTCCGTCGCGTCGCGGATCGGCAATCTATCGGCTATGTACTTAGATGCGCAAGGCTGCTGTTTGCAGGGCTCATAGGGGCATGTTGCCTCCGATCTCGCTCGTAGGGCAGCCTGTTGCTCATTACCTAGCGGGTCGATGCGAGCGGAGAGACCGATGGCGCGCAGCAAGACGCGGCGGTGGATGGATGCGGAGTGCGCGCAGCTGTCCGCGCTGGCCGACGAGTTCTTCACCAGGGAGGCCGTGCCACGGGCCGCGAAGTGGGAGGCCCAGCGCCACGTCGACCGCGAGTTCTGGACACTCGCCGGCGGGGTCGGTCTGCTGAGCTGCTCGGTTCCGACCGAGTTCGGCGGCTCCGGCGGGTCGGTGGCCCACGACCTCGCCGTCATCGACGCCCAGGCCCGCGTCACCGACTACGCCTTCGGGGGCGCGGTGCACAGCGGCGTGGTCACCCACTACCTGCTCGACTACGGCACCGACGAGCAGAAGCGGCGATGGCTCCCGTCCATGGTCACCGGCGAGACGGTCGGTGCGATCGCCCTGACCGAACCCGACGCCGGGTCGGACCTCAAGGCGCTGCGGACCCGCGCGGTCCGCGACGGCGACGACTGGGTGCTCGACGGCTCGAAGACCTTCATCACCAACGGCAGCATCGCCGACCTCGTCGTCGTCGCCGCGGTCACCGAGCCCGGCGCCGGGAGTCGCGGCATCTCCCTGTTCCTCGTGGACGCCCGCGTCCCCGGCTTCACGGTCACCCGCGTGCTCGACAAGATCGGCCAGCATGGATCCGACACCAGCGAGCTGTCGTTCGTGGGGGTGCGTCTGCCCGCGTCCGCGCTGCTCGGCGAACCGGGCCGAGGCTTCGCCATGATGATGGAGCAGCTCCCGCAGGAGCGGCTGTTCGCCGGCGTCATGGCCGTCGGCGCGATGACCCAGGCGGTGGCGCTCACCGTCGACTACACCTCGCAACGACGGGCATTCGGGGCGCCGCTCTCCGACCTGCAGAACACCCGCTTCGAAGTGGCCGAGTGCGCGACCCTCACCGAGGTGGCCCGCACCTTCGTCGACGACGCCATCGTCCGTCACCTCGACGACAGCCTCGACCTGGCGGCTGCTGCCATGGTCAAGTTGTGGACCACCGACGTGCAGGGACAGGTCGTCGACCGTTGCCTGCAGCTGTTCGGGGGCTACGGCTACATGCGGGAGTACCCCATCGGCCGGCTCTGGGTCGACGCACGCGCGCAGCGCATCTACGGCGGGAGCAACGAGATCATGAAGGAGTTGATCACGCGGTCCCTGCTGCCCACACCGGCCCGGCGAGGATGACGATGTCCACCCCGCTACGCCACTCTCTGCGCGTCGACCACCCCCCGGGCGTGTTCTCGCGGCCGTCGAACGTGCCGGTGCGGGACGAGGCAGCCACGCCGGTCTGCGGGCGACGTTGATCCTGGTCAGGCGGCGGGATCGCGCAGGAAGATGCCCGAGCCGGGTTTGGGTGAGAAGAACGTGCTCTTGGCCGGCACCACCTCGCCGGCGTCGGCGATCGCGAGAAGGGTCTCGAGCTCCGGCGCGGGCAGCGCGATCAGAACTCCGCCGTCCGCGTCGCACGCGGCGACGAGGTCCTCGAGCGGGGCGCGGGCCAGTTCCACCTCGGTGCCCGGGGGTAGCCGGTCGAGCACGCGGTCGTGAAGCAGCGAGACGTCCAGACCCTGCGCCCCGGGCGGCCGGTGACCGGAATACCTCGCGACGTACCAGCGGCGGTCGAGGTTGACCGCGATGCCCGACGCCAGCGCCTCCTGCGCGCCGGCCGCCGGGCGGACGTCGAAGCTCGCCTCGAGCAGGCCGCGCACCAGCGCGGAGTCGACCGGGCCCGCCACCCGCCGGTCGAAGGAGGCCAGCCGCAGCCCGTCGAGCGGGTAGGCCACGCACAGCACGCCGCGGCGCACGGGCGGCCCGGAGCGGGCCCAGACCTCGAGGCTGGCCGCCACCCGGTGGTGCCCGTCGGCGATGTAGTGGGTGGCGGCGCCCAGCTCCCGGCACAGCTGCGTGGTCTGCGGGCCCTCCGGAACCCGCCATATCGTGTGGCGCGAGCCGTCGGGCCCGGCGACGTCGCGCGTCGGCGACATCTCGATCGCCCTTGCCAGCGTGGCCAGCACGTGCGGCCCCGCCCGATGCAGCGTGCTCACCAGCTCCACCCGCTGCGGCGCCGTCGCGAGGTATCGCGCCAGCCCGTCGACCCGGCACGGCTGCACCGACTCGTGACCGCGTACCTGCCCGTCGAGGAACGCCTGGGGTCTGATGTCGCAGACGATGCCGGTGTGCTCGCCGTGCGGCGTGGCCTGGCGGTAGACGTAGAGCGCCGGGGGCATCGGCTCGTAGGCGTCCGCGCGCACCGGGCGGGACGCCGATCCCGCGGCGACCGCGGCCTCCGACATGGCCCCGACCTCCTCGGCGGCGGCCTCGGCGCGGACCAGCCACCCGGTGAACGGGCGTACGAGCTCGGCGCCACGGGCCGTCTTCCGCCCGGCCGGACCGGCTCGCGTGACCTCGGTGGCCGGGGGAGTGGGCGCGCGCGTCACGTGGACCCCGTTCCGATCGAAACCGTGCCGGTCGACCCGGGGCCGGCGGAGTCGAGGGCGACGAGCGAGCTGCCCAGCACTTCGGGGATCGCATCGAGGTGCGCGAGCAGGTCGGTGGGCACGGTGCCGGCCAGGTCCATCGTGGCGACAGCAGCCTCGCCGCCTGCGAAGATCCGGTTCTGCATGTGCTCGACGTTGAGCCCGGCCTCGCGCAGCAACTCGAGCACCCTGGCCAGCACACCGACCTTGTCGAGGTGACGCACGGTGAGTGTGGCGCTGCCCAGACCGCGCGGTGCGAGGTTGACGCAGTTGCGCGCCTCGCCGGCCGCGAACGCGTCGACGATCTCCACGACCCCCGCGGCGACGGCGGCCTGGGCCTGTGCGGTGGAGGCTCCGATGTGGTGGGTGGCCACGACCCCGGGGTGCCTGGCGAGCGGGGAGTCCCACTCGGCGGCGCCCGAGCCCGGCTCGTCGGCGAACACGTCGAGGCCGGCGCGGACGTGGCCGGCATCCAGCGCCGCGAGCAGCGCCGCCTCGTCGACCACCTCACCGCGCGAGGTGTTCACGAGGATCGCGCCGGGCTTCATCGCGGCCAGGAAGTCGCCGTCCACCAGGTTGCAGGTCTCCGGCGACGACGGCACGTGCAGGCTCACCACGTCGGCGGCGGCGAGCAGCTGCGCGAGCGAGCCGTGGCACACCACGTCGAGTTCGGCCAGCCGGTCGAGGGTGGCTCGGCTGCGACCGGGGCGGTCCAGGCAGCAGATCCGCATCCCGAACCCGGCCGCCCGCTCGGCCACGGCGAGGCCGATCGAGCCCAGGCCGACGATGCCGAGGGTGCTGCCGAACAACCCGTTGGCCTTGCTGTAGGTCGCCTTCGCCCAGCGGCCCTGCCGCGCGTCGGCCACGTTGTCGGCGATCCGGCGGTCGAGCGCCAGGATCAACCCCATGGTGAGCTCGGCAACCGCGACCGAGTTGCGGCCGGGCACGTTGGACACCACGACCCCGTTCCGGGCCGCGGCCTCGACGTCGATGGTGTTGGTTCCGGCGCCGGCCCGGATCACCAGGGCGAGCTTGTCGGCGGCCTCGAACACCGCCCGGTTGACCTTGGTGCTGCGGACCACCAGCCCGTCGACGCCGGCGATCCGGCCCGGCAGTTCCGCGCTGGTCAGCGTCGGCTCCACCGAGCAACGATGCCCCCGTGACTCGAGTTCGGCGGTGGTCCGGTCGGCGACCGAGTCGGCGAACAGCAGGTGCATGGGCGGACACCCTTCACGACGTCAGGGCCCGATCGGCGGGTGCCCGGCCGAGCCGACAAGGCTAACTTCCGGCGGCCGCGCTCGGAAGCCCCATGTCGTGCGTCGCGGCGGTGCCGGAGCCGTCCGGCGCCGACCGGAGACGCTCCCGGCGTTGCGTGGCCTGTGCGGGGTACGACCGTGCGCCGGTTCCCGCCGATCTGCTAGAGGGCACGCATGTCGGTGTCGCGACGGTCGCGTAGCGGTATCACGGCGACCACGGTGACCGCGCCGAGGACCGCGAGGTACCACGGGAACACGCCGCTGAGCCCCTTGCTGGTCAGCCACTCGATGAGCAGCGGTGCCGTCCCGCCGAAGAGCGCGACGCCGAGGCCGTAGGGCAGGCCGGAACCGACGGCGCGGACCTCGGTGGGGAACTGCTCGGCCATGACCGTCGGCCCGATCGCCGCGTAGCAGGCGAAGACGAGCAGCGCGGTGGTCTGGACCAGCACCTGGGAGACGAACGTCGGCTGCAGGACGGCGAACAGCGGTACCGCGCCGACGGCGACGGCGGCCCCGAAGGCGAGCACGAAGGCGCGGCGACCGTGGCGATCGGAGAGTGCACCGATGAACGGCAGGGCCACGGTCATCACGACCAGGGCGATGATGCCCGCGGTGAGCGCCGGAGCGGCAGGCATGCCCTGGCTCCGGAGGTGGACGGGCAGGTACGAGGCGAAGGTGTAGTACCAGACCCCGGTGAGGCCGGAGAGCACGAACAGGCGGACCACGGCGCCGGGGTGGCGGCGGAGCAGCTGCCGCGCCGGGGTCGTGTTCCGGCCGGGGCGGACGGCGCGGAACGCCTCGGTCTCGGCCATCCGGCGGCGCAGGACGAGCGCCACGAGCCCGAGTGCACCGCCGAGCAGGAACGGGATCCGCCAGCCCCAGGAGGCCAGCTGCTGCTGGCCGAGCAGGCCGGTCAGTGCGAGCGAGGTCCCGATCGCCGCGAGCGCGCCGAGGTTGGCCGAGATGTAGAGGAGGCTTCCGTAGCGCCCCCGCTTGTCGGTCGGGGCGTACTCGGCGAGATAGGTGGCCACGCCCGCGAACTCACCCCCGGTGGACATGCCCTGCAGGGCGCGGGCCAGCAGGAGGACGGCGGGCGCGGCCAGGCCGACCTGTTCGTAGGTGGGTGCGGCTCCGATGAGGACGGCGCCGGAGGCCATGAGGAGCATGGACACGACCAGGCCGGTGCGACGCCCGTGGCGGTCGGCGAGGGCGGCGAGAACGACACCGCCGAGTGGCCGGAAGAAGAAGCCGACACCGAAGATCGCGAGGGTCCCGAGCAACGCGGCGGTGCGGTCGCCGGCCGGGAAGAACTGCAGGGACAGCAGCGCGGCGAACTGGGCGTAGATCAGCCAGTCGAACCACTCCAGCGCGTTGCCGACGCAGGCGGTGAACAGGGCACGGGTGCGGCCGGGGCGGGTCGGTGGCGACGTCCGGGTCGTCGGGGCGGGCACGGTCCTGTCGTCGGTCATGGCTTCTCCGGGTGTGTGTCGAGTGGTTCCCGATGGGCGTCGCCCGCGTCGCCGAAGGCGGTCCAGCCGCCGTCGACGGGCAGGACGACACCGGTCAGGTAGCCGGAATCGGGATGGGCGAGGAAGGCGGCGGCGTGTGCGATGTCCGCACCGGAACCGAGGCGGCCGACGGGGACACGGGCGCGCAGCCGCGCGACGTCGAGGTCGCCGGTGGCGGCGAGGGCGGCGACCGGTGGCGTGTCCACGTACCCGGGCGCGACGGCGTTCACGGTCACGCCGTGGCGGGCCCAGTCGCAGGCCAGGGTCCGGGTGAACATGGCGACGGCGGCCTTGGCCGCCGAGTAGGCGTGCATCCGGGGCACGCCGACGAGGCCGGCGACCGAGGTGATGTTGACGATGCGGCCGCGGCCCGTGGGCAGCATGAACCGGGTGCCGAACTCGCGGCTGCAGATCCGCGTGCCGTGCAGGGACACGGCCAGGACCCGGTCCCAGATCTCGGGGCGCTGGTCCTCGAACGTGCTGGGGCGTTCGGCGAGGCCGGCGTTGTTGACGAGCACGTCGACCCGGCCGGCGCGATCTGCGACCGAGCCGGCGAGCGCCCGGACGTCGGTCTCGTCGGTGACGTCGCAGACGTGTGCGGAGGCGTCGCCGCCGTCGGCGGCGATCTCGTCGCGGACGTGGCGGGCAGCCTGCGGACTGCGGTCGGTGACGAGGACGGTGAGTCCGTCGCGGGCGAGACGGCGCGCGACGGCACGTCCGATGCCGCTACCGGCGCCGGTGACGAGTGCGGTGCGCGGGGATGGCGTCGGCGGGTCGGGTGCGGGCACGGCGGTGACCTCCTCGGGCATGCGGCATCACACCCCGGGCACGCCGGGTGGCGGGTTCGGCAGGTGTCGGGGCTCAGACGGTGGTGTGGAGGAGAACGGCGGTCGCGGCCGCCTCGAGCTCCGCGGGGACCGCGGTGGGGCAGGTCGCGGTCAGGTGCGGGACCCGGACGGTGTCCTCGATCAGCACCATGGCGGTGCGGACGAGCAGCGTCGCCTCGTGCCGGCCGAGGCCGGGACGGGCGGCGAGCAGCCACTGCTGCCATTCGGCCACGAGGTCGTTGCGCAGCCGCTGGAGCCGGTCACGGTCGGGGTCGGGCAGGTCGGACCACTCGGTGACGGTCACGGCGACGAGGTCCGGATTCTCCGTCCCGACGACCACGTAGGCCCGGACCAGCCGCTGCAGGACGTCGGTGGGGTCCGCGGGATCGGCGGCGCGGAGTGCCCGGTGCGCCTCGTGTGCGGCCCACTCCTGGAACCGGGCGACGAGCGCGACGAGGATGTCGGACTTGGCGTCGAAGTAGCGGTAGATCGCCGGTCCGGCGATGCCTGCGGTGGCGGCGATGTCGTTGATGCCGACCGACGGGTATCCGGATCGCCGGAACGCGCGGGCGGCGTCCAGGAGCAGCTCTTCCCGGCGGGACGCCGGCCGTGCCCCGGTGCCGGTGGCGACCGTCGCAGTGGACCCCACCGGCTCCGGTCGCGCGTCGAGCACGGCGAGGCACGCGTCGACCAGCATGCGGTCGTACCGCGGGCGCGGCAGCACGAGATCGTGATGGCCCGGGCTCGAGAGCACCGCGAGCAGGACCCATGCGGTGATCTCGGCGTGCGGCCGGTCCGGGCCGAGCCGGTCGGCGATCCGGCCCGCCATGCCGTGGAGCCGCGCGCGGAGTCCGGCACGGTCGTCGTCGCCGAGGTAGCGCGACTCGCGCTGCCAGAGCACGGCGAAGTGCGCGCTGTCCAGCGACGCGGCGGCGAGCCCGGTCAGCAGCGTGGTCAACGTTTCCGGGCCGTGCCTGCGGACGTCCGCCTCGTCGCCGGCCGCGTCGAGCTCAGCGAGATACCGCTGCTGGCTGGAGTTGACGATCTCCGAGAGGAGATCCTGCTTGTTCCGGAAGTGGCGGTACAGCGCGCCCGCGGTGATCCCCGTCGCGGCGGCGATGTCGTCCATGCGCACCGCGTTGAATCCCCGCGCGGCGAAGAGCTCGGCCGCGTTGCGGGCGATCGTGTCCCTGCGGTCGCGCGGGCGTCGTGCGACGTCCCGGCCGCCGGTCCCGTCGATGATCCCCACATCCGTCATGGTCGGACGCCGGAGGACGTCGTGTTCCGGCGCAGGTCGCGTTTGAGGATCTTACCTGCGCCGGACAGCGGGAGTTCGTCGACGAAGTCCACGCTGCGCGGGGCCTTGTAGCCGGCGATGAGGCCTTTGCAATGTTCGCGCAGCTCGCCGGCGTCGATCCGGTGACCGTCACGGAGCACGACGACCGCGTGCACCCGCTCGCCGTAGACGGTGTCGGGCACGCCGATCACCGCACAGGAGGCGACGGCGGGGTGGCGCAGCACTGCCTTCTCCACCTCGGCCGAGTACACGTTCTCGCCACCGGAGACGATCATGTCCTTGATCCGGTCGACGACGAACAGATAGCCGTCCTCGTCGAGCCGGCCGGCGTCGCCGGTGTGCATCCACCCGTCACGCAGCGCCGCCGCGGTGGCCTCCGGCTGGTTCCAGTACCCGAGCATGGTGTGGCCGCCGCGGCTGACCACCTCACCGACGGTGCCGGTCGGCACGTCCGCACCGTCCGGGTCGACCACTCGGATCTCGCTGTGCGGCGCGGCGCGGCCCGCCGAGTAGCGGCGCGGCGAGTCGGAGCGGTGGTCGTCCGGGCCGAGCAGCGTCGCCACCGGGGACAGCTCGGTCATCCCGTAGGCCTGGGCGAGCTCGACGTCGGGCAGCAGCCGTAGGGTCCGGTCGAGCACCTCGGGGGAGATCGGCGACGCGCCGTAGCAGAACCGGCGCAGGCTCGACAGGTCGTACCGGTCGAAGTCCGGGTGGTCGATCAGCATGCCGATCATCGTGGGGACCAGGAACAGGTCGGTGACGCGGTGCCGCTCGACCGCCTGCAGCACGCGTCCCGCCTCGAAACCGGGGACGACCACGTGCGTGCTGCCGCCGAGCGAGTGGGCCGCCCACAGGCACAGGTCGGCCAGGTGGAACATCGGCGCCGAGTGCAGGAAGCGGCCGCCCGGTGTCGCCCAGAACCCGGCGGCCGCGCAGCCCAGCGCCGAGGTCATGAGGTTGGCGTGGCTGAGCATGACGCCCTTGGACCGGCCGGTGGTGCCGCCCGTGTAGAACAGGGCTGCCAGCGCGTCCCCGCCGCGCCGGGCGTCCGGGACCGGGTCCGAGGAGCCGACCAGCTGGTCGTAGTCGACGGAGTCGGGGATCGGTTCGTCCCCGGCACGGACGACGGTGGAGAGCCCGGGGCACCGGGCCTGCAGTTCGGCGACGGTGTGTGCGTAGGCGTCGTCGACGAGCAGGACCCGGACACCGGCGTCGACGAGGCTGTCGGCGACCTCGGTGACGCTCCATCGGGTGTTCACCGGGACCAGCACGCCGTCGGCCCACGGCACGGCCATGAGGTACTCGAGATAGCGGTCCGAGTTGAGCGCGTACATCGCGACACGATCACCCGGGGCGACCCCGAGCTCCCGCAGGCCACCGGCCAGCCGCGCGACCCGGTCGACGTGTTCGCCGACGGTGTACTCCCGGTCGCCGTCGACGGTCGCGATGCGGCCCGGGTGCTGCTGGAGGCCGCGGTGCAGCGGCTGGGTCAGGTACACGGCGTCATTCCGTTCCGCCGGTGCCACGGTGCGCGCCGACCATGGTCGCGACGATGGTGGCCGGCCGGTCGGTGCGGTTGCTCCAGGCGTGCTTGGTGCCCCGCTGCACCAGCGAGTCCCCGGGCCGCAGGAGCACCTCACCGGTCTCCAGCACGGCATGCAGCTCGCCCTCGACGACGGTGACGACATCGACGCTGTCGGTCGCGTGCATGCCGGCGACCTCGGCGTCGGCGTCGTGCGACCCGGCGCCGCCGATGCTGGCCATCGCGTCCTCGTAGCCACCACCGGCCTGCCACTCGCTGTCCGGCGGGAAGCTGACCATGCGGACCAGCACCCCGGAGCGGGGTGGTTCGAGCTCGACGCCGCCGTCGAGCGGGTTCTCGGCGTCGACCCGCGGCGGAACGGCGTCGACGCGCCAGACATCGGCCACGGTGAAGGTGGGGGTGACGGCGCGGGTCGTGGTCGGTCCGTCCGAGACGACGGTCGACCGGCCGTCCGGTCCGGTGCCGGTGGTGACGACGCGGGCCTGGTAGTTCTCGAGACTCGACATGGATGGCGTCCCTTCGGGAGTGGTGACTGCGGGAGGAAGCCGGTCAGACCATGAACATGCCGCCGTTGACATTGATCGTCTCGCCGGTCACGTAGCTGGCCCGGTCGGAGACGAGGAACCCGACGACCGCCGCGATCTCGGCCGGATCGGCGAACCGGCCCAGCGGCACCGCGGCACGGATGCCCGCGAGCTGCTCGGTCGTGTAGGCCTCGAGCATCGGTGTGTCGATCATTCCGGGCGCGACGCAGTTGACCCGGACACCGTCGGCGGCATGCTGGTTCGCGAGGCTCATCGTCAGACCGATCACCCCCGAGTTCGACGCGACGTAGTTCGGGGCCGTCAGCACCGACTTGGTGCGCCCGGACATCGACGAGCAGTTGACGACGGCGCCGCCGCCGTTCGCCGTCATGATCGGGATCGCGGCGCGACAGGTCAGGAAGTCGCCGCGCAGCTTCACCCCGAGGACACGGTCCCAGTCCTCGGTGGTGATGTCGGTGATCGTGCCGAGCGAGATGAGCCCGGCCACGTTGACCAGGGCACGGAGGCGGTCGCGACCCGGGAGTCCGTCGAAGACCGCCGTCACGGCGTCGGAGTCGAGAAGGTCCACGGTGTGCGCCCCGACGGTGGCCCCGGTCCGGCCGAGCTCGTCGGCGACCGACTTCAGCCCGGGCCCGTCCCGGTCGAGGAGCTCGATGTCGTAGCCGTCGTCGGCCAGGACGCGCGCACAGGCCGCGCCGAGGCCGCCGCTCGCTCCGGTCACCACCGCGACCGGTCGGGATGTCTGCATTCCGGGCATCGCCACCTCCGTCGGGGGCTCCGTGGTCTCCCAGCTCAAGCTGGTGGTGATGCAAGTTATCCGTCGTTGACTTCGTTGGCAAGACCGAGCGAGTATCTGTGTCTACCTGGCTATCAGCGAACAAAGTGTCATGATCACTGATTAGTGGAGATTTACATGTCGCATGGCAAGTGGATGACGGAAGAGCGCCGGGCGCTGCACGACCTGGCGTATCGGTTCGCCGAGGAGGCCGGCGTACCCGCCGTGGACCGGTGGCGGGCACAGCAACGCGTCGACCGGAGCTTCTGGACCGCCGCGGGCACGCACGGGCTGCTGTGTTGCGGCGTGCCGGAGTCCGACGGTGGGGGAGGCGGGAGCGTGCTCGACGACTTCGTCGTGCTCGATGCCTTCGTCCGCGCCGGGGTCACACCCGCCCCGATGCAGGTCCACAACGTCGTCGTGCCGCACTACATCGTGCGGCACGGCACCGCCGAGCAGCGCCGGCGCTGGCTCCCGGAGATGGCCGCCGGCCGGATGATCGGGGCGCTGGCGATGACCGAGCCCGACACCGGTTCCGACGTCCAGGCCATCCGCACCCGGGCGGTCCGCTCCGGCGACCACTACGTCCTCACCGGTGCCAAGACCTTCATCACCAACGGCGCCACCGCCGACCTCGTGCTCGTGGCGGCCACCACCGACCCCGCGGCCCGTGGACGGGGGATCTCGCTGTTCGCGGTCGAGACGAAGGACTGCGCCGGCTTCCAGGTCGGGCGGGTGCTGCACAAGATGGGACAGCACGAGTCCGACACGGCCGAGCTCGTGCTCGACGAGGTCCGGGTGCCGGTCGGACATCGGCTCGGTGCCGAGGGCGAGGGCTTCGCGATGCTGATGGGGCAGCT
Source organism: Pseudonocardia sp. C8 (assembly GCF_014267175.1). NCBI lineage: Bacteria > Bacillati > Actinomycetota > Actinomycetes > Pseudonocardiales > Pseudonocardiaceae > Pseudonocardia > Pseudonocardia sp. C8. The sequence goes on from NZ_JACMTR010000002.1 coordinate 2,522,072, forward strand.
GCCCCAGGAACGGCTGATCGTCGCGGTCACCGCGACCGCGGCGATCGAACATGCCGTGGACCTGGCGACCCGCTACGTCAACGAGCGGTACGCCTTCGGCAAGCCGCTCATCGCCCAGCAGCACGTGCGTTTCGAGATCGCCGAGTGCGCGACGCACGCCCGCGTGGCGCGGGCCTTCCTCGACGACTGCATCCACCGCCTGGAGGCCGGCACGCTCGACGACGTCACCGTGTCCATGGCCAAGTGGTGGTTCAGCGAGCTGGAGGGCCGGGTCGTCGACCGATGCCTGCAGCTCTTCGGCGGCTACGGCTACATGGACGAGTACCCGATCTCCCGGATGTACACGGCCGCCCGGGCGCAACGCATCTACGGCGGCACCAACGAGATCATGAAGGAGATCGTGGGGCGCAGCCTCGTCACCTCCGACACCGCAGGAGCCGTTCGATGACCCAGCAGGACGACGCCCCCCGGATCCGTACCGAGCACCCGGCACCGGACATCGCCCGGATCCGTCTCGCCCGCCCGGCGAAGCGCAACGCACAGGACCCGGCCCTGCTGTACCAGCTCGACGCCGCGCTGGCGGCCGCGGCCGCCGACACCCGGGTCCGGGTGATCATCCTGGCCGCCGACGGCCCCGACTTCTCGTCGGGACACGACCTCGCCGCGCCGTTCGAGCTCCCGGGGCCACCGACGGCAACCCTCGAGGGCGACTTCGACGCCCCCGGGGTCGAGGGGCATCTCGCCTTCGAGTGCGAGGCGTTCCTCGGCCTGTGCCGGCGCTGGCGGGAGCTCCCGAAGCCGACGATCGCGCAGGTCCAGGGACGGGTGATCGCCGGAGGCCTGATGCTCGTCTGGCCGATGGACCTCATCGTCGCCGCGAACGACGCCACCTTCGCCGATCCGGTCGCGGCGTTCGGCGTCAACGGTGCCGAGTACTTCGTGCACGCCTTCGAGGTCGGGGCACGCCGGGCCAAGGAACTGCTGTTCACCGGCGAGCCGATCACGGCCGAGGAGGCGCACGCCATGGGAATGGTCAACAAGGTGGTCGATCCGGGCGAGCTCGAGAACGCGACCCTCGAGCTCGCCACCCGGATCGCCGCCCGGCCGGCTTTCGGGCTCCGCCTGGCCAAGACCAGCGTCAACCGGTCCCAGGACGCGCAAGGCATGCAGCAGGCGGTCGACACCGCCTTCGCCCTCCACAACCTCGGCCACGCGAACAACCTCGCCCGGTTCGGGACGATCATCGACACGTCGGCGATCGAGCACGTCCGCCGGCCGGGGCGGTGAGCAGGCCCGAAGGGGGAACGGCAGCGGGACCGGCCCGCACGTGCGGGCCGGTCCCGAGCGAGCGCCTTCGGACGGTCAGGCGGTCGGCAGGATGACGGTGAGGAACGCCAGCACCGGCGCGACGACGACGATCATCAGGCAGTAGCGCAGCAGTCGCTGCTGGAACGCGTTCCGGTCGGCGACCTGGGCGTTGGCCAGCACGATCGCCCCGTTGCTGGAGAACGGGCTGACGTCGACGACGACCGTGCAGAAGGCGATCGCGGCGACGAACCCGATGACGCCGAGCTCACCGGCGAGCAGCATGGGCGCGGCGAGGGGGAACACGATGCCCAGCGTCCCGATGGACGAGCCGATCGCGGAGATGATGCCGACCGCGAGGCAGAGCAGGAGCGCGGTCAGCAGTGGCGACCCGAGGCTGGCCGCGGCGTCCCCCAGGAACTGCAGCGTGCCGTTCTCCTCCAGCACGCTCATGTAGGTCAGCATGCCGCACACCAGGACGACGACCGACCAGCTGACGTTGTTCATGGCGGCCTTGTGCCGGTTCGGCGCGGCCATCAGCAGCACCGCCGAGATGCACATCGACCCGATGCCCACGTCCACTCCGAACACCGCGGCGCTGAGCAGCAGGCCCAGCATGCCGAGCAGGGTGAGGATCCGGATGGGGGTCAGTCCGGGCGTCTCACCCTCCGCGTCGTTGGCACGCACCGGCGGCGACACCACGACTGCGGCCGGAGCGGCGACCGCGCCGCCGCCCGCGCTGCCGGACGGCACGGTGCCCAGCTGGTCGGTACGCGTGCCACCGGCCGCCGAACCCGGGTCGGTGGTGGTGTCCGCGTCCGCCTCGACCGGGCCGTCGATCGTGCCACCGTCCTTGCGCAGCAGGTCGCGGCCGCGGGTGAAGAACAGGACCAGCGCGAGGAAGACGTTGAGCGCCAGCGGGATGAAGAACAGCGCGGTCGGGTTGGTGGGGAGCCCGGTGTCGGCGAGCCAGCCGGTGGTGAACGCGCCGTAGACGGTGATGGGGGAGAAGGCCGTCCCCAACGCGCCGTGGCTGATCATCATGCCCATCAGCAGTGGATCGATCTTGTACTTCTTCGCGATCGGCATCGCGATCGGTGCGAGCATGCCCACGGCCATCACACTGCCGAGCGCCATCAGCGTTCCGGCGAGGCCGAACATGACCCACACGATCGCCCAGCGTTTGCCCCGGACCAGCGTGAGCAGGGCCTTCACGACGAGGTCGATGGTGCCGTTGACCCGGGCGATGCCGAACAGCAGGGTGATGCCGACGACGATCAGGAACAGGTTGCCGGGGAAGAACCCGACGATGTCGTCGAGAGCCATGTGCGAGACCCAGCCGCCGACGATGAAGGCGGCGGCGAAGGCCAGGACGCCCATGTTGACCGGGGTGACGGTCGCGACGGTGAAGAGGGCGACCAGGGCGAGTATGGAGACGGCATAGGTCATCGATGACCACTCCCGGGTGTGAGCCCGCAGCGTCGCGGGCGTAACGGGCAGTCGGGCAGGATCGAGCAGCCGCGGATCGGCGCGGGTGTCGAGCTGTGCAGCTGGCCGATGAGACTACGAGTTCGCTCCTAGATTGGCCAAGAAGCTCGCAGAATCTTGCGCACTGTGCTCAAATCCACGTGAGTCAGGCGGGTTTGGGGTAGGCCGTTGGCCCCGATACCGCCCCGGAACAGCGTGGATGGAGCGGACGCCGTGGTGGTGAAGAAGGCGGAGCTGGAGATGCTCCGCATGATGATCGAAGCACCCCGTGTCGGGGTCCGGGAGTGGGCGAGGCGACTGGGCATCGCCCGCGGGACCGCGCAGGCGCGGGTCAAGCGCCTGGAGGACGCCGGGGTCATCCGTTCCTACCGGCCGGTGCTGTCGAACGTCGCGCTGGGCATGCCGGTGCTCGCCTACGTGCGGGTCAACGTCAGCCAGGATCGGCTCGAGGACACCTTCACCGACCTCGAACAGATCCCCGAGCTGATCGAGCTCAACTCGGTCGCGGGCGACGTCGACCTCGTCTGCCGGGTCGTCGCGCGCGATCTGGAGCACCTGGAGGCGCTGTTGCAGCGCATCATCCGGACCAAGGGCGTGCGCCAGACCCGCAGCGAGATCGTGCTGCGTCGCCGCTTCGGAACCCGTGTCGGGCCACTGGTCGACTCGCTCATCGCGGAGGCGGACTGACCCCGGCGACGGCGCGGAACCTGAGCCAGGTGCACGGTCGGGCCCGGCATCCTGCCCCGGCTACTTGAGCACTGTGCCCAGCGAATGATGAGTTGTTTGACCGTGTAGCGGGTCGCTGGCTCTACTGGTTGGGCGATTGGCTCCCAAGGGTGTGAACGCCGTGCTCACCGGTGAGAAGCGAGGTACATGTGTCGGATCTCAGCGCGAACGTCCCTGCTCCTCTCGAGGGCGTACGAGTGCTGGAGCTCGGGAACTTCATCGCCGCGCCGTTCGCCGCGCGGATCTTCGCCGACTTCGGCGCCGAGGTCATCAAGATCGAACGTCCGGACTCCGGGGACGAGCTCCGCGGCTGGCGGCTCGGCCGCGGGTCGACGTCGATGATGTTCCGCACGATGGCCCGCAACAAGAAGTCGGTGACCCTCGACCTGCGCACCGACCAGGGCCGCGAGCTCGCCCTCGACCTCGTCCGCCACTGTGACGTGATCATCGAGAACTTCCGCCCGGGGACCCTCGAACGGTGGGCGCTCGGGCCGGACGAGCTGACCGCGGTCAACCCGGACGTCGTGCTGGTGCGGATCTCCGGCTACGGCCAGACCGGCCCCTACAAGGACCGGGCCGGCTTCGGTGGCGTCGCGGAGGCCTTCGGCGGGCTGCGTCACGTCACCGGTCATCCCGACCGCGAGCCGGTGCGTCCGGGCGCCGCGATCGGCGACTCCGTTGCGGGCCTCTACGGCACCATCGGTGCCCTGATGCTGTTGCTGGCCAAGAAGAACGGGCAACCCCACCACGGTCCCCGCGTCGCGGACGTCGCCCTGTACGAGTCGGTGTTCATGATCATGGACTCGCTCGTACCGGACCTCGACGCCTACGACACCGTGCGCCAGCGCACGGCCGGTCCGCTTCCCGGCGTGGTCCCCAGCGGCAACTACCCGACCGCCGACGGCCAGTCGATCATGATTGCGGGCAACGCCGATCGCGCCTTCTCCCGGCTCATGGTCGCGATCGGGCGTCAGGACCTCGCCGATGACCCGACCCTCGCCGGCGGTCCTGCCCGTGCCCGGCGGGCCGACGAGATCGACGACGCGATCACCGCGTGGACGCGCACCTTGTCCGCCGCCGCCGCCGTCGACGTCCTCGCCGAGGCGGGCGTCCCGGCCGGTCCCATCCTCGACGCGGAGGCGATCGCCCGCGACCGCCACTACCGGGCCCGCGACATGGTGCGACCGGCCAAGGTCGTCGTGGAGGACGAGCCGGAGGAGATCCGGTTCCCCGGGGTCGTCCCCCGGCTTCCCGGCTCTCCCGGTGACGTCCGCTGGGTCGGTCCCGAACTCGGCGAACACACCGACCAGGTCCTCCACGAGCTCCTCGACCTCAGCGCCGACCAGCTCGACGACCACCGGGCACGTGGAGTCATCTGATGCAGATCACGATCAACGAGGTCGTCCTGCGCGACGGCCTGCAGGACGAACCCGTCGTCGTCTCCGTCGCCGACCGGGTCCGCATCGCCGAGTCGCTGCTCGCCGCGGGCCTGCGCCACCTCGAGGTCGCCTCCTTCGTCAACCCGGCCCGGGTCCCCCAGATGGCGGGTGCGGCCGAGCTCGTCGCGGCACTTCCGGACCGGCCCGACGCGCGCTTCAGCGCCATCGCCCTCAACCGGCGCGGAGTCGAACGCGCCGCCGCGGCCGGCGTGCGCGACATCGTCCTGGTCGCCTCCGCGAGCGAAGGGCACAGCAGGGCCAACGCCGGTCGCGACGTCGTCAGCGCCCTCGCCGAGATGGCCGCCGTCGCCGCCGGGTACCCCGGCATCCGGTTCGCCGGAGCGGTCTCGACCGCGTTCGTCTGTCCCTTCGACGGGGAGATGCCTCCTGGGCGGATCGTCGAGGTCGCCTCGGCGTTCGACGCCATCGGACTGAGCCGGCTCGCGCTGGCCGACACCCTCGGCATCGCCGAACCCGGGCAGGTCGCCCGCACCGTCGCCGCCGTCCGCGAGGCGCTCCCGGACACCCCGCTCGCCCTGCACCTGCACGATGCGCACGGCCGGGCGCTCGAGACCGTCGACGCCGCCATCGACCTCGGTGTCGCGCGTTTCGACTCCGCTGCCGGTGGTTACGGCGGCTGCCCGTTCGCGCCCGGTGCGCACGGCAACCTCGCCACGGAGACACTCGTCGCGCACCTGGAGAAGCGGGGGGTGGGGACCGGGGTCGATCTCGGCCGTCTCCGCCGTGCGACGGACCTCGTCCGGGAGGCCATCGCCGGGAGCAGTCCCGTGCCGCAGCCGGCCTGAGCCAGTTGACGCTGGGGGTGATCGGGCGGCCGGTTCGAGCTGACCACGACTGTCGGTGCTCGTCAGGACCGTGGTCGTCGAGGGGTGTCCCCGGTCAGGGGCGACGGAGGGCCCGGCGCATGACCTTGCCGGTGGCCGTGCGCGGCAGGGCGTTGACGATCTCGACCTCCCGCGGGTACTTGTAGGCGGCCATCCGCCGGCGGCAGTAGTCGATCAGGTCGATCTCGGTGGCGGTGCACCCCGGCCGGAGGGCGACGTAGGCCCGGGTGGACTGGCCCCGGTAGTCGTCCGGGATCGCGACGACGGCGGCCTCGCGCACGGCCGCGTGCGTGGTGAGAACCTGCTCGACCTCGTGCGGCCAGATCTTGTACCCGGCGGCGTTGATCAGGTCGGTGCTGCGGTCGACGACGTAGAACCAGCCGTGCTCGTCCATGAAGCCCACGTCGCCGGTGCGCATGCCGGCCCCGGTGAACACGGTGGCGGTCTCCTCCGGGCGTCGCCAGTACCCGGGTGCGATCTGCGGTCCCGACGTGATCAGCTCGCCGATCTCGCCGATCGGGAGCGGGCGGCCGTCGTCGTCGACGACGGTCACGGCGGTGTCGGACACGGGGAGTCCGACCGAGAGGGTTCCGGTGTCGGCGTGGACGGGCGCGCGGACCCCCGGGGGGACCATGTGGGTGGGTGAGCACGACTCGGTCTGGCCGTAGATGTTGTGGATGTAGCCGCCGAGTGCGGCCTCGAGCCGGTCGGCCACCTCGGGGAGCAGCGGTGAGCCGCCCGAGTAGCGCAGGCGCAGCGACCGGAGGTCCTCGGGGGTGGTCCCGGGCTCGTCGGCGAGCGCGATGTAGGCGGTGATGGGTGCGACCGCGAACGACGGCCTGCGCTCCCGGACCGCGTCGCGCACGACACCGGGGTGGAAGCGGTGGGTGAGGACCAGGGGAGAGCGGAGGAGGAAGGCGAGGAGCACGGCGCCGACGAGGCCGGTGACGTGGAAGACCGGCGCCATCGCGAGGACCGGTTCGCCGCTGCGGAGCCCGGTCCAGTCGCGGTAGGTCTGGGCGTTGAACGCGAGACCGCCGTGGGTCAGCATCGCCGCCTTGGGTTCACCCGTCGTGCCCGACGTCGGGGCGAGCACGGCGACGTCGTGGGCGGCGGGCGGACGGTACGGCAGGGGCGTTCCCGAGTACGCGGCGACGAGCGCGTCGAGGTCGAGCGTGTCCGCGGGCCGCCGCCGGGCGGCGCCGTCGAAGAGGCGTCGGTCGGTGCGTGTCCGGCCGTCGAGGGGGGAGCAGGTGATGACGGTGCGGACGTCGGTGTCACCCGCGGCGAGGACCTCCCGGATCACGTCCTCGTAGAGGTCGTCGAGCGCGAGGAGCGCGGCCGGCGCGTGGTCCTGCAGGGCGGACCGGAGCTCGCGTTTCTTGCTCATCGGGCTGATCAGCGACGCGATGCCGCCGGCCTTCCACGCCGCGACGAGCCCGACCACGAAGGCGGGGTCGTTCTGCAGGCAGAGGGCGAGCCGGTCACCCGGTGCGAACCCCCGCGCGCGGAGGAGCGCGGCCACGGCGTCCGAGGCCCGGTCGATGTCCGCCCAGCTGGACGTGGCGTCGAAGTAGTGCACCGCCGGGGCGTCCGGCGCGGACCTCGCCGCGGCGGTGAACATCGCGAGCACCGAGTCGTGCTCGCGACGCAGGGTCCGGCTCACGTGCGGGGGGTACCGCGCCGACCAGGGACGGCGGTCGTAGACGTTCATGACCTGCGACGGGCGGGAGGATCGGCGGTGACGGGTCCCACGGATCGGCAGTGTACGGGCCCGGACCGGCCCGTATGATGTTCAGCGTGGCTGAACCATCGGCAGGGGGAGCTGCGGTCCGCGCGGCCCGCCGGCGCGCCGGGGTCACGCTGCGTCAGCTGGCCGCGGACCTGGGTGTCAGCATCGGGACGATGAGCGCGATCGAGAACGACAAGGTCGGGCTCACGGTCGAACGCCTCCAGCAGATCGCCCACTGCCTGGGTGTGCCCGCAGGTCGCCTGCTCGAGCCGCAGGATCGCGCCGACGCGGACCCGGCCGTTCCCGCACCGGAGACGGGGCCGGGGGAGTGGCGGACGTTCGCCGGGCTCGATCTCGATCCGGTGCTCGCCTCGGCGGTGGAGGTCCTCAACGAGACCGGATACCACGGTGCGACGATGCGGGTCATCGCCACCGGCGCGGACATCAGCGTCCCCGGGGTCTACCACCACTACCCGAGCAAGCAGCACATCCTGGTGGCGCTGCTCGACCTGGCACTGCGGGATCTCGAATGGCGGGTCGTGGCCGCCGGACGTGAGGTGGACGATCCGGTCGACCGCTTCGCCCTCATGGTGGAGGCGCTGACGCTCTTCCACGCGGAGCGCGCCGAGCTCGCCTCGCTCGTCCTGTCGGAGATCCGCAGCGTCGAGGAGCCGAACCGTGGCCGGCTGGTCGCGGTCCAGCGCCGTGTCCGGGACGCGCTCGAGGAGGCGGCGTCCCGCGCGGTCCGGATGGGACGGTTCGCCGTGCAGGACGTGCGGACGACCACGAGGGCGATCACGACGATGTGCCTGGCGTTGCCGTACTGGCTCCCGGAGTCGGCCGAGGCCGACGAGCTGGGGTCGGCGCAGCTCGCCCGCCGCTACTCCGGTCTGGCCCTGGACATGATGCGGCTCGTCCCGCACCGCGAGACCTCAGATTTTCAGTTGAGCTGAAATTACCGCCCGTGTCGCTGGGTCGTCCTCTGGTCGTCGACCCGCTGAGACGAGGAGATGGGCAGGTGGAACGGTCGGGTTGACGCGACGTCGTCTCCTCTGCATCATCCTGAACACCTACCGAGCGAGCGCTCTGGTGCTCGATCGGAACTTCAGCGTAGAAGGAGACGGCATGCCCGACGCGCCCACGATGCGAGAGCTCCTCGGTGACGACGCCCCGAGCAACTGGGGCAGGTGGGGCCCCGAGGACGAGGTCGGGTGCCTGAACTACCTCGACGCCGCGCAGGTGCTGCGCGGGGCCCAGCACATCCGGTCCGGCGAGGTGTTCCCGTTGCAGGCGCCGATGGGGCACCCGCACGGTGACCCGGTGTTCCCGGGCCGGGAGAGCATCAACCGCACCAACGTCCTCGACGAGTCCTCCTGGGACGACGGGCAGGACGGTGCGCCCGCGTTTCCCGGCGGGCTGCACTACGCCGACGACAAGGCCGAGATCTTCCTGCAGGGGTCGACGCAGTACGACGCGCTGGGCCACGTCTGGTACGACGGCAAGATCTGGAACGGCTACGACGCGCGGTCCACGGTCGACGGTCTGAAGAAGGCCTCGGTGCAGGCCATCGCCGAGCGTGGGGTCGTCGGCCGCGGCGTGCTGATCGACATGGCCCGCCATCGCGGAAAGCAGTGGCTCGACAAGGGCGAGACGTTCGACCACGACGACCTGGAGCAGGCCGCCAAGGCCCAGGGCGTGGAGCTCGGGCAGCGGGACATCCTGCTGATCCGCACCGGGTTCCTGTCCTACTTCTACTCGGTTCCGGCCGAGGAATTCTACGCCGACTTCGTCGAACCCGGGCTGACCTACTCCCGCGAGCTGGTCGAGTGGTTCGCCGATCGGGAGATCCCGAACCTGGTCACCGACACCATCGCCAACGAGGTCACCAAGGACCCGGTCTCCGGGGTGATGCTGCCGCTGCACTGCGCGCTCATGCGCAACCTCGGGGTGGTGCTCACCGAGATCGTCGCGCTGGACAAGTTGGCGGAGGCGTGCGCCGCCGACGGGCGCTGGGACTTCCTCTACACCGCTGCCCCGCTGAACGTCGTCGAGGGCACAGGTGCCCCGGTGAACCCCGTCGTGATCCGCTGAGGACGGACCCATGAGCGTCTACGACGACAAGCCGTGGCTCGCGCGCTACGACCCCGGACAGCCGGCCGGGATCGAGCCCGAGTTCGACACGGCGCTGGCGATGTTCCGGGCGACGGTGGCCCGCACCCCGGACACCGACGCGATCCGCTACCTCGACGGCCGGATCACCTTCGCCGAACTCGACCGGCTCACCGACGCGTTCGCGGCCGGCCTGGCGGGCGAGGGGTTCACGGCCGGGGAGCGGGTCGCCATCTACATGCAGAACGTCCCGCAGTTCGTCATCGCCCAGATCGGGGCCTGGAAGGCCGGCGGCATCGCGGTGTCGATCAATCCGATGAACCGGGAGCGGGAGCTGACCGAGCTGCTCACCGACTCCGGTGCGACCGTGCTGGTGGCCCTGCAGGCGCTGTACCGGGACGTGGCGGCGACGGTCGTGCCGGGCACCGCCGTGCGCACGGTGATCACGACCTCCGAGCTGGACTTCCAGTCCCGCAACGAGCCTGCCGTCTTCCCGGGGGTGGAACGCATCGAGTGTCCCGGCACGCTCGACCTCGTCGAGCTGCTCGACCGGCACGCGGGCGCCGCCCCGCCCCAGGTGTCGCTCGGCCCGGACGACGTGGCCTTCCTGACGTACACCTCCGGCACCACCGGCCCGCCCAAGGGGGCGATGACCACCCACCGCAACGTGGTCTTCAATGCCCAGAGCTACCGGGACTGGATCGGCATCGGCCCGGACGACGTCGTCCTCGGCGTCGCGCCGCTGTTCCACATCACCGGCCTGGTCGGCCACATCGCGATCTCGCTGCTCGCCGGGGCGCCACTGGTGCTGATGTACCGGCTCGACCCGGCACTGACCATCGACACCGTCGACGCGGAGAAGGCGACCTTCACGGTCGGGTCGATCACGGTGTTCATCGCGTTGATGAACGCCCCGAACGCCGACAGGTCCAAGCTGGCCTCGCTCACCAAGATCTACTCGGGCGGGGCACCGATCCCGCCGAGCACGGTCGACGCCTTCCGGGACACCTTCGGGCACTACATCCACAACATCTACGGGCTGACGGAGACGACCTCCCCGTCGCACGCGGTCCCGGCCCACGCCACGGCCCCGGTCGACCCGGACTCCGGCGCCCTGTCGGTCGGCGTGCCGATCTACGACACGATCGTGCGGATCGTGGACGAGGACGGCAACGAGGTGCCCCCGGGCACGGTGGGCGAGCTGGTCACCGAGGGCCCGCAGGTCGTCGCCGGCTACTGGAACAAGCCGGACGAGACGGCGAACGCCCTGCCCGGCGGCGCCCTGCACACGGGCGATGTCGGCTACATGGACGAGCAGGGCTGGTTCTACATCGTCGACCGGAAGAAGGACCAGATCAACGCCGGTGGCTACAAGATCTGGCCCCGCGAGGTCGAGGACGTGCTCTACGAGCACCCGGCCGTCCGGGAGGCCGCCGTGGTGGGCGTGCCGGACGAGTACCGGGGGGAGACGGTGAAGGCATTCGTCTCCCTCAGGGGCGGGGCCACCGCGACCCCGGAGGAGATCATCGCGTTCACCAGGGAACGGATGGCCGCGTACAAGTACCCGCGGCGGCTCGAGATCCTCGACGAGATCCCGAAGACCGTGAGCGGCAAGGTCCTGCGACGGGAGCTGCGGACCCGCGCCTGATCGCGGACCCGGTGCCGGTCGCGCCCCGATCCGGGGCGGGGCCGGCACCGCCGGGACGGACCGGTCGTGCCGTCCTGCCGCCGAACAGGGGTCATCCCGCGCCGACCAGACGGAGCGCGAACTCAACCTGGGCCCAGGCGACCTCGTTCTCGGTCGGTCCGGAGCCCTCCCGGAACCAGACCGCGACACCCATGCCGAGGTCGAGCAGGGCGTAGGAGGCGAGGAGGGGGTCGGTGACCCGGAACGCGCCGCGTTGGACGCCGTCGGCGATCAGTGTGTGGAAGCGTTGCTGGTAGGTCGCACGCAGGCCGAGGATCTCGGAGCGGCCGGGCTCGGTCAGGCTGCGCAGCTCGCGGTTCCCGACGAAGGCCTCGACCCGGTGCCGGGCGTGGAAGCGGACGTGCGCGTCGACCGCCCGCCGGAGCCGTTCCACGGGGTCGTCCACTCCGGAGACCGCGGCGTCGTGGTCGCGCAGCAGCGCGGTCATGGTCGCGTGGATCACCGAGGCGAGCAGGTCCTGTTTGGAGCGGACGTGCTTGTACAGGCTCGGCCCGCGCATGCCGACGGCCGTGCCGATGTCGGCCATCGTGGTCGCCTCGTAGCCGTGCCGGGCGAACCGTTCCAGCGCGGCCGCCCGGATCTCCGCCTCCCGCACGGTCGACGAGTCTATAGCCAGGACTGTGATCCGTGCGTCGTGCCCTTGCATTGATCTGCACCGACAGTGGCTAATGGCTATTAGCCACGATCCGAGGAGCTGACATGGCCGTCGACTTCACCCCTGACCCGCTCGCCGCCGAGCTCGCGGAGCGGACCGCCCGCTTCGTGCGCGAGGAGGTGATCCCGGTCGAGGAGGAGCACGACGGGGTCGTGCCCTCCGAGCGGGTGCGCCGCGAGCTGCAGGACGGCGCCCGGGCGGCCGGGGTGTTCGCCCCGCACGCCGGGGCTGAGTTCGGCGGGCACGGCCTGGACATGCGCGGTCGAGCGGTGGTGTTCGAGGAGGCCGGCTACTCGCTGCTCGGCCCGCTCGCGCTCAACATCGCCGCCCCGGACGAGGGCAACGTCCACATGCTCGAGCAGATCGCCACCGAGGAGCAGAAGGTGCGCTACCTCGCACCGCTTGCCGCGGGCGAGGTCCGCTCCTGCTTCGCGATGACCGAACCCGCCCCCGGCGCCGGCTCGGACCCGGACGCGCTGACCACCACCGCGACCCGGGTCGACGGTGGCTGGCGGATCGACGGGCGCAAGTGGTTCATCACCGGCGCCGACGGTGCCGGGTTCGCGATCGTGATGGCCCGCACCGCCGGCGTGCCCGGTGAGCGTGGCGGCGCGACGATGTTCCTGGTCGACGCCGACAACCCGGGCATGCGGATCGGCCGGCACATCCCCACCCTCGACGAGTCCCTCTACGGCGGCCACCTCGAGGTCGAGTTCGTCGGCTGCCGGGTCGGTGACGACGCCGTGCTGGGCGAGGTCGACCAGGGCTACCGGTATGCCCAGGTCCGGCTCGGGCCCGCCCGGATGACGCACTGCATGCGCTGGCTGGGCATCGCCCGCCGCGCCCAGGACATCGCCGCATCGCGGGCCGTGCAGCGCGAGGTGTTCGGTTCCCGGCTGGCCGACCTCGGCATGGCCCAGGCGATGCTCGCCGACAACGAGATCGACATCCGGGCCGCACGCGGGCTGATCCTGCAGGCCTGCTGGGAGCTCGACCAGGGCCACGGCGCCGGCATGGAGGTGTCGGTGGCCAAGACCTTCACCGCCGAGGCCGTGTGGCGGGTGGTCGACCGGTCCCTGCAGCTGTGCGGATCGCTCGGCGTGTCCGGCGATGTGCTGCTGGGCCGGTTCCTGCGCGAGGTGCGTCCGTTCCGGATCTACGACGGCCCGTCGGAGACCCACCGGTGGGCGATCGCCCGCCGGGTGGCCGGGCGAGCCACCCGATGACCCCCGATGGTCTCGATCTCACCGCGCTCGACCGGTTCCTGCGGGTCCACGTCGACGGCTACCGCGGCGGTGTCACCGCCGAGCTGGTCTCCGGTGGACGGTCCAATCTCACCTACCGGGTCACCGACGGAGAGCACGTGTGGATCCTGCGCCGCCCGCCGCTGGGCACCCTGACCCCGAGTGCCCACGACATGGGCCGGGAGTTCCGGTTCGTGCAGGCACTGGCCGGCTCCGGCGTGCCGGTCGCCCCGGCGGTCGCCCTCGCCGACGACACTGTCCTCGGGGTCCCCTTCGCGCTGACCGGGTTCGTCGACGGCGTCGTGCTGCGCACCGCCGACGACCTCGCCCCCTACTCCGACCAGCAGGTCCGTTCCATCGCCTTCGCCCTGGTCGACACGCTCGCCGCGCTGCACGCCGTCGACGCCCGCACCGAACCGGTCGCCGCCCTCGGCCGCCCCACCGGCTACCTGCGCCGCCAGGTCGACCGCTGGTACGCGCAGTGGCAGCGGGTCCGCACCCGCGAGCTCGCCGACGTCGACACGCTGCACGCCCACCTCGACCGGTCGTGCCCGGCCGAGTCCGACGTCGCCGTGGTGCACGGCGACTACCGGATCGACAACGCCATCCTCGACCCGGCCGACCCCATCCGGGTGCGCGCGCTCGTGGACTGGGAGATGGCCACCCTCGGCGACCCGCTGGCCGACCTCGCCCTGCACACCGCCTACGGCGACCCCGCCTTCGCGCCGGTCCTGGGCGGCGCGGCCGCCTCCACGGACCCCCGCGTGCCCGGCCCCGACGACCTCGTCGACCGCTACGTGGCCACGTCCGGCCGTTATCCGCGGGACTGGGCCTTCCACCGCGGCCTCGCCTACTTCAAGATCGCCGTCATCGCCGAGGGCATCCACCAGCGACACCTGCGCGGCGACACCCGCGGCGACGGGTTCACCCGGGTCGGCGAGGCCACCGCACCGCTCGCTGCGGCCGGACTCGACAGCATCCGGCGCCGGGGCGACTGACGCCCGGCGGGCGGTGTCGGCTCGCGACGTGCGGGCCGTGCCGGGGGCGTCCCGGCCGGCTCGCGGGCGGCGGGACGAGGTGGACCAGGGCGGTTGCGACGGCGATACGCGGGCGCGCCGGAGCCCGTGGGGCGGACGTGGCGGATGCCGCACCGGTGGTTGTCCTCCGGCGTGCGGGCGTCAAGGATGGACCGCGATCCGACCGGCCCGCCGGGTCGTCCACCGTCAGCCGAGGGGAGGGCCGCGCCGTGTTGCACCGTCGTTGAGTCCTCCTGATCAACCGTCCGGTCGGGCGGTGCCCACACGGTCGCGACGGGACCTCTGGATCGAGCTAGCTCTCCGCCCCGTCGCGGTCGCCCCGCGATGTGTCGAGGAGCTTCTCCATGTCCGCAACAACCCTGACCCCTGCCCTGCCGGAACTCGGCGCCGTCATCGAGGAGACGATCGCGCCGTCGGCCGCCGAGGTCGACCGCACCGGCGCCTTCCCCCGCGCCGAGGTCGATGCCCTGGCCCGCGCCGGAACGCTGGGCCTGCTCAGTTCTCCCGAGGTCGGCGGCGCCGGCGGCTCGCTCGCCGACGTCGTCATGACCGTGGAGAGCGTGGCCCGCGCCGACGCGTCGGTCGCGATGGTCCTGCTCATGCACTACGCCGCCGTGTCGGTGATCGAGGCCCACGGGCCCGACGACGTCCGGTGCGCGGTCGCCGCCGGTGACCACCTGAGCACGCTGGCGTTCTCCGAACGCGGCTCCCGCAGCCATTTCTGGGCTCCGGTGAGCACCGCGACCCCGGCCGGTGACACGGTCCGCCTGGACGCGGCGAAGAGCTGGGTGACCTCGGCCGGGGAGGCCGACAGCTACGTATGGTCGA
The DNA here is from genome assembly GCF_014267175.1 of Pseudonocardia sp. C8. Lineage (NCBI taxonomy): Bacteria > Bacillati > Actinomycetota > Actinomycetes > Pseudonocardiales > Pseudonocardiaceae > Pseudonocardia > Pseudonocardia sp. C8. The sequence goes on from NZ_JACMTR010000002.1 coordinate 2,537,188, forward strand.
GCCGTCCGCTCGCGGCGGACGGGCCGATGACGCTGTGGCTGGTCCCGGCCGGCACCGACGGCGTCGCCGTCTCCGGGGAATTCGACGGTTTCGGGATGCGCGGCAACGCGTCCCGTCCGATGTCCGCCGACGGCGCCGTCGTCGGCGCGTCCGCGCGCCTGGGTGACGACGGCGCCGGTCTGGATGTCGCGCTGGGCACCGCACTCCCCACCTTCCTGGTGGGCAACGCCGCGGTCTCGCTGGGCCTGATGGAGGCCCTGGTCGCGGAGGCCGCCACGCATCTCACGAGCGCCCGGTTCGAGCATCTCGGCCGGAGCCTGGCCGAGCAGCCCACCAGCCGGCTCGCGTTCGCCGCGCTCCGCACCCGCGTCGACCAGACGCGGGCGTTCCTGACCGACACCGTGGCCGCGCTCGGCTCCGGCCGGGAGGACGCGACGCTGCGGGTGCTGCAGGTCAAGGCGGTGGCCGCGGAAGCGGCGGCCGAGGTCGCCGACGGCGTGATGCGGCTCTGCGGCGGGGCGGCGTTCCGCAAGGAGCTGGGTATCGAGCGCCGCTACCGCGACGCCCTCGCCGCGCGGGTGATGGCACCGACCACCGAGGCGCTGCACGACTTCGTCGGTCGCGCCACGCTCGGCCTGCCGCTGTTCGGGGGTGCGTGATGACGCTGGTCATGGGCGGGGTCGCCTACGACCCCAAGGTGGTCACCATCTGGGACGGGTTCCGGACCTGGCTGCGCGGGCAGGGCCTGGACTTCGACCACGTCCTGTACTCCCACTACGAACGCCAGGTCGAGGACCTCGTCGCGGGCCACATCCACGCGGCGTGGAACTCGCCCCTGGCGTGGCTGCGCACCGAGCGGCTCGCCGCCGCGCGGGGACGCGCGGTCCGGTCCGCGGTCATGCGGGACACCGACCAGGACCTCACCTCCGTGGTCGTGGTCCGGGCCGACTCGCCGGTGAGGTCACTCGCCGACCTCACCGGCCGGACCGTCGGGGTGGGAGCCGTCGACTCGCCACAGTCGACGCTGATCCCGCTGTCGTTCCTGCGCCGGTCCGGTGTGGACGAGCTGCGGGTACGGCGCTTCGACGTGGGCGTCGGCCTGCACGGCGACCACATCGGCGGCGAACGGGACGCGGCACGCGCGCTCGTCGCCGGCGAGGTCGACGCGGCATGCATGATCGACGGCAACCACCTGCTGTTCGGCCAGGAGGGCACGCTCCCCGCCGGGTCGACCCGCGTGCTGGGCCAGACCGGCGTCTACGACCACTGCACGATGGCGATCATGGACACGGCACCCGCGGACGAGGCCGACCTGTTCGTGCGCCTGCTGGAGTCGATGACCTACGCCGACCCGCAGGTGCGGCCGTTGCTCGACCTCGAAGGCCTCAAGCAGTGGGTGCCGGGACGCACCACCGGCTTCGGCGCGCTCGCCCGGGCCGTCGACGAGACCGGGTTCTACGACCCGGCCGGTGCGGTCACCGCGCGGGAGTACGTCCCGTGATCGACGAGCCACGACCGGGTGCCCCGCTCGACCTCGGACACCTGGGGTTCGAGCAGGGCGCCCACCTGCTCGTCCGGCGCGCGCTCCGGGCGGTGGAGGTCGGGGGCCGGGTGACCGTCACCGGCGGTGACCCGGCGCTCGGCGTGCACCTGCGCGCCTGGGCACGGGGCGAGGGCCACGGGTTCGCGGCCGTGCCCGACCGCTCCGCGACCTGGGAGCTCGTCCGTGGCTCCGGCGAGAGCGACCGGTGGGCGGGCGCGGAGCGGGCCGGTGGCCCGGGACCGGACGGGATCGTCGCCCGCCCCCCGGCGCGCTGGGGTCTCGCGGCGCGGGGAGCCCTGGTGGAGGCGGGCGGGCCGGACTCCCGGTTCGACCTCGACGACCGTGACGTCGTGTGGGCGGACCTCGCCCCGCGGCTCTACGCGCACGCTGCGGCCGCGCAGTGGGACCCGGCCACCGCCGTCGACTGGACGGCAGCCCGCGACGTCCCGGCCGATGTGGAGGCGGCCGTCGTGCAGGTCATGACGTACCTCGTGGAGAACGAGCAGGCCGCACTCGTGGTCCCCGCCGGGTTGCTCGCCCGGGTCCACCCCCATTTCCGGGAGGTCCAGCAGCTGCTCGCGGTGCAGGCCGCCGACGAGGCCCGGCACGTGGAGGTCTTCACGCGGCGGGCGCTGCTGCACGGCGGGCAGATGGGAACGTCGTCCGCGGGCGGACGGTCCTCGCTGGCGACGCTGCTCGCGGAGCCGGACTTCTCGCTGGCGTCGTTCCTGCTCTCGGTGCTGGGCGAGGGCAGCTTCCTGTCGCTCCTCGGGTTCCTGGAACGGCACGCACCGGACCCGGTCACCGCGCAGGTCACCCGGCTCGCCCGTGTCGACGAGGCGCGGCACGTCGCGTTCGGGGTCGCCCACCTCGAACACCAGAGCCGCGTCGATCCGTCGTTGCGCGGCAAGCTGCGCGGGGCGATCGAGCGCAGGCACGACGCGCTCGCCGACACCGCGGGCCTCAACGCCGACGTGTTCGACTCGCTCGTCGTCCTCGCCGCGGGCGCCTGGACCCCCGCTGCGATCGCCCGCGGCCACGCAGCGGTGCAAGAGCTGCACCACGCCATGGACGACGGCCGCCGGCAACGCCTGTCCCGGCTCGGCTTCCCGCCCGACGAGGCGGCCGAGCTGTCCGCCCTCCACACACGCAACTTCATGTGAGGAGAAGGTGGTGCCGGACGCGGTCAGGGCGCCGGTTCCGTGGCCGGTTCGGGTGCTGCCACGGGCCGGGTGCTGCGGCGTTCGACGACCGTGAGCACGGCGGCGAAGCCCGCCGCGACGACGGCGGAGATCGCCAGCAGGAGCCAGCCCGCGCGGAGGGCGCCGAGCTCGTCGGGGTGCCCGGTGGTGTGCGTGCCGATCACCGAGACGAGGAGCGCGACCCCCAGGACCGATCCGCCCTGCCGCGCTGTGTTGATCAGCGACGAGCCGGACCCCCACTGCCGGGCGGGCAGGGCCGAGCCGACCAGGGCGGAGAGGGTGGGAAGGATGAGCCCGACGCCGAGCCCGGTCATGAGCTGGCCGGGCAGGACCCCGGCCCAGTAGTCCTGCGTGGTGCCCAGCTGCAGCCACCACCAGACCGGTCCGGAGGCGAACGCCGCGGCCCCGGTCAGCGCGACCGGTCCGGCGCCGAACCGGCCCGCCAGCCGGCCGCTGAACCGGGCGACGACCACGACCACGAGCGGGCCGGGAGCAAGGGCGAGCCCGGCCAGGAGCTCGGACCAGCCCCAGGTTCCGGTCAGGAACAGCACGTTGACGACCAGCATCCCGGCGAACGAGGTGGCGAACGCGGCCATGGTCAGCGCGGCGGCGGCGACCACCGGGACCTGCAGGACGTCGAGCTCGAGCGCGGGGACGGGATGCCGGCGGGAGCGCCGGAGCACCCAGGCGAGTCCGACGATCGCCACCGCCGCCCCGGTCAGGACCGGGGCCGACACCCAGCCGTCGTCCGGGGCGCGGACCAGCGCGTACGCCAGGGCGCCGACCCCCACGACGAGCCCGGCGGCCCCGAGCACGTCCGGGACGCCGACCCGCGCGGTACCGGGTTCGGACAGCACGCGGAGCCCGACCACCAGTGCGGTGGCGTCGACCGGGACGTTCACCAGGAACACCCAGTGCCAGGACAGCTCGACCAGCAGGCCACCCAGGGGCGGGCCCAGTGCCGCGGCGACGGCGCCGACCGAGGCCCAGGTCCCGACCGCGTGCGAGCGCCGCTGTGGCGGGTGGGCCGCGAGCAGCAGCGACAGCGAGGTCGGCATCACCAGGGCGGCGCCGAGTGCCTGGACGGCTCGGGCGGCGACGAGCGTCCACACGGTCGGGCCAGCGCGCAGAGCGCGGAGGCGGCGGTGAACACGCCCAGCCCCCAGAGGAACAGCCTGCGGTGGCCGAACCGGTCCGCCAGACGCCCGGCCAGGGCGAGGAACGCGGCGAAGACGACCGTGTAGCCGTTGAGGACCCAGGACAGCTGCCCGAGGTCGGATCCGGGGAAGTCCGCCCGGATCGCCGGGAAGGCGATGTTGACGATGAACAGGTCGAGGCTGGACAGGAACGCGGCGGCGGAGGTGACGAGCAGGACCGCCGCCGCTGACGGGCGTCCCGAGGTGACGGGCGTGCGCGTCCCGCCCGGCCCGCGGTTCACGGGTAGCGGATGCCGGCGAGCTGGCTGCCGTGGGCGACCAGCCGTCCGGAGCTGTCGTGGATCCAGCAGGCCTCGTCGACCCGGCCGCCGTCGATCAGCGACGAGCTGCACCGGACGTGCACCGGTCCCGGTGCCGGCAGCGCCCGCACGTAGACGGTCATCGACACGGTGGGTACCCAGCCGGTCGCGGCGACCGTCAACGATGCCGGGGGCAGCGCGTCGACCGCGTAGAGCAGCGCGCAGTCGTCGAAGGGCTCCGCGCCGGGAAGGGTGAGCCGGCCGGCGATCTCGCCCCGGCCCGACGGGGTCCCGGTCGCGAACCCGGCCGTGCCGGCGTCGAGGTCCACCGCGACCTGGTCCATGATCGGCACGGGCACGCCGTCCGGGGTGACCGGCGGGACCCGGATGCCGTCCGGGGAGGCCGGGGGCGGGACCGGCGCGTCGGGGGCGGTCCACGCGGCCGGGGTGCCCGGCGCCTCGAGCCGCCCGGTGACGAGCAGGGACTCCACGCAGGCGGTGCCGTCCTGGCTCAGCTGCACGCGCACGTGCGTCGCGGTCCGTCCGTGCCGCAGGACCTCGGTCCGTAGCTCGACCGGTCCCGGCTCCGGAGGCCGCAGGTACTGCGCCGACGCGGCCAGCGTGTGTGCCCGGTCGGACGCCGCCACGGCGGCCCGGCCGGCAACGGCCAGCAGGTAGCCGCCGTTGGGCCGCCCGCCGATGGTCCACCGGGGATCCAGGTCGGCCCGCCAGCGGCCCTCGCCGGCCGGCCGGATCGCGGTCAGTTCGGTGAACGACGGCCGGACCAGCGGCGCCGCGGTCACGACGACGCCCGGGTGTCGTGGGGGAACGGTGCGTCCGGGCCGTGCCCGGACGGGTGCGGGGAACCGGCGCAGGGCCGGTGGTCGAGGGACGTCACGGGGACCTCACAGGCTTCCGAGGAGCTGGGCCGGGGCGAGTGGCGCCGGAACCCATAACGGACCGATCGGTCCGATAGAACCTGATGGCGTCGCGCTCGTCAAGGAGGAGTGGGATCAGCTACTGGCCGACCTGCATTGACGGCGCCACGCGGCTCCGGTATCAACGGGTCTTGTCGCGGACCGAATGGTCCGTCACGTGCGCGTGGGGAGGGATCGTGGCTCGGACAGCCGCGCCGGACGGCCGCGACCGGATCCTGGACGTCGCGGCACGGCTGTTCTACGAGCAGGGGATCCGCGCGGTCGGGATGAAGCAGATCGTCGACGAGGCCGGCACCGGGAAGAGCCTCCTGTACGGGCACTTCGCGACCAAGGACGAGCTGGTCGAGGCCTACCTCCGACGGTCGGCGGCCCGCCTGGGGCGCTCCGCCGCGCGAGCCCAGCAGGCTGCGGGTGATGACCCCGGCGAGCGCATCGTGGCCCTGGTGACCGACGCCGGACACCGGATCCTGCGCCCCGGCGGCCGTGGCTGCCCCTTCCGCAACTACCTCGTCGAGTTCCCGGACGCGGGCGACGAGCCGGACACCGGGACGGGCCCGGCTGCCGTCGCCCGCCGGACGCTGGGGGAGTCCCGCGCGGTCGTCGAACGGCTGGCGAGGGAGCTGGCCGGTCCGGCCGGCGGCGCGGTTCTCGCCGAGCAGATCGCGCTGATCCTCGACGGCCTCTTCGCCCGTGCCTCCTACCGGGACCGTGGCGACGACGAACCTCCGGTCGGCGCGGTGCTCGCCGCGGTGGAGCTCACCCGCACGCTCGTCGCGCAGCACCGGGCGCCCGGAGACGCACCCGCGGGCGGATGAGCGATCCACCCGCCGGCGAGGCGCGCCGGACGGGGACGAAGGTCGGCGCGGCCCGCTCGGATCGGGGAGGATCGACCCATGGCCCGGCAACGGTCGTTCGTGTACCGGCACCCGCTCGTGACCCTCGCGGTCATCCTGGGCGTCGAGGTGGCTCTCGTGGCGACGCTGCACCTCGTCCTCGGCTGGAGCCTCCTGGCCATCACCGTGGTGGGCCTCGTCGTCCTGATCGTGGTGTCGGTGCTCATGGGGTGAGCCCCGCCGGAGCCGGCTGGTGCATCCCACAACGAACTGTGTGGAGCGGGACAACGACCTCGTTGCGGGTGTCGTCGTTGACCCGGTGACGGGCGGGTCGCTGGCGAGAAGGGGGAGTGACCGTCGTCCGTGCCCGGCGCTCGGTCGCCGGGTGACGCGGAGGCCGCCCCGGATCGGGGGATCGTGCGGGGCGGCCTCCGCCGGGCGAGCGGGCCCCTGAGCCGCGTGATCTTCCGGCAGCCCGGGCTCCCCGACTACATCGTGATCGCGGTCTCGAGGGCCCGGAGGATGCGGTCGATCTCGGCGGCGACGTCCAGCTCCGGCCGGCGACCGGAACGGAGCAGGGCCTCCAGGCCGACGCCCAGAAAGGTCGCCGTGAGGCCACGGACGGCCGGGTCGTCGACGGTGCGGCCCGTCCGTTCCGCGAGCAGGGCGCTCACGACGTCGAGGGAGTCCAGGACGGTCGGCACGTTGGCCGCCCAGAGCTCGGGGACCTCCAGCAGCCCGCGATCGCGCTCGCCGCGGGCCTCCCGGTCGGCGGGGGAGACGGACGCGAAGGCCTCTGCCAGCGCGGCCCGCAGCGCGGCGATCGCGCTCAGCTCCGGCGGCTGGCGGCGGAAGGCGTCGGTGAGGGCGTCGCCGAGCGAGTGGTACCGGTCGAGCCGGGCCAGGTCCTCCTTCCGCGGGAAGTAGCGGAACACCGTGCTGACCGCGACGTCGGCGGCGTCGGCGACCTGCTCGACCGTCGTAGCGTGAAACCCGCGCTCACGGAACAGCCGCAGCGCGTGCCGCTGGATCTCGGTCCGGGTCCGTTCCTTCTTGCGCTCCCGCAGCCCGGGCCGCGAAGCCTTCTCGGTGCTCATGGTCGGATGCCTTCTCGGTGTTCGTGGCCGGCGCTCGTCTGCGGTCGGCGGGGGAGTGTCCCGTGCCTCGTCGCCGAACGGTGGTCAGGGCAGGACGACTCCGGCTGCGGAGACGCCGGCGCACCGCCACAGCATCGGTGCGTCCCCCCGCCCCACCTCGTCATGGGAGTGAACTATAAAATAGGAGTTGCCTCCCAAAATAGAGTACGCTCCCCTGTGCTGAGAGCTCAGAGGGGAGCGAACATGATCGAAGCGGAGCGGACCGCCGGGGTCGGGGTGGCCGGGGTTCACCACGTCGGGCTGGTCGTGCGCGACATCGGAGCAGCCCGCGCGGACTTCGCCAGGCTGGGTTTCGTGGTTCCGCCGGCCATCTTCCCCGCCCTGCCGCCCGCTCCCGGCGAGGTGCCCCGCGCGTTCGGCGCGGGCAACACCCACATCGAGTTCGCCACCGCCTTCCTCGAGCTGGTGGCCGTCGTCGGGGACGGGAGCGCCGACCCGTCCGCCGGGGGTGCCGTGCACCAGGACGCGACGATCCAGGTCATCGACGCGCCGGACTCGGCGCTGCCGCGCCTGGCGGAGGTCATCGCGTCCACGGCGGCGAGGCTGCGCGCCGCTCTCGACCGCTACGAGGGCCTGCACATCCTCGCGTTCCACGCACCGGACGCCGACCTGGCCGCGGCCGGACTGGACCGGCTGGGGATCCGGCACAGCGGCGTGCAACGGATGTCCCGGCCGGTCGAGACCCCCGACGGTCCGATCGCCGAGCCCATCGGCTACCTCGAGCTCGACGACAGCGGGAACACGCCCGAAGGGAGGCTGGCGATCGCGGAGAACCCGCCCGCGGACGTGCTCCGCCGCCGCCAGGTTCCCGACCATCCCAACGGCGCGACCGGGCTCACCGAGGTGTACCTGGGGATCGACGACGCCGAGCTGGACCGTCACGTCGACCGGTACGGCCGGTACCTCGACCGGGTGCCACGGTGGGAGGGCCCGGCAGCGGTGTTCGATCTCGACGAGACGCGGGTCGTCCTCGTCCCCTTCTCCGCGGTGGCGACCGTCCTGCCCGGCGAGCAGCCGAAGGGGCCGGCACCGTGCCTGCTCGCCTGCACGGTGGGCATCCGCGACCTCGCGGCCACGGGCGCGTACCTGCGTGCCCACCGCATACCCGTACGCCGGCACGGCGATCGGCTGCTGGTGCCGGCCGCGGTCGCACGCGGCGCGGCCATGATCTTCGAGCGGACCCGGGGGACCGGGGAGAAGGGCCGGCCGTGAGCGAGCGGGTCGTCGTGCTCGGTGCCGGGTACGCGGGGGTGATGGCCGCCAACCGGCTCGCCCGTGCCGGTGTCGATGTCGAGGTCGTGACCCCGGACCCGGTCTTCGTCGAGCGAGTCCGGCTGCACCGTGTGGCCGCAGGGCACCGTGCGGACGCCCGGGTGGCGTTGCGGACCGTCCTGCACCCGGACGTCGGGATCCGCACCGGCACCGCACGTTGCATCGACGCCGGACGCGGCACCATCCGGCTGGCCTCGGGGCACGACGTCGGGTTCGACCGGCTCGTCGTCGCCGTCGGGTCCGGCCGGACCCCCGACGACCGTCCGCACCTCCACCGGGTGGCGAACGAGGACGCGGCCCTGCGGCTGCGAGCCGCGCTCGCCCAGCACCCGGATGCACCGGTCACGGTCGTCGGCGCCGGCCTGACCGGTGTCGCGGTCGCCTGCGCACTGGCCACCGCGGGCAGGCGGGTGGAGATCGTCTCCCGCGAGCCCCGGCGCGACGATCCGTATCACCAGGCGCAGCGCCGGCGGCTCCGCACGCTCGGCATCGTGCTGCGCCGGGGCGAGCGGGACGACCTCGACGCAGGCGCCGGCATCGTGGTGGACGCGACCGGTTTCCAGGTACCGCGGCTCGCAGCGGACTCCGGGCTCCCGGTGGACGAGCGGGGCCGGCTCCTCGTCGGCCCCGACCTGCGGGTGCCCACCCACCCGGACGTCCTCGGGGCGGGCGATGCCGTGCACGTGGTGGGCGACGGCGCGCGCCATCTCCGGATGTCGTGCGCGACGGCGCTCCCGATGGGCGCGCACGCCGCACGGGTGATCTCGGAGCTTCGCGCGGACCGTCCGACGACACCGTTCCGTCATTCCTACGTGGTCCGGTGCATCGACCTCGGCGGCGCCGTCGGCCGCGTGCAGTTCGTGACCGCCACCGACGAGGAGCGGCGGATGGCCCTGACGTCGGTTCCCGGCGGGCTCGGCAAGGAGCTCGTGGTCCGGGGAACCATCCGGGCGATGCGCCACGGCGCCCGCCGCCGAGCGCCTCGCAGCCGGTCCCCGGTTCGGCGTCCGATCACGACCCGGGCGACCGAGGAGTGGAACGACACGCGTCTCGGCGACTTCGCCTGGACCAGCGGAAACGTCGGCGAGGCGATCCCCGGTGTGATGACACCCGTCACCTGGTCGCTGGTGAGGGTGTTCCTGTCCGAGGCGATGGCGCCGTCGACGGTCGGCGGCTTCCGGTTGGCGGGCAACATCGGTGGCCGGCTCTACCTCAACCTCAGCGTGCTGCTGGGTGCGAGCGCCGCGATCGGGCTCGGACGACGGGTCCGGGGGACCGTGGAGCAGGTGTTCGGCCGGTTTCCCGCCGACCTGGAGGTCCCGCCCCTGCCGCTACCTCGTCGCACCATCGTGGTGGACCTGCTGAGGACCGGCATCCCGTTCGCGCTCCGGGTCGCCGGACACCGGCGGAACCTCCCGGCCCGGGTCGAGGCGGCACGGACCCGCTGCGAGGTCGTCCGCAGGCGGATCCGCGGGACGACCACACCGGACGGGCTGGCCGCGTTGTGGCACAGCGACGTCGAGCCACTGCTGCGGCACACCAGCCGGCTGCTCGCAGCGGGCGCCCGCACGAACGGAGCCGCCGTCGTGCGCACGCGTCCGTGGCTGGTCAAGCGGGTCGGTGCCGCCGACGCCGACGCCCTCCTCACCGGTGCGGGGGCCCACGGAGGTCATCTCGAGAGCCTCGGACCGGTCGTCGGTCTGGCCAGGGTGGCCCGCGGCGATCTCGGGCGGGACTCCTACCTGCGCACGTGGGGGCATCGTTGCCCCGACGAGTTCGAGGTCTCGGCCCCACGGCCGGTGGAGGATCCGGACTGGATCGACCGGCAGCTGGCGGCCGTGCCGGCGGGGGAGTCCGACCCGCTCGCGCTCCTGGCCCGGCAGGAGCGGGTCCGGGATGCGGCACGAGCGCGCTTCCGGGCCCGGCATCCACGCCGGGAGGGCTCGCTGCGCCGGCGCCTCGCCCGGGTCGCCGAGGCGACCCGCGCGAGGGAGGCGGGCCGGTCGGAAGCAGTCCGGGCGTTCCTCGTCCTCCGGGAGTTCATCCTGCGCGCGGGTGAGCTCACCGGCCTCGGAGAGGACCTCTTCTTCTGCACCTACGAGGAGATCCTCGCCGTGCTCGCCGACGACACCGGCGTGCTCGACCGGGTCCCGGCCCGCCGCACGACCTACGAACGTCTCGCCGCGTTGCCGCCGTACCCGTCGCTCATCCGGGGGGAGTTCGATCCGTTCCGGTGGGCCGCCGACCGGCGTACCGGCATCCACGACGCCACCGGTGACACCCTCACCGGATTCCCCGGGGTGGCCGGAGTGGTCGAGGGGACCGCCAGGGTGCTCGACCGCGTCGAGCAGCGTGACCGGCTCGACGCCGGGGCGATCCTCGTGACGACCGCGGCGAACGTCGGGTGGACCCCGTTGTTCCCCAGGGCCTTCGCGGTGGTCACCGACGTCGGGGCTCCGCTGTCGCACGCCGCCGTCGTCGCCCGCGAACTCGGCATCCCGGCCGTCGTCGGGTGTGGGGACGCCACCACCCGGATCCGCAGCGGCGACCGGATCCGGGTCGACGGCGCGGCCGGCACCGTCGAGATCCTGGACCGTGACAGGGGCGACGAGCCGGGGGAACGACGATGATCTCCTCCATGACCGGTGACCTGCTGCGCCCGCCGCCCGATCGGCCGAGGAACGGCGGGTTCGGCCGACGTGTCGCGCTCGGTGCCGCGGGGGCCGTCCCCGTGCTGCTCGCCGCGCTCGTCGGCGGGTACGTCCGCCGCAACCTCACCGACCTGGAGTTCGGCATGGCCGCGGTCGCCCGGGCCGGGTTCGCCGAGAAGCGGATCACGGTGGACGGCCACACGCTCGCCTACGCCGAGGGACCGGACAACGGTCCACCGCTGGTCCTCGTCCACGGACAGGGCAGCCGGTGGCAGGACCACATGCGCGTGCTGCCCGCGCTCGCCCGCGACCACCGGGTGTTCGTCGTCGACGTCCCCGGGCACGGCGCGTCCGGCCGGCTCGAGCCCGAGCAGTACACGAACGCGGCCGTCGGCGGCATCCTCGCCGCGTTCGTCGCCGAGGCGGTCGGCGGCCCCGCGATCCTGTCCGGACACTCCTCCGGCGGGCTGCTGGCACTGTGGATCGCCGCGGCGCGGCCCGAGCTCGTCACCGCGCTGCTGCTGGAGGACCCGCCGTTGTTCTCCTCCGAGATGCCGCGCCTGACGAGCACCACGGGCGGCACCATGCTGGTGCTGGCCGACCAGTACCTCTCGGCGCCCGCGCCCGGCGGCTTCCAGCGCCACCTCATCGAGCACGGTGACTACTTCGGACTGTTCGGCCCGCTGGCGGGGCCGATCGAGGCCGACGCGCTCTCGTGGGTCGACGCGCACCCGGGCGCGCCGTTCGCGCGCTTCTACCTGCCCACGGAGGTCACGGTGTTCTTCCAGGGCCTCGTCCACTACGACCCGTGGTTCGGCGCGGCCTGGGTCCGCGACGGCGGCCGCTGGTACGCCGGGTTCGACACCGAGGCCGCACTGCGCGCGGTCGACGTGCCGACCACGCTGATCCACACCAACTACTTCGAGGCCCGCGACGGCACCGCCTACGACGGCGACGGGACCCTCATGGCCGCGATGGACTCCGACGACGTCGCCCGCGCCCTCGCCCTGCTGCCCGCCGGCACCCGGCTCGTGCAGATCCGGTCGGGTCACCTGGTCCACTACGAGCGGCCGGCGAGCTATCTCGACGCCCTGCGGGAGCTCTCCGCACGCGCCGGCTGAACCTCCGCACGCGGCCGTGGCGTCGTGCCTGGGGGCGTCGCGTGAGTTCATCGCCGAGGGGATCAGCGGGCATACCTGCGTGCGAGGAAGTCGTCGAAGGTGATGCGCCCGACCGCGCGGTCCGGGGCGAGGTGGATGCCCGCGCGGTAGTCCCGTACGGCCTTGCCCGGCACGGGGACCGACCACACCGGGCGGCGACGGCCGATCGCCCGCAGGTAGTCGCGGGCGAGCTCCGCGCCGTCCCGCACCTCCGGGCCGCCCAGGTCCGGGACCCGGTGCGCGGCAGGCCGTCCGGCGATCGTCACCAGCTGGTCGGCCACCTCCGTGACGTCGATCGGCTGGAAGGCGACTCCGGCGGGCATCACCGTCACCGGCAGCATGCGCTGCACGTCGCACATCGCGGTGATCAGGTCGTGGAACTGGGTGGTGCGCAGGATCGTCCACGGCAGACCGGAGTGCTCGACCAGGTGCTCGCAGGCCAGCTTCGTCCGGTAGTAGCCGAGCGCCGCGCCGTCGATGCCGACGATCGACACGTACACCAGGTGCGGCGCGACGGCCGCCCGGGCGGCCTCGATCAGCCGGCCGGTCGTGGGCACGTCGGCCCGCCCGTTCGTCGTGGCCAGGTGGATGATCACATCGGTGCCGGCGACCGCGCCGGGCAGACCGGCGCCGGTGCGCAGATCGCCGACCGCCCACTCGGGCGGGGCCGGCTCGCGTTCCCGGCGAGTCAGGACCCGTACCCGATGACCGGCGCCGAGCAGCATCGGCACCAGTACCCGCCCGAGCCGTCCGGTGCCGCCGGTGACGAGAACCCGTGTCGTCGTCATGGGGTCAGGATGCCGGGAGCTCGGCGACACGTCGCTCGTTCTCGACGCGGTCACCGCTCGGGTCCGCCGACGTCATTCTGCCGCACCGGGTGGCTCGGCAAAGGCGAGGACGTTCCCGTCCGGATCGGGAACCGTCACGTGGCGCACGCCGTTGGAATACGTCTCGACCGGCTCGTGCTCGATGCGCTGATTCGAGAGACGGTCGAGCAGCCCGTCGAGATCCGTGACGGCGAAGGTGATCCGGCCGGAACCCGCGCGCGCGGCATCCGGCTCGATGAACAGGGTCGCGTGGTCGACGACGTCCCAGAGCACCTCGTCGCCGACGCGCATGTCCGGGGAGCGTCCGAAGAATCGCGTGTACCAGTCGATGCCGAGATCGAGGTCGGAAACAGGGACACCGGCGATGAGGTCTGTGATCGGCACGACACGGGATTGTAGTGCGTTTGCTCGGGTCGTGTCCGCGGCGCGCGTTTCCGCGGCCGCGCCGGGTGTCGCTGTGCGTTCTCGGCGCGAGCCGGCTGAGGACGCGACACTGGCGGCGTGTGATCGCCCGATCGTGGAGGGCGCGATCGGCACGGGGGCCTCGAAAGCCGGTTTCTGTTGCGGCTCCGGCGCGCCACGTCCGGTTCCGCTTTCCGGTGCGGGCCGATAATCGGCGCACCACCGTTCTTCGCGCGGCACCGGCTGCGTGGCCCTGGCGGTTCGGAATACGTCGCAGGCGGCGGGTTCCCGTTGCTGCGTGCAGCGGTGAGATCGCGCGCGGGCGGTGACGGAACTGGACGTCGTCGGCGGCGGAGTGCACGGCGCGGTGCGCGGAGATCCGCAGCCACGGGCGGGCCGACGGCCGGGTGTGGATCCGGCCCGGCCACGGCCCGGACCGTCCGGCGACGGCGGCGGCTCGGGGGCGCGGCCGGCCTCGGCAGAACGATCGGGATGCCCGGTGCCCTGGACACGGCCCGCTCAAGATCTGTACCGTCCTTCCCCGGGTAGCCGGAAGGGATGCGCTGACGACCCGCGCACACCGTCCGCCACCTGCAGCGCACGTGCGTGCCGCCCGTATCGTCCGGCGGCTCGGCACAGCCCCTGCGTGACGTCTACCGCGGCCGGCCAGCGCACTCTTCCTCGACATTCCCGCGTTCCCCGCGGCGTGAGATGTGGCCGGACCCCGGTCCTCCCGCCGCGCTCTCCCGCTCGGACGGAGTGATCCCGGATGGCCGCGACGGCGACGATCGGCAGGCGGTGCCTCGGCACCGCGCTGCCCATCGTGCTGCGCGCGGCCGTCACGCTGTGCCTCGTGCTCGGCGGCTCCGTGCTCGTCTGGTGGGCCGGTGCCGGCCCGGCGCCGGTGGGGGAGTCGTCCGCGCTGGTGCGGACGATCGCCGAGGAGAAGGAATCGAAGGGGTCGGACACGAAGTCCGGAAAGTCGGACGGGAACAAGAAGTCCGACGGGAAGAAGTCGTCCGACGGCAATGAGCCGTCCGACGATAAGAGGTCCGAGGGCAAGAAGTCCGAGGGAAAGAAAACCGACGGCAAGTCCACTGCACAGAAGCAGTCCGGTGAGAAGTCGGCCTCAAAGGCTTCCGAGCGGAAGCCGGAGAAGTCGGGCGGCGCCTCGCGGGAGAAGTCGGCGGAGTCGAAGGGGAAGTCCGGGGAAGCCAAGTCCGACGACAGGTCGGACCGTTCCGAGGCTCCGAAGCCCGAGCGTTCCGCCCGCTCCGGAAAATCGGACGGGAACTCCGACGGTGACCGGGGCGGCGATCCGACAGGTGACTCGGAGACCGGCTCGTCGAAGAGGGCCGATTCCGGGACGCCGCGGACGGTATCTGCGCGGGCCGGCCAGAATCGGCCGGACGGCTCGGATCGCGAACTCCGCACGCGGAAGTCGGAATCCGGATCGTCGGTATCTCGGAAGGCTGATGAATCGCGGTCCGAGAACCGCGGCGGGTCGCACGCGCAGAGCTCCGGAAGCGGTTCCGGCCACGACACCGTCCGGAGCCCCGTCCCGGCCGAATCGGCGGGGGACTCGGCGACCCGGAAATCGGATACGGACCGGAAGCCGGTCGAGTCCGGGAAGTCCGCCGAGCAGATCCGTTCGAAGGTGAAAAAGGCGGTCCTCGACTCGCTCGATCGGAACGGGTCGTCCGACGGGACCGGCGCGGCGGTGCGGAAGCAGATCTCGAACGATGTGCGCGCGGTCGTCGCCGCCGAGACGGACGGCATCACCGACGCGGCGGTGCGCGACACCCGCCGCATGATCGGGAACGCGGTGCGGGCGGACGCCGGGGAGACGGACGGCTCGCGTCCGGCCGACCGGGCCGACGGGAACGCCACTCGCCGTCCGGCCCCCGACTCGTCGTCCCCCGCCCCGGACTCGTTGGACGGTGATCACTCCGCACGCCGCGCAGCCGCCGAGCCGGACACCCGGGCCGGCCGCGCCGAGCGAACAGACCGTTCGACCGAGGACACCGACGCCTCCGGTGCGTCGCGCCGCGACACCGCGAGCTCCGTGCCGGCCGGGCGTCAGATCCGGGCGGTCCTCGCGGATGCCGGCTCGACGTTCCGGTTGCCGGATCCGGACGAGCTCGCGCGGCCGGGCACCTTCCCGGCCCGGGAGCTGTCCCGCGCGATCCGCGCCGACGTCCGGGAGGCCGTGCAGCGCGAACTCCGGTCCGAGCGCCGCGCGGCCGGCGGTGCCGACGCCGGCGACCGTGCGACCGGCCGGCACGAGGCGGCCCGGCGGGCGGCCGCGGTGGCGTCGCTCCAGGAGGCCGTGCAGCGCGAACTCCGGTCCGAGCGCCGCGCGGCCGGCGGTGCCGACGCCGGCGACCGTGCAACCGACCGGCACGAGGCGACTCGTCGGGCGGCTGCGGTGGCGCTCCGGGAGGCCGTGGAGCAGGCCGCCGGGTACGACCGGGAGGACGCCGACCCGACCCGCGGCGCGGCCGGAAGCCGTTCCCGCGCCGAGCGGGTCGAGATGGCGAATGCCCACCGCGCGGTGGTGCGCGCGCTCTCCGACCGGGCGACGACCGACCACCCGGCTGCGGACCGCGCCACCACCGAGAGCGCCCGCGCCGACGGTGCCCCGGCCGGGTCGCGCGCGGCCCGGCTGTCCGAGGCGGAGCGCGCCTCCCTGGCACGGGCCGTCGTGCGCACGATCGCCGGCGGGGACACCGGCCGGCCGGCGCGACAGCCGGACGCCCGGGAGATCGAGCGGTCGGTGCGGGCCGCGGTCGGCCGGTCGCTGCCCGGCCGGTCGACCACCGATGACGTGACCGCGCTGAGGAGCGTGCTGCGGGGCCTCACCGAGCCGGCCGGCTCCCGGACGGACGGCGACGGGCCGGATCGGGCGCGACTGCTGAACGGGCTGATCGAGCAGGCGGGCCTCCGGTCCGGTGATGACCGGCCGGATCGGGCGCGGGTGTTGCGCTGGCTGATCGAGCAGGCCGGCACCCCGGCCGGTGATGACCGCCCGGATCGGGCACGGGTGTTGCGCGGGTTGATCGAGCAGGGCGCCACCCGGTCGGACGACGACCGGCCGGATCGGGCGCGGGTGTTGCGCTGGCTGATCGAGCGGGCTGGCATCCGGGCCGATGGCGACGGGCGGGACTCCGAGCGCGCCGAGGTGTGGCGTGGGCTGATCGAGCAGGCGAGCACCCGGACCGACGGCGACCGGCCGGGCACGGATCGGGCGGATGCGCTGCGGGCGTGGCGCTCCGCCGTCCACACCGGAGACGGTCCGGACGTCGGCGACGACGGTCGCGCCGACGGCCCGGTGAGCCGGGTGGCTCGCGACCTGGACACGCTGACGTCCGGCGAGCGGATCGGCCGCCTGCTACCGGACGCCGACGGCGTCCGCGAGGTCGCCTCGAGGTATGCCGGTGACCGGGGTGCCGGTGGCGTCCCGGGCGAGGCCGTGGAACTCGTCGACGAGCTGGCCCCCGGTGTCCGGGCCGCCGGGAGCGGGGACGAGGACGCGAGCCGGGCGCTCCGGCAGGTGCGCACGTCCACCAACGCCGCCCTGGAGCAGGTCCGGGACGCGCTGCCGGAGGGCGGTCCCGGCCGCGCGGTCGTGCGGTTCGCCGCGAAGGTGGTCGACGCCGGGCTGTCCGTGGCCCAGCACGTGCTGTCCGCACCGCCCTCCGGGCCGTCCCGGCAGGTCAGGGACACCGGGTCCGGGTCGGTCCTGCCGCCGCTCTCCTTCCCGTCGCGTTCCGCGGAACGCGGTCCCGGCACGGTCTCCGACGGCGGCTCCGGTGGTGGTGCCGGCGGCCCGGGTCCGCTCACGGATCTGCTGGAGGACGCGGCGCTGGTTCCGATCGGCTCCGGGTGCGGGTCGGGACGGGTCGGCTGCAACGGATCGTCGCACCTGGTCAGCGGCAAGTGGGAGACGGTGAGCGGCCGAGGGCCTCCGGAGGGCCACGACTGGACCGTCCCGGACCGCGAGCGCAGCTGGCACGGAACCGACGCGCCGGACCCCGAAGAGGGCTATGCCATATCCGGTGTGGACCGGACCGCCGAGTACGACAACGACTACTACGACCACTACTACGACGACTCGCCCGAGCAGACCGATCGGGTGTTGCAGGGGCGGATCGAGGTCGCCCAGGGCCGCGAGTCGCTGAAGAAGGACAAGCGCGAGGTCGAGGCCGGCACCCTCGAGCGGGCCACCTATCGCAGGCATGTTGCCGAGCAGCGGAAGCTGGAGGAGCGCGTCGACGCCGACGCCGCGACCCTCTCGCCGGACCGCGCCGCACAGGTCGACGAGGTGGTGGACGGCCACCAGCAGCTGGACCGCGAGCAGGCCGAGCTGGCCGCGGAGCGGAAGCAGGTCGAGGCCGGCACGCTCGACCGCGACACCTATGCCGCGCACCGGGCCGCGTACGAGCGGCGTGCCGAGCGGGTCTACGACGCGACCGACGAGCTGGCCGCGGAGACGGGGCACGACACGGCCGTGCCGATCGAGGACGGGACCGGGGCGGGCTGCGCCACCAGCGGCGTGTTCGCCTCGTGCGAGGCCCGTGCGGTGGGTGCGCAGTCCGAGGGCGACAGCAGCGGCGACACGGCGGGAGCGGGCGGCAGCCTCGACGGCGCGAACGGCGCCGACGCGGGCGCGGACGGCCCGGCCGCCGGTGCGGTCAGCGCCGACGGCACCGACGGCACCGACGGCACCGACAGCACCGACAGCACCGACGGCACGGTCGGCATCGACAGCACCGACGGCACCGACAGCTGTCGCGCCCTCGCCGGGATCTCCTCCTGTGCGGTGTCCGTGGACTCCGGTGACCGGACGGCTTCGGCGTCCTGCACGCTGACCGGGGCGGCGCCGGGCTGCGACACCCGGGCCGGGGCCGGCCCGGGCACCGGGTCCTCGGCGCGCTGCGCGACCACCGGCGGCGACTGCCAGCTCGGGAGCTCGGTGAGCGGGACCGGCGCCGGGTCGTGGTGCTCGTCCGGCGGGCGCTGCGACTCCCGGGCGGCCGCGGCCCGTCCGGCGCCGCCCGGCCAGGCCGAGGCGGAACGACCGCGCGGCCGGGGCGAGGCGGCCGCGCACTGCGAGGGCCGCTGCAGCACGACCACGAGCGTCGTCCGACCCGGCG
Source organism: Pseudonocardia sp. C8 (assembly GCF_014267175.1). Taxonomy (NCBI): domain Bacteria; kingdom Bacillati; phylum Actinomycetota; class Actinomycetes; order Pseudonocardiales; family Pseudonocardiaceae; genus Pseudonocardia; species Pseudonocardia sp. C8. Next base: position 2,555,785 of record NZ_JACMTR010000002.1, read on the forward strand.
GGGAAGGGACTCCGGCCCAGGCGCACGGGGAGGTGACGTGCGCCGGCGCCCGTCCCTGCACCGGCGAGGCGACCAGCAGCGCCGGCGACCACCGCAGCACGTCCGGGCCCCGGCGTGCCGGCGCGGGCGCAGCGGCCGCGCTGGGCGGCCCACGGTCCGCCGCAGATGCCGACGCATCGCCTGCGGGACCGGGCAGCGCACAGCCTGCCGGGCGCGGCCGCGCTCGGGCCACCCCGGGGGACAGCGCGCCGGCCGGAGCCGCGGCGGGTGGGGCCGCCCGGCAGGACGGCTCCGGATCGGCGCGGTGCACGGTGTCCGGGGGCGCCTGCCAGGCCCGGTCCGGTGCCGTCGTGAGCGCACCCCGGCAGGACGCGCCGCGCACCGCGGGTCGGTGGCCGGCCGACGCGACGACCACCGAGCAGTTCGGACACGGCGAGGCCGAGGCCACGGTGGACTGTGCCGGGCGGGCCGGGTGCACCGGCTCCGGGTCGGTCGACACCCGTGCGGCGGGGTCGCGGGAGTCCGGGGCCCGGGCGGTGCCGGTGACCCGGGAGACCACGGGCTCCTCGCGGTGCACCGCGGAGGCCGGGCGCTGCACCGCAACGAGCACATCGGACAGCCGTCCGCCGCACCCAGGCGACCACGCCGGCCCCGCGGCGACCCTTTGGGGAACGTCGGTGCTCGCCGCCGGCGACGACTCCGCTGAGGACGCCACGCAGGCCGGTGCGCCGAACGCGGACACCACGAGCCGTGCCTCGGCCACGGTGGACTGCTCGGCCGGTACGCGCGGGTGCACCGGCACCGGGTCGTCCAGTACGTCCGGCACCGGCGCCGGCGACCGCACCGTCGACCCGCGGACCGGGAAGGTCACCCCGGCGGTGGCGAAGACCTCGACCGGCTCGTCGGACTGCCGGACCCGCGGTGGGGGATGCTCGACGACCTCGGAGTCGTCGACCGGTGTCGGCACACCGGCGTCCGCCCGCGCGGCCGGCACCAGGCCGGCAGCGACCGGCGGGCTGGTCAGCGTGTCGCACGCGTCGGGCGAGGTGGACTGCCCCTCGGGATCGGCGGCCTGCTCCGGCGAGGTCCACAGCCGAGCCACCGGCGCGGACGCTGCCGTCGACGGTGGCCGCCCGAAGTCCACATCAGGCGGTGGCACGTGCGAGGTCACCGGCGGTGGCTGCCAGGCCTCGACCACCTCGTCCGCCTCCTCCGGGCCGGAGCAGACGCTGCCGGGCCAGGAGCGGGCGAACGCCGGCCCGTCCGCGGTCTCGACGTCCTCGGCGCGGGTGGAGTGCGCGGCCGGGACCCGGTGCTCCGGCACCGCCACCAGCACCGCGACCAGCCACGACCCCGCCACCGGCGCCCCGAGGACCAGCACCGGGCGGGCCTCGTGCACCGGCGGCGGGGGCGAGTGCGCGCCACGGACGACCTCGGTCGCGTCGACCGGGCCCGGCGCCGCGCGGGCGCTGTCCGGCACCGACGCCGAGAAGGCCGCCGGGAAGGGCGCCCGCAAGGGCCCGTCGGCCGCGTCCGCTGCCGGCGCCGCGCTGACCTGCTCCGGCGACACGCCCTGCACCGGCCGGGTCCGGAGCGCCGCCGACGGCACCGACCCGGACGTCGCGCCGACTCCGCGCGGCTCCCACGGCTCCGGCTCCTGCGACGGCGCGACCGGGACCTGCCGGGCGGTCACGAACTCCGGCGCCTCGGCGAGCCCCGACGCCTCGGTGATCTCCCCGTTGGTCACGGCCCCCTCCAGCGACAACGCGACCGTCCGCTCCGCCGGCGACGGGGAGACCGGCACCACCGGCGGCGGCCACGGCCGGGACGAGCGCCGGGCGTCCGGCGAGCAGCCGAAGGGAACCGTGCCGACGGTCCCGGGGGGTTCGCCGGGCGCGGGCGCCAACGTCGCGCCCACCGTGGCCGGCGCCTCCAGCTGGACGAACGCCTCGGCCACACTGGACTGCCCCGGCGGTGAGGGTCGTTGCGCCGGGACCGTCCGCAGCTCCGCGGCCGGCGACGGCGACCCGAACGCGAGGACCGAGGCCAACGGTGCCCGCGGCCCCCCGGCCGGTGAGGCGAGCTCCAGCAGCACGTGCACCACCACCAGCAGCGGATGCCGCGCCCAGACCGGGTCGACCGCGGGCGCGGGCCAGGTCGTGGCGGACACCGTCGCGCTGCAGCGACGCGACCAGGCCGCACGGGCCGACGCGCGGGCCGAGCAGGCCCGCCGCGACGCCCGGGACGCCCGCGCGGAGGCGGCCGCCGCCACGGAGGCGGCGGACGACCCCGGCGCGACCGCCGCCCAGCGCCGGGCCGCCGCGCAGGAACAGGACGAGGCAGGACGGGCGCGCCGGGCGGCTGCGGAGGCCGGCACCGCCGCGGCCGAGGCCCGCAAGGCCGCAAGGGCGCCGGTCACGGACGCGCCGGCGACCCGCAGCACGTCGCAGGCCGGCGGGCAGTGCGCCGGTTCCGGCTGCCGGACGGCCACCACCGGCGACGCCCGCACCGTCACACCGGCGGACGGCGGCCGGGTCGCCGGGCACGGCACCTCCCGTGCCCGCGCCGGCTGCGCCGCCGGACCGAGCGGCTGCGCGGCCGGCTCGGACGCGGCCGTGACCACCGACCTCCGGCGGCCCGGAACGGACGCCGACGGCGCGGGCCCGGTCCGGTCCGGCTCCACCCAGGCCGGCGCGCAGATCGACTGCCCGGACGCCGCCTGCCGCGGCCGGATCGAGACCGGTTCGGGCGCCGCGGCGAGCGCCGACGGGGGCGCCCGCCGAGCGCTCGGCACTGCCCGCGACGCCCGCGAGGCCGCCGACCGTGATGCGCGCGGCACCCGCGCCGGCGACCGCGACACCGCCCGCGCCGGCGACCGCGACACCGCCCGTACCGGCGACCGCGACGCCGCCGGTGCCGGCGACCGCGACACGGCCCGTGCCGGCGACCGCGACGCCGCCCGCGCGAACCGGAACGCGGCCGGCGACTCCCGCGACACCGGGCCGGGCGCACCCGCGACCACCGCCGCCGGCAACGGTGCCGCCACCGACCCGACCAGCGTCTCCCTCGCGGACGGCCACGCCACCTGCACCGGGCGGGCCGGCGGCTGCCGCGCCGCCGCCGGCACCGACGCGACCACCACGGTGACGGGGGCCGCGGGCGTCACCACGACCGCGTCGGCGGAGGGCGCCTGCCGGGCCGGGACGGCGCGCTGCGGCGCCCCGACCCGCAGCATCACCGTCGGCACGGACGACCCGTCGACGATCGCCGCGGACGTCCGGTCCGCCTCCGCGCCCGAACGCGACGGGACCAGCCACGCCGTCGCGACATCCCGCTGCGGCGGCGGCGCGCCGGGCTGCCGCTCCGAGACCGGCGGGTTCGCCGCCGAGCACGCCGCCGAGGTGACCGCCCGCTGCTCCGGGACCGGGTGCGCGGCCCGTACCGAGGGCACCGCGGCCGACCGCACCGCCGGCACGCACACCGCCCGCTCGGCCACCCGCTGCACGGCCGCCGCGGACGGGACCTGCGGCGGGAGCAGCCGGGTCGGCGCCTCCCCGTCCGGGGCCGAGGTGTCGGCGGCCTGCGCCGGCTCGCCGGGGTCCACCTGCCGGCACGACTACGCCGCTCACAGCCGCTCCTCGTCCGGGGCCGGCGGCAACTCGGCCTCGGCGCACGCCCGCTGCGGCTCCGGCGGAGGCTCCGGGAGCGGCTGGTGCGCCACCAGCGCGGTCACCGAGGCGACCGGTGGGTCCGCGATGGCCGCCGCAGCCTGCCAGGGCAGCGCCGGTTCGGGCTGCTCCCACGGCTACCGGGCGCGCAGCGCCGCCTCGGCCGGGGGCGGCGCGGCCCGGGCGTCCGCGGACGGGCACGGCGGCGGGACGACCGGGGCCGGCCAGGTGATGACCTCGGCGCAGGCCACGGCCGGGGACGGCTCGGCGTCGGCCGCGGCGTCCTGCACCGGGAGCGCGGGCACCAGCTGCCGGCACTCCTACTCGGCCACGGCGAGCGACTCGGCCTCCTCCGGCGGGAACACGGCGTCCGCGAGCGCATCCGGATCGGGTGGCGGCGCCATGGGCGGCGGCGGGGTGTCGGTCTCCGCGCAGGCCGACGCCGGTCCGGGGTTCGCGAACGCGTCGGCGTCCTGCTCCGGGGCCGCGAACTGCAGCCACTCGTACTCGGCGTCGGCCTCGGCGTCGGCGTCGGACGGGGCCAACTGGGCGCGGGCGAGCGCGTCCGGCTCCGGTGGTGGTGGCCAGGGCGGCGGCGGGGTGTCGGTGTCGGCGCAGGCCGATGCCGGTCCGGGGTTCGCGAACGCGTCGGCATCCTGCTCCGGGGCCGCGAACTGCTCGAGCAGCTACAGCGCGCACGCCGAGGCCGACGACCAGGCGTCGACCGCGCCGACCTGGAACGAGCCGGGCGGGCAGTGGAAGGCCCACGGGGAGGGCACCTGCTCGGGCAGCGGCAACGGCGGCTGCGGCGTCCAGGCATATGCGAAGGCCGGCCCCGGCGGGGGCGGTGGCGCCACGTGCAGCGGCAACTGCGCGAACTTCACCCAGAGCGGGTCGAACACGTTCACCCGGACCGCGCCGTCGCTGAAGCAGCAGCACGCCGCCGCTCAGCAGCGGGCGCGGGAGGGCAGGACGGGCCCGGACGGCAAGCCCATCCCGATCGAGGACATGGGCAAGAAGGCCCGCGGCGTCGAGGGCAGCACGGACGAGGAGGGCAACCGCGTCCTGAAGGTCAAGCCCGCGGGCGGCGAGGTCAGGACGGAGGTCTGCGCCGACGGCTGCCGGGACGGCGCGATGCTGCGCACCGAGTCCGGCGAGACGATCCGCTACGACCCGAAGACCGGCTTCGACGGTTCCATGCCGACCGAGCAGGGCGCGCGGACGACCGACCGGGTCAGCGGCTCGGAGGGCGTGTCGCTGTACCGGGACGCCGAGGGCAACGGGGCCGGTACGGTCACCGGATCCGGCTCGGTCACCGACGGGCGCACCGGCGAGACCGTCACCTACACGCGCTCGGCGCCGTCGTCGAACAACACGAACACCTACCGGCTGAGCAACCCGGCCGGCTCGCCGTTCCGGTCCAGCTGCAACGGCGGCTGCGAGTACCGGGGCGCGACCGCGACGCCGGCCGCGCCGAAGAGCGGCCGGGACCACCTCGTCGTCGAGGGGGCGTCCGGGGACATCACGGGGCGGGACGGCGCCGGCAACCCGGCGACGATCACGTTCCAGGGCAAGGGGAAGTTCACGTCGGCGGAGGGCGACGTGCTCACGGCAGAGGGCAACGCCGCCGGCTCCCCGGCGAACCAGCTGACCACGATCACGACCCGCGGCCCGAACGGCCAGCCCGGCCGCTACGACATCGCCGGCGGGCAGAGCGGCTCGGTGCGGCTCAAGGAGGGCTACACACTCAAGCAGGACGGTCGCGCGTGGATGCACGAGTTCAGCGACTACGAGCAGCTGACGGCCCTGAACCAGGGCGGCGGCCTCCCGCCGGAGATCGTGCTCGGCACCGGCTGGGGCATCGGCGTGACCACACCGGACGGACAGGGCAAGGGAGGCACGCTCGACTGCGAGGGCCACTGTGACCTGACCCGGCCGGCCGGCCAGCACCAGACGCCGCGGAACTACCAGCCGGTGCGGCTGCACCAGGAGCTGGGCACCGGAGAGGGGACGAACCCGCACGGCACCGGGTCGGTCGAGAACCTGGGCGCGGGCGGCGTCGTCGAGCTGACCGACCCGTACGGCAACCGCGGCCGGTGCGAGGGGGCCGGCTGCGGGGTCGTGCAGCGCAACGGGCCCGGCGGCGGCACGTTCTGCCACGGCGAGAACTGCTGGACGTCGAACACGAAGGGTGACTTCCAGAACAGCACGAAGACCGGCGGCGGCGCGTACCTGCTGAACCCGACGTCCGACGGGCGCAACTCCGGCCGGGGCTGCCAGCCGGGTAGCGGCGGCGAGTGCACCGGCGGGGGCAGCACGAACCTCGGCTGGTACGGCAGCAACCGGGACGGGTCGCTGAACCTGATCACGGACAAGGACGCCCGCCGGGCCCCGATGGACACCCCCGTCGACGACCAGCTCAAGCAACTCGACAAGGAGCGCTACCAGCGGGACGGCACGCTGCCGATGCTCTCGCCGCAGGCCTACCAGCAGCTGAGCCCCGAGCAGCAGAAGCAGTACAAGGAGTCGCTGAACCTGTCCGAACTGGACAAGGGCCTGGCCGTGCTGGACGTCGGCGGCGCGGCCAGTGACGCCCAGTACGACCTGGACCAGGTGGCCCGGCGCAAACCCGGGTTGGACCGGGCCATGGACGCCGTCGAACGGGCCAACGAGGGCGGCATGACCGACGGCGAGCGGCAGCGGCTCGCGCCCGAGCTGAAGAAGATCGACGAGGCCGGCCGGCTGGTCACCGACTTCGACATCGCCCGGCGCACCGTGGAGGGCGCGGCCTCGATCAGCGGGCCGCCCACGATCGACGGCCACCGTCCGATCAGTGCGGACAACCAGGAGATGGCAGGGGACCCGGCGCTGATCGGCCGGCTCGCCGAGATCAGCGGCAACCGGCGGGCGAGCTACGACAGCGAGATGGCCGCGCTCGGCCCGCACGTCGGCGTCCCGCACGGGACCACATCGGACGGCAAGCCGCTCGACGTGCACGGCGACCCGATCACGAACCCGACCCGCGAGGAGGCGACCCGGGCCGCGGCGCAGCAGACCGCCCAGCTGAGCCTGATCCCGCGGACCAACGACGTCCAGCGGCGGACGGCTGTGCTCGGCAGCCGGATGTCCCAGATCGAGAACGGCGCGCCGACGACGCCGGCCGAGATCGCGAGCCTGACCGACGAGCGGGCGGCGCTCGTCGCGGAGAACGACCTCATCGAGGAGGTCCGGGGCCGGCTGCCCGAGGGACCGAAGCCGGAGCCGGGGCGGACGGCGCTGCTGCGCCGGTACGACCAGGCGTTCGCCGACAGCTCCGGCGACCCGCTCATGGCCGGCCGGCTGCGCGCCATGAACGACCTGCAGACCCGCGCCGATGGGCTCGGCGCCGCGATGGAACGGTCCGGGGACCCGGACCAGCGCGAGCTCGCCGGGAGCATCCGGACCCTCGGCCGGCTCGGCGAGCTCGGCTACGCGACGGCCGCGCACGACACCGGCTCCCGCTCGGCCGCCAACAGGCTCGACGACCTGCGGCTGCCGTCCACCGGCGCCTCGGACACCTACTTCGCGCTGCGGTCGGCGAAGAACGCCGGGCCGTGGCGGGACCACGGGGGAGGCCCGGCGGGCTACTTCGACTCGATGGGTGCCTCCGAGGAGGCCGCGGCCGGGATCCTGGACCGCTACGGCGAGCCCGTGGAGCGCTACCGCGGCCGCACCGTGGCCGACCGGCGCGCCGAGTACGCCGCCGAGGGCACGCCCGAGGCCGTGAGCACCCGGCTGTTCGGGGCCCAGCGGGTCGGGGACACCGGGAACGACGCCGAGCTGGAGAAGGCGCTCGAGGCACAGCTCGGGCCCGAAGCGGCCGGGAAGGTGCTGGAGACCGCGTCCGAGGAGGACGGCGGCGACGGCGAGGTGCACCGGCGCAACTTCGCCTACAAGGACGCCAAGACCGGCGAGTTCGGGTTCTCCACCGTCTACCTCGTCGAGAACGAGGACGGCGGGACCACCATCGTCGACACCGACGGATCCCACTACGAGGACCTGGAGGACTACCAGCACCACAACGAGAAGTTCCGGCCGGACGACGAGCTCGTCGTACCGGAGGAGTTCAACTCCACCGACGGCCCGGTCTCGCTCCGGTCGGCGGACGGCCACGAGACGTCCGGCTGGGACGTCGCGGCCGAGGTCGTCTCCGTCGGAGCCATGGTCGTCGGCGGTGGGCTCGTGCTGACCGGTGTCGCGGCACCCGTCGGCACGGGTCTGATCTACGGCGGGATGGCGGTCGGTGCGGGGACGTCGGCCGTGCACCTGACCCAGCGCGCCCAGCACGGCCAGACGATCAACCCGATGGAGAGCAAGGCGGCCGCCTTCGAATGGGTCAACCTCGCGGGGAGCGCCGTCGCCGGCGGCGGGGCCGCGACCCGGGTGCTGGCCCGGAGCGCGACACCGATCGCGGTCGGGCGCGGCGCCGAGATCACTGGCAACGTCGCGCTCGGCGGGATGGGCGCCTACGCCATGGGCGACACCGTGTACCAGCTGAGCAGCGGCAAGCTGAGTCCGGCGGAGACGACCCGGGCGTGGATCACCCTGGCCGAGAACGGCGTCCTCACCGGGGTGGCCGGGCTCAACGTGGGCAAGTCCGTCATCACGAACCGGCGGGCCCGCGCCGGGACCGCCGCGCCGGCCCGCCCGGACGGTGCCACCGACCCGGCCGCGCTCCTCGACGGGCCGACCCGTCCGGAAGCGACCGCGCTCCCCGAGCCGGCGGTCCGTCCGGAGGGGACGGTGTCCCGGGCCACCGAGCCGGGCGGGCCCGCCGACGCACCCGTCCGCCCGCCCGGGAGCGACCCGGCGGCGGCCCCGGCGCAGGGCGGCACCACGCGCCAGGTGGTGAACGGGATGGAGGCGCCGCGGCCCGTCGAGGTCCCGCGCCGCCCCGCGGCCGGGACACCCGAGACGACCCGGGTGGAACCGGCACGGAGCCGCACGACCGAGCGACCGGAGCGGACCGGGCCGACCCGGTCCCCGGCACGGCCCGAGTCCTCCCGGACCGAGCCGACCCGGACCTCGGCCGAGGGCAGCCGGACCCGATCCACGACCGGCTCCCGGGCGGTGCCGGTCCGGGGCACCGAGCCGTCGTCGCGGTCGTCGCGGACCGGGGGTTCGGTCGAGGGCACCCGCGCCCCGGGCGGCTCGCGGGCGACCCCGGGCCGGGGTACCGAGCCGGTGTCCGGCTCGTCCCGGTCCCGCGGCGCGGTCGAGGGCAGCCGGGCGTCCGGCGGGTCGCGGGCGGTGCCGGGCCGCGGCGCCGAGGCGGCGCGGTCGCGGGGCGCGGTCGAGGGCAGCCGGGCACCGGGCGGGTCGCGGGTGGCGCCCGGGCGGGCCGCGGAGCCGGCGTCGGGGGCCGCACGGTCCGGGAGCCCGAGCGAGCGCACGGAGCCGACGCGCTCGCAGGCGCGAAGCGAGGCCTCGCGGGCGGAGCCGGCCCGGACCTCGGCCGAGGGGTCCACGCGCGCCTCGGTGGGCTCCCGGGCCGTGCCGGGTCGGGGCGCCGAGCCGGCGGCCGGGTCGCCGCGGCCGGGAACCCGGGCCGACGGAACCCGGGGCGGGACCTCGGCGGGCTCGCGGGTCGCCCCCGGCCAGGGCTCCGAGGGGGCCGGCTCCGCGCGCCCGCGCGGCCCGGTCGAGGGAAGCGGGACGCCGGCCGGCTCCCGGGTCGCTCCCGGGCCGGGCGCCGAACCGTCCGCCGGCAACACCCGGCCCGCCGGCCAGCCCCCGACCGGCGCCGGCCAGGGCAGCGGCACCGGCACCGCCCGGACCGGGCAGTCCGGGACCGAGGCCCCCGCCCCGACCGGCACCCGCGCCGGCGCGGCCCGGCCCGGCGACGAGGCCCGGTCGGGTGCTCCCCGCGGGGCCGGCACCCCGGGCCGGAGCGCCCTGCAGGAGCCCGGCCGGGGCGGGCCGGGGCGGGACGGGACCCGTCCCGCACCGCCTGCCGCGCCGGCGAGCGGCCGGGACGCCCAGGCGGTGGAGGCCGGGCGCGCCGACGGCAGCGGCGGCACCCAGGCACCGCCCGGCACCTACACCGACCCGCGCGCGAGGGCGCTGGCGCGGGCCCACGACGGCACCGTGGCGGACACCGCGCCCCGCGGTGGTTCCCAGCACGGCGAGACCCCGGACAACAAGGGTCCCCCGGCAGGGACGGACGATCTCGGTTCCGTCCGTGGCACGGCCGCGGACGAGGCCGGCGCGCCCGGCGCGCCGGGGCGCGGCACGACCGGTGCCGCGACGGACCCGACCACGACCACCGACAGCACGACCACCGACAGCACGACCGGGACCGGCCACGGGGCCGGCGGGAAGGACGGCGACCAGGCAGCGCATCCGACACGGGAGGGCACGGCCGGCGGGACGGCCGGGGCCCACGAAACCGGTGCTCGCACCGGTGACTCGGGACCGCACGCGACCACGCGTGCGGAGTCGACGTACGACGCCGAGGTGGACGCGGCACGCGTCCGGGCGGAGACCGCGGAGGCGGTGTCGCGCGCCGAGGCCGCGCGCACCGAGGCCGGCGACTCCGGCGTCGCCGGGACAACCGGCGACCGGGCCGGGAAGGCCGACGACCCGGTGGCCGGGCGGGAGCACACCGCCGGCGAGACCGGACGGACGGCCCCGTACTGGCACCTGACCCGGTGGCGGTACCGGCACGACCTGGCGGCCATGCGCACGGCGGAGAGCGCGCCCCTGCGCTCGGCCACGGGCCGCAGGGCGCAGGGCTGGGACGAGATCCGGGCGGCCCTGTCCACCGAGGCCGGGCGCCTCGCGGACGAGGTCGGGGCCGGAACCCGCACGGTGGACGACGCGATGCCGGCGATGATCGGCATCCTGGCCCGGACGCTGCGGGAGCACCCGGACTCGCCGCTGCACGGCAAGCGGGGCTGGAACGGCCCCGCCCGGGCCCGGCCCGGCCAGCTGATCGGTGCGCTGGCGATGGCCCGGGACCGGGCGGTCGTCGAGCAGTGGACCGGCCAGGGCAAGACGGTCAGCCTCGCGCTGGCCGCCGGCGCGCGGGTGCTGCTGCGTCACGACCACGTGAAGTGGGTGACCCCGAACGAGGCCCTGATCGACGGCGCGTACCGGATGCTCCGGCCGATGCTCGACGCGCACGGCAGGGTGACCGCGCGGGAGACGCCCGCCGCGAGCAGGTGGACCAGGGAGGCCGCGGACCGGGCCGACGCGGTCGTCGCCACCCTGGACGCACTCCGGTTCCGCGTGCTGGAGGGGCGCAACGGGATGGGAACCGCCCCGCGCCCGGCGGACTTCCTGCTGTTCGACGAGATCGACTACACGCACCTCGACCAGGCCCGGGTCCACGCCCGGCTCGCCGCCCCGGAGCCCGGCGCGACCCGGCCGGTCGGCGACCTGGGCCTGGCCCAGAACCTCGCCGAACGGCTGACCCCGCACACCGCGGACACCCCGGACGGCCACTTCACCACCACCGGCGGCCGGATCGAGCTGACCGGGGCCGGCGTCGAGACCCTGCGGCACGGCCCGCGCGGGGAGCGGCACGCCGGGGTCGATCTCGACGCCGACGCGGCGCGGCGCACCCGGGTGCAGAACGCCCTGGCCGCCAAGTGGGTGATCCGTCGCGGGGAGGACTACGTGGTCGGCCGGGAACTCGACGGCCGCCCGGCGGTGCTGCTGATCGACCAGGCACGGGGCCGCTCGATGCCCGGCCACCGCTGGGACCAGGGCCTGATGGAGGCCGTGGAGTTCCGCGAGTTCGGCGCGGACGGCGTCGGCCGTCCGACCCGGACCGTGGACGCCCTGAGCCTGCACGACTTCATCGGGGACACCGAGTTCGCCGGGACGACCGGCACCGTCGGCGGAGCGGCCGGCCGGGCCGCGTTCGCCGAGGACTGGGGCAAGCGCGTCGTCCACGTCAAACCGGACACCCCGCACCGGCGGGTCGACCTGACCCGGACGTTCCGCACGGTCGCCGACGCGCACCGCGGGCTGCTCGCGGACGTGCAGCGCGCCGTCGCCGAGGGGCTGCCGGTCGCCGTCGACGCCCGCTCGGTGACCGAGGCCCACCAGGTGTCGGCGCTGCTCGACGAGCACGGCATCCGGCACCGGCTGCTGACCACCGAGCAGCACCTGGCCCCGACCGAGGACATGGCGGTGGCCCTCGCCGGGATGCCGGGCCAGGTGACCGTGAGCACGCACATGATCGGCCGCGGGACCGACATCAAGCTCGGTGGTGACGCCGACTGGGTCGCGAACCGGCTCCTTCGCCCCCGGCACCCGGACCTGGACCGGGCCCAGGTGCGGGCCATGGCCGGCGAGATGGTCGAGCGGTTCCGGGCCGGCCTCGACCGCGAGGGCGGTGGCCTGCAGATGCTCGTCCTGGGCGACCCCGGCTCTCTGCGCACCGAGATGCAGTCCCGGGGCCGGGCCGGGCGCGACGGCCAGTACGGGGTGTCGCGGCTGTACCGCTCCGGCGAGGACCGGCCACTGGAGAACGGGCAGTTCACCTACGCGGAGACGCGGGTCGGCAGCGCGGCCACGCGGGCGGGGGTCGTCGACGAGCTCACCGGGGGTGCCGCCGCGACGGCCGAGCGGCTGTTCGCGGCCGCCCGTGCCGGGGAGCCGTCGGCCGGCCCGGCGGGCCCGGCGCGGCTCGGCCGTGACGGACCGGGGAACGTCCGGCTGACCCGGGCACAGCGCGCCGCGCTGCCGGCCCTGGTGGACGTCAACACCTCGAACGTCGCGCTGGAGGCTTTGGCCCGGGCCCGGCTCGGCCGCAGCGTGCCGGGCCTGGACGACCAGCAGAACGAGCGGCTGCAGCAGCTGGTGGCGGCGGCCGAGGCAGGCGGCCTGCCGGCCACCCACCCGGCCGCGCCCGGCTACGCCGAGATCGCCGAGCTGATCCCGGCCCGCGAGCTGCGGCCCCGCCACCACGACCTCGCCGACGCGGAGCTGCTGCTGGCCGAGGCGGCGCGGGCCGAGGTGGCGATCGGGCGCACCGCCCGGCTCGCCGAGGCGGTCGGCCTCGATCCCGCGGGCCTGTCGGCGACGCTCACGGTCGCGCAGCAGATGCTGGACGACCGGCAGCGGGACCCGGGCCGGGCCGCCGCGGAGGGCCGGCGTCCCGGCTGGCAGCGGCTGCGCGTCGGCACGCTGCGCGACCGCGAGCTGGTCGCGCTGCTGGAGTTCGCCCGGGGACGGCCGGAGGCCGAGATCGCCGCCGGCCTGGATGTGCCCGTCGGGGAGCTGGGATGGTTCCTGCGGACCGACCCGGCGAACCCGGGTGTGGTGGTGCAGAAGCTGACCCGGGAGTCGGCCAACGACGCGCTGACCGGCGGGCAGCGCCCGACCGGCCGCCACGTGCGGACCGAGGCCCAGGTCCGGGCCGCGGCGCTGCACGACCGGCCGGCCGGGCCGGCCCGGGCGGCCGTGCGGGACGCGCTGCGCGCGGCCGAGCAGCAGGCGCACCCGCTGGAGCGCGCGCTGTTCCACGACCCCGCCAACCGGGTCGAGGAGCTGGTGGAGTCCCTGCCGGCCGCGCTCCGGGACCGCACCTACGGCCGGTTGATCGAGGCCGGGCTGCACTCGGTGGCGCAGGTGCACGCCGCGCACACCGGCACGCTGCGCGAGGCCGGGCTCGGCCGGGCCACGATCCGGTCGCTGCGGACGATCACCGGCACGCCGGCCGGGGGCCGGTCACCGGTCGACGACCGGGCGGGCCGGCGGGCCTCCCTGGGTGCGGCCCGGGAGTGGGGCATCCAGGAGCTGGCGGTCGCGCTCGGCCGGGAGGGCACCCGGCCGGTGACCGCCCCCGAGCTGGCGGCCCTGCGGGACGCGGCCGGGCTGGACCGGCTCGGCGTGCTGCTCGACGGCGCCCGGGACCCCGGCCCGGCTGCGGTGGGTGACGCGCTCCTGGCGGCCCACGCGGGGGCGGGTCCGGTCCCGATGCCGGGGACCGGGCCGGGTGGTCGCGCGGTCGCCCTGGTGATGCTCGATGCGCGCGTCGCCGCGCGCGCCGGGGCACCCGGGCGCCCCGCCTCCGGGGCCGCCGGGACCGAACCGGCCGGCCGGACCGGGCGCGGATCGACGGGCCGGGGCGGGACCGGACCGGCCGGCACGGCGGGGAGCGGCCCGGCCGGCACCGTGGGGACGGCGCCCGCGTCGCCCCGTCCGGTGAGCGGTGCCGCCGGCGGGGCCGGGGGCGGACCGGACGGCCACGCGTCCGGGGGCGCCGCGCCGTCGCGGTGGCACGGGGGCGCGGCCGTCCCGGGCGCGCGGGGCGGTGCCGGGCCACGCCGCTGGGCACCGTGGCTGCCGCGCGGCCCGCCGGCCGGGCGGAGCACGGTGGAACGGCTCGCCGGGGGGGTGATCGACCACCCGCTGCCGAGCCGGCGGACGACGGCGCGCGACCAGGCCGGATACACCGGCGCCGCGACGGACGGTCTGCCGGGCCGGGTGCTGCGCGGGCTGGGCCGGGCGATCGCCGTGTCCGGGGCGACGGTCGTGCTTCTGCTGAGCACGGCGCCCGCCGCGGCGGGCCTCACCGCTGGAAGCCCGGCTGCCGGGACGTCCGCCGTGGCCGGGGTGGCCGGATCGCCGACCGCCGGCCCGGGGGCGAGCTCGCCCGCTCGCGCGCCGACGGCAGGTCCGGCGGCCCGCGGGACCGCACTGCTCGGGGCGTCGAGCACGGGCCCGGTGGCACGCGGTACGGCGTCGCTCGCGACACCGACCGCCGGACCGACGGCGCACGCCACGGCGGCCCCCACCGAGGGCTCCGGCCGGCTCGGGGCCGGCCGGGAGTGGGTGCGGACCCGGCCCGGGGACTCGCTCTGGGCGATCGCGACCAGCGCCGGCCTGACCTGGTCGGAGTTCTACCGGCTGAACGCCCAGCGGCTCGACCGCTTCCCGGCGCAGGGCCGGGACCTCGACCTGATCTATCCGGGGGAGCGGTGGCGGATCGCCCCGCCGGCCCCGCAGCGTCCCGAGCGCCCGGAGCCACCACGGCATCCGGCTCCGGACACGCCCGGCCCGGGCACGCCGGCCCCGTCCACTCCGGCCCCGAGCACCTCGGACGCTCCGCCGGGCGGGACCGAGCCGGGCGGACCGCGCGTGACCGAGCCGGCCGGGCGGGGTCCGTGGTGGACGCTGCTGCGCGTCGGGGTCCCGGTACTCACCGCGATCGCACTCGTGGCCGCCACCCTGCCGTGGGTGCGGTGGCTCGTGGCGGGCCGCGGCACCGGCCCGCGGGCCCTCCCCGGCCTGCGGGCTGCCGTGCGCTCCGCGTCGGCCGCCGCGGGCAGTGCACGAGTGGCGGCGACGCGCGCCGTGGATGGTGCACGAGCGGCGGCGAGGCGCGCCGCGGGTGGTGCACGAGTGGCGGCGGAGCGCGCCGCTGGTGGTACCCGGGCAGCGGCGACACGCGCCGCGGGCGCCGCGACGGCCGCGGCCGGACGGACGGCGCGGGCCGGCCTGCGTGCCCTCGGCGGGGCGAAGGCCGCCGTGCACACCCGGACCGCCGCGACCGTCACCGTGCTGCACGCGGCCTGGGTGCTCGGCGGGCGCGCCCACGACGTCGGCCGGTGGCGGCACGAGCTGGCCCGCCAGCGGAGCCTCGTCGCCGAGGGACTGACCACGGCGCAGCAGGCGCGGCTGTCCCGGTTGCACCGGCGGGCGCCGGCGGGCACCGACCCCACCCGGATGATCGCCGACGCCGTCGGCCTGCACCCGGCGGCGCTGCGCCGGATCGTCGCGACCGCACCGCGGGGCCGGGTCGGCAGCAGGCTCGCCCCGGCGGCGTTCCGGGACGCCGTGGCCCGGGCCGCCCGTGACATCGCCGGGGCCAACCCGCGCGACCGCCAGGACGTGGCAGCCACGGCGGCCGCCCTGCACGCGGCCGCGACCGCCCGCCGGGCCGCGCTGGCGGCGGCCCTGGACCGACTCGGCCCGGGGCGGCCCGGGGCCGCGGGGCTGCTGCGGCGGGCCGCCCGCGGGGGCGGGGTGATCGGCCGGGTCACGGCCGCCGCGCGCGGGCTGCGGCTGGACCGGCCGGTCCGCCGTCCCAGCCGCGCCACGTCGGTGACGGCCGGGGCCCGCCGGGCGGCCTGGCTCGCGGCCGGCGGCGGCCTGGCCGGCGGGGCGGTCGGCGGCCTGCTGATCGGAGCCGGTCAGATCCTGCCCGGAGTGCTGGCGGCGCTCGTCCTTCCGGCCGCGGTGGTGGCCCTGCGGCCCGGTCGCGGGGGCCGTTCGGCCCGCGGTCCGCCGCGCTGGGTCGGCGCCGCGGCGAGCCTGCCCGCGGCCGCGCTCGGGACGCTGGCCGGGATGCACCCCGGCTGGGTGGCGGGGCTGTTCACGGCGGCCGCCGTGCCGCGGCTGCTCGCGGCAGCCGTGAGCGTGCTGATGGTGTACCGCAGCGTGCACCGCCGGCTGGCGCAGGCCGCGCACGGCGGCGCCGAGGCACGCGTGCGCTGGCTGGCGACCCGGTCCGCGGCGCTGACGGCAGCCGTCGCCGGCGTCGCCGCGGTCCTGGTGACGACCTGGTTCAGCAGCCCCGTCGCCTCCGTCATCACGATCGCCGTCGCGGCCGGGCTCGGCCCCGCACTGCAGACCAAGGACACCGGTCTCAAGCGGCTGGCGAACGCCGTCTGGGGCGTCGTGTGGGGCATCCCCACCGGCCTGGTCGCCATCGCGATCTCCTACCGGCTGCCGGCGCCGGACCTGGTCGGCTGGCTCACCGGCCTGGCCGTGGTCACGCTGGTCGCGCTCGCCGGCAACGTGGTCGCGGTCTGGGTGATGGACCGGCTCGGACGCTGGGGCGGCGTGTGGGCCGCGCGGGCGGTCCGCTCCACCGGAGACCTGCGAGCCCAGCTCGTGGTGTGGTGGCTGCGGACCAACCTGCTCGGGCTCAAGGACGCCGACCTGCGCAGCGAGCTGCTCAAGCTGGACGGCCCGGTCGGCGCCGTCGCCGCCTACCTGGTGCTGCGACCCTGGCAGCCCGGCGAGCCGCTGAGCTGGGTGGCGCTGCGCGCCGCGCTCGCGTTCGCCCTGGTCGTCGCCGTGAACCGGGTGCGGGACCGGCTCGACCACCGCCTGGACCGCTACGCCGACCGGAGCACGCGACGCCTGCGGATCGCGCCGAACGGCCCGGCCACGGGATCCCGGTACGAGCGGCTGCGTGCGATGCTGCCCGGCGGGTACCGGACGGTGGCCGCCGCCGAGCACCTGCGGGACGCGCTCGACGCGCTGCTGGGCGCGGCCGGTGAGCCGCGCGGCCTGCCCGGCGACCCGGCCGAGCGGGCGGCCCTCGCCGACCGTCTCGCCGGCGTGCTGGAGCGGGTCCTGGCCAGGGCCGCACCCCGGGCGGCGGAGCCGGTGCCGGACACCACGGTCCCCGGCGCCGAGCCGGTGCTCGCCCAGCTGCGCGCCGCGGCCGCGGAGGAACGGCGCTCCGCGGCGGCCCGGGAGGAGCAGCAGGTCGTCGTCGTGGCCCACGCGCTGCCGGTGCTGGCCAGGCTGCTCGAGCGGGTCCGGGACCGGGACGGGCTGGGCCGGGCCGGGCGGCAGGATCTGACCGGCCCCGTCGAGCTGCTCCAGCAGGTGCTGGAACGGCTCGGGCACGGGGCGCTGGCCGGCCTCGTCACCGACGCCGGGCCCGGCGCCGGCTGGGATGCGCTCCCGGCACCGGGGGACCGGCTGCTCGAGCAGGCCGACCGGCGCCGGACGATGCGTGCCGAGCACCTCGCCGGCCCGGCCACCCGGTTGGCGACCGTGCAGCGGGAGCTCGCACTGGCCACCGGCGACCCGGGCGCGTACGAGCACGCCCTGCAGCGCCTGATCGGCATCCACGGCCGGCTGGCCCGCGAGGCCGCCCGGCACGCCGAGGCCGACCCGCTGCACGAGATGGTCCGGCTGTTCCCGGACCGGGTCCACGCCCTGGGCGAGGACCGGACGCCGCGGGACGGCCTGGACCCGCGGGAGCGGGCGCTGACCGTCGCCGCACTCACCGTCCTGCACCGCGCCGGCGAGCTCGGTGCGGCCGCGCGCAGCCGGTTCGTCGAGCGCGCCCGGGAACGGGCCCGGTGGCGCGACGCCATCCGCACGGCCCGCGCCGCACCGGCTTCCCCGGCACCGGCAGCTGCCGGGTCGGCGCTGGAGGTGCTGCTCACCCTGGCCGGTGAGCCGGGTGCACGCACCGCGGCCGACCTGGCCGCCCGCTACGGCGACGGGCCGTGGTCGCGGCTGCTGACCGAGCTGGCCGGCGCCGGTGTGCTCACCGGCGACGCCCGTGCCGGCTACCGGGCGCAGCCCACCACCGTCGCCCGGTGGCGGTCCGCCCCGGCCTCGCTGCGCCACGCGCTGCGGCACGACGCCCGGGCGCTGCCGGGTGGGTCCGCCCTCGACCCGCTGACCCGTACCTCGGTCGAGGCCGGCGGGGCCCGGCGCGGTCACGACGCGCTGCTGGAGCTGCTGCGCACCGGTACCCGCGCGTTCCGGCACCCCGGCGACGGGCTGCGCGACGACCTGGGCCTGGTGCTGACGTGGCTGCGCGGGGCCGGGTACACCCTGGTGCACGCCGAGGGCCGGATCCGGCGCCCGGCCGCCCGCCCGTCGCGCCACGGCCCGGGAACCGGCCACGCCGCCGGGGCCGGCCACGCTCTCGAGGCAGGATCGGGCCGGGCGGCGGCCGGCGGTGCCGGAGCGGCGGAGCTCGACCTGAAGCAGCTGCTCGCCGACCACCTGAGGTCGGCCCGGCTGAGCGAGCGGCTGTTCGTGCGGGCCCGGCGCGCCCACGACGCCGCGCTGCGGGCCGCGGCCCGCTCCGGGCCGCGCGGCCCGCCCGGCCCCGTCGCCGAGCTGGTCGAGACCACCGAGCGTGCCCTCCACGCCGCCGCGCACGGCGTCACCCAGGCGTTCGCCGCGCTGGCCGAGGCCACCGAACTGGCCGGCCGGGTGTCGTCCGAGGCCGGCACCGACCCGCACGAGGTGCTCCGCCTGCTCCGCCCGGCCCAGCGGGTGCTGGAGCGCCGGCCCGGCGCCGACCCGGTGCGGCCCGCGGCCCATGACGAGCTCGGCGACGTGCGGCGGGAGATGCACGCGGCGCGGGCGGCGCTGCGCACCGGACGCGACCGGACCGCCGTCCACCGCGCGTTCGCCGCGCTCCGCCGCCACCACGGCGCCGATGCCCGCGCCCGGGAGGCCCAGATCGACCGCACCGCGGGCGGGGCGCTGCGGATCGGGGCCGCGATCCTGGAGGCCCGCGCGTTGATGGCGGCTCTCGGCCCGGGCACCGTCCCCCCGGACCCCGGGCGGCCGGCCACCCCGGGTGGGATCCTGCCCGGCGACGACGGCGGCGGCGCGGTCGCGCAGACCGGCGCCGACGGGGCCGCAGTCGCCCGGACGACCGGGGGCCTGACCGGTCCGGTCAACCAGGACGCGGCCGCGGTCGGGCGGACCCCGGACGGGCGCTGGTACGCGGTCGTCGCCGACGGACTGTCCTCCGGCGTGCGCTCCGAGGCCGCGGCGCGCGCCGCGGTCCGGCGGGCCCGTTCCACCCTGCTCGCCGGGGGTGGCGCGCAGGAGGCGATGCAGGCCGCGTCGACGGTCGTGACCCGGCTGGGCCGGGCCGCCGGCCGGGCGGGCCGGGACCACCCGCCCGCGACCGCGCTGACCGTGGCGGTGCTCCGTCCCGGTGCCGGGCAGCGCCACGTCGCGGACGTGGCGTGGATCGGTGACGTGCGGGCGAGCTGGGTGCCCGACCACGGCGCGGTCCAGCTCCTCACCGCCGACCACGCGCGGGGACGCGCCCTGACCCGGTGGCTGGCGCTGGACCGCGCTCCCGCCGCGGAGCACGCGCGGTCGGCCGTCCACGGTCCGGGCACGCTCGTCGTCCTCACCGACGGGGCGTGGCGGCGCAGCGACCCGGTCGTGATCACGGGTGATCCGGCGGCGACGGTGGCGGCGACGCTGGCCCGCGCCGGGGTCGAGGGCCGGCCGGACGACAGCACCGTGGCCGCAGTCACACCCGGCCAATCACCGCCCGTCCCTGGACAGGGCGGCAGTAGATCGACAGCATGAACGGCAGTAGCCGAGATCCGGGGGGAACGATGGCTATCGACACGTACCGTCCACACCGGTCCGATCCACGGGCACGCCCGTCCGGTGTGCACGCACCGAGCCGTCCTGGAGCCAGCTGAGCCCGACCGGGCCGGGGGACCGGCGACCGGGCCGAGCGCCGCAGGTCACCGGTCCGATCCGCCGGTGAATCCCACGTGCACGGACGGGACCTCCTGCCGTGCACAGGAGGAGACCTCCTCATGGACACTCTGGTGCGACGCTGTGCCCTGCCGGGGTGCAGCGAGACGATCGAGCAGCAGGCCGACCGGCCCGCGCGCCTCTACTGCAGCGTCGAGCATCGCCGGGAGGCCCGGCGCCGTCGCGCGGAGCACGCGCACCGGTCCGACCCGGTGTCGCCCGACACCGGCCGCCCCGCTGTGACCATCCGGGACGCCGCGGCCACATCGGAATCGACGCGGGTGCGGGCACCGGACACCCCGGGTACGTCCGCATCGGACGCACCGGCCGCGGGTGCCGCGTGTCCCGGTCCTGCGGCACCCGGTGGCGACGGCCGGCGGGGCGGGCAGCCCGCGGTCACCGGCCCGGCACTGGCCTCCGCGCTCACCCACGACACGCTGGTCCGCCCCGCACCGCGGTCCCGGGCCCGGCGGTGGCGGGGCGCAGGTCCGCACGGCCCCGCGGACGCTGCCGTGCGGGCCCGGGACACCCGCCGGGCGGACCTCGTCGCCCGTGCCCGCGCACCGCTGGGGAACGGTCCGTACCGGGTCGCCGTCGTCTCGCTGAAGGGTGGGGTCGGCAAGACCACGGTGGCCGCCGGCGTCGGGCTGGCCCTGTCCGAGCAGCGCGGCGACCGGATCGTCGGCGTCGACGCCGCACCCGACCTCGGCACCCTCGCCGACCGCCTCACCGGCCCGCTCCCGGCCGGTGTGCCCGACCTGCTGGCCGCCCGCGACCGGGTGCGGTCGGTGTCCGACCTGTCGCGCTACACCGGACTGGCCGGTCGGCTGGTGGTCGTGGCGGGCGAGCAGGATCCGGGCACCGCCGAGGGCATCCGCGGTGACCAGCACCGGCAGGTGACCCGGCTCCTGGGCGACTACTTCGACGTCCTGATCACCGACTGCGGGCCCGGGATGATGCACTCCGCCGCCCGCAACGCGGTCGCCGAGGCCGACGTGCTGGTCGTCGTGGGGGAGGTCGCGCCGGACGGGGCGAGCCGGGCGTCGGCGACCCTGGACTGGGTGGCCGCCCACGGCTACCCAGAGAAGGCGGCCGACGCGATCGTCGCGCTGAACTGCGACCGGGCCGGGACGATCGTGCCGATCGAGCCGGTCCGGGAGCACTTCCGGGCCCGGGCGCGCGCCGTGGTCGTCGTTCCGTACGACCCGGCGCTGGTCGCAGGCGGGCGGATCCGGGCCGAGGACCTGCGGGACGGCACCCGCGACGCCTTCCTCGAGCTGGGCGCACTCGTCGTCGACGGGCTCGCCCGATGAGCCGGCGGGCCAGGACGAGGATCCGCCGGGCGGCCCGGTCGTCGAAGCGCGCGATCGCCACGACGATCCTGATGGTGACCGTGGTCGCCCTGGTGGCCGGCACGGTCATGGCCTCCGTCCCGGCACCGCCCTGACCCGGCCGCCGTGCCACCCCGACCGTCGACCGCGCAGCAGGAGGGAACCGACCGATGACCGCCTCCGAGGGCAGGACCGCCCCGACCACCGCGGGCCCGCTCGCCCCGAGCGGATCCGCCGAGGAGATCACCCACGACAGCATCATGCGGCGGACGGCCGAGCGTCCCCGGCGCGGCTGGCGCAAGGCGATCTACTCGGCCACCGGTGGGCGCTACAACCCCGGCATCAGCGTCGCCGAGGCCGACCGCAACGCGCTGCTGCGCCGGATCCGGCGGCAGCTGCCCGGGCCGCACCGCATCGCCGTCTCCTCGATCAAGGGCGGGGTCGGCAAGACGACCGTCACGGCCTGCCTCGGGCTGACCCTGGCCGAGCACCGCGGTGACCGGGTGGTCGCGCTGGACGCGAACCCGGACGCCGGCACGCTGGCCGACCGGCTGACCGGCGAGACCCACGTCACGGTCCGCCAGATGATCGAGAAGATCGACGACATCGACTCGCTGACCGCGATGAGCCGCTACACCAGCCTCGCCGGGCGGCTGCAGGTCCTGGCCAGCGACCAGGACCCGGCGATGAGCGAGGCGTTCAACCGCGACGAGTACGCCAAGGTCTGCGCGGTGCTCTCCCGGTTCTGCAACATCCTGCTCACCGACTCGGGCACCGGCCTGGTGCACTCCGCGATGGAGGGCACGCTCGCGCTGGCCGACGCGCTGGTCGTGGTCGGCGCGCCCACGGTGGACGGGGCCAGCCGGGCCAGCAAGACGCTGGACTGGCTGGCCGCACACGGTTACCAGCGGCACGTGGAGAACGCGATCGTCGTGCTGTCCCAGGACCGGGCCAGCCCCGAGGTCGACGGCGACGCCGTGTTCGACCACTTCGCCCAGCGGTGCCGCGCGGTGCACTCCGTGCCGATGGACCCGCACCTGTCCGCGGGCGGCCGGATCGACCTCGATTCGCTGCGCGAGCCGACCCGCACCGCGTTCCTGGAGATCGCCGCGAGCATCGCCGACGACTTCCCGACCCGCTGACCCCGGTGCGCCCGTCAGCCGGGGGCCCGCCGGGTCGCGGCACCGGGCCCGCCCACCGGCAGCCGGATCCACCGGGGAGCCTCGGCCCGGAACCGTGCCGGATCG